>NZ_JAMYNS010000002.1:0-519432 GCF_040319125.1 Mesorhizobium sp. M0938 | reverse complement strand
CTCGGCACCCTCGTCGGCACCATCAAGCCTGACGAATGCGCAAACTACTTCAACAACGCTGGATATGCTTCCGTAAAAACATGAAAGACTCTAGGATGACGAAGGTGGCCGGAAGCCATCTGACGGCTCAAAGCAAAACGGCCCGCTGAAAAGCGGGCCGTTTGTATTTGTAATCAGCAGCCGATCACTGCGGGGCTGGTGCGGGCGCCGGAGCAGGCGCTGGCTCAGCAGGCGCCGGAGCAGGTGCTGGCGCCGGAGCCGGCTCTGCGGGGGCCGGTGCGGGCGCGGGGGCCGGCTCTGCGGGTGCCGGAGCAGGCGCTGGTTCTGCTGGCGCTGGGGCTGGCGTGGTGGCCGCCGGCGGTTCAGCAGGCGCTGGCGGTTCACCGCTTCTTCCAAAAATATAATAAGCGACAATAGCCAAGATAACGACAACCAGGGCAATCAGCCAGCCGCTGCCGCCGCCACCCGCCTTGGGAGGGGGAGTCGGAGTGGTGTACGGGTCGTTTGGATTCGCCATAAAAGTGTCCTCCGTGGATGAAAAATATCAATCAACACAACTCAACGCGCAATCGTTGAACAGGTTTCACGCTAGGAATCGAAAACGCCGAAAACAGGGCAATCTTACACCCGGAATCGTTTATCCGCGCGCATTTTCTTCGCAAACTGGCAGCGATCGAGCCAAAACGAACCTTTTCTACCGTCTTGCGCGTAGACAAGGCTTGCATGATTCGGGAGGGCATCGACCGAAACCACGTCTTGCGGGATCCGCAACTCAACCGTGCAACTAGTCGACGGCAGTGACGGTGTAGCCGGCCCTGCGGAAATCCTCGACCAGGCCTTCCGTCCCTGGAAGATGCAGGGCGCCGACCGCCATGAAAGCGTTGCCCCCGGCGAGGATCGGCCCGGCATGATCGACCATCACCTTGTTGCGGCTGGTGATCATGGTTTTCTCGAAGGCGGCATAGCCCGCCGAATCGTCTTCGTCGCTGGGAAGGACGGTACGAAACAGCGGCCAGAACATGCCGATGTCGCCGCGCTGGTAAAGCACGATCATGGTTTCGTTGACGTCGTTCATTCTGTCGCCGAGCTTCAGTGTTTCGACGAGGCCCTTCATGTGAAAAGCGAGTGGCAGCGAGGCCATCGCGCGAAGCTGATCGGCGACGGTCTCCAGACCATCGACGGTCTTGCCTGAGGCTTTGGCGTCCTCCGCGAGCTTGATGTCGAGCACCGGCGCACCCCCGGACTGGCGGGCCAGTTCACAGGCCGGGAGCGCGACCATGGTGGACAGCATCCACGGCTTCATCTTGGCAACGCTCGCCGGCGGGATGCCGCGCGCGTCGAGCGCCTTGTTCACGGTCGCCGCATCGTCCGGCGACAGCAGCGAGGACAGCGTGGTGCTGTCGGTGAACATCATCAGCTCCGGCTCTTTCAGGAACGCCGCCATCATCTTCTGCTGATCGAGCACCTCCGTAGTCTCGATGACGACAGTGTCGGCGGCATCAAACGCCCTTTGCGCTGCGGGCGGCAGCGTGGTCACGCGCGGGTCGGTCACGTGCATGGTGCCAAACAGGAAGGACGGTTTTTCACCCGCCTTTTCCAGCTTCCACAACAGGCCCTTGCCGTTCGGTATCGCGGCCGCTTCGGTCTCGATCTTGCGGTAGGCAGCCGGGTCGTCCTTCTGCAAGGCCAACAGCATGTCGGCGCCGGCGCAGACCGGGGTTTCGGCACGCGCCTTGCCGGCGGCGAGCAGCGCAATGATGAGGAAAGCGAGAAAAAACAGGATGTTGACCGCCACGAGCAGCTTCAGCGACGCAAGGGCCGTGCGGTCGGCGATGGCAATGACACGTTTCATGACTCGCTTTTAGGTTCAAAGGACGGTGAAACGGTTAACCGGTCGAGCAAAATTGTCTCGGATCAGGCTCACGGCTCGTACCTTGTCCGCAGCTTTGGGAAAGCATGCGTAGGTTACGCCCTGGGATGGGACGCCTCATAGATTTCGAGCAGCCTCGCGGTGTCGACGCCGGTATAGATCTGCGTCGTCGACAGGCTGGCGTGGCCCAAAAGTTCCTGGATGGTGCGCAGGTCGCCGCCGCGCCCAAGCAGATGCGTGGCGAAGGAATGACGCAAGGCATGGGGCGTGGCGGTGTCGGGCAGATTGAGTGCCGAGCGCAGCTTGGCCATGTCGCGCTGGACGATGGCCGGGTTGAGCGGGCCGCCGCGGGTGCCGCGAAACAGCAGGCCCTTCGGGTCGAGATGCCAGGGACAGAGCCGCCGGTATTCGGCAATCGCCCGCAGCGCCACCGGCAGCACCGGCACCAGCCGCGTCTTGCCGCCCTTGCCGGTGACGCGCAGCACCGTATCGCCAGGTGCCGACAGATCGGCGCCCGACAGGCCGAGCGCCTCGGAAATGCGCAGGCCCGAGCCGTAGAGCAGCGTCAGCACGGCAGCGTTGCGGGCAGCGATCCACGGCTCCTCCGCCAGCTGACCTTCCACTGAAACGACGTGTTTCGCATCACTGGCCGTCAGCGGCTTGGGCAGCGACTTCGGCTGCCGCGGGGCGCGCAGTGCCGCGGCACCCGCCGCGTTGACGAGGCCGCGCCGCTCCAGAAAACGCAGCAGCGAACGGATGCCGGCGAGCCCCCGCCCGAGCGTGCGGGCACCGGCACCTCCGGCACGGCGAGCGGCGAGAAAGCCGCGCAGATCGGCCGGGCGCAGATCGGCGATATCCGAAATGCCGGGCGAGCCGCCGCAATGGCCGGTCAGGAAGTGCAGGAACTGGCGGGTGTCGCGCTCGTACGCCTCCACGGTTTCCGGCGACAGCCGGCGTTCGCGCGCCAGCATCTTCAGCCAGGTTTCGCGGGCTGCCTGAAGGTCTGGTTTGGCTGGAATAAGAAATTCCTGCATTGGGCTCTTCCGATATTCCGTTCTTGCAATTCGTTCTTCCAATTCTGGGCCATCTTCCGGCAGCCGGGTTAGGAAGCGGTGAAGAGCCGCGTCATTGAAATGACAAGAGGGTGGAGCTAGAGCAAGGCCAAAGGATTTTTCCGCCGATGACCAAACCGCAAAACCCCGTCCAGATGGCCGTGATCGGCGCCGCCCACGGCATCAAAGGCGAATTGCGTGTGAAAACCTTCACCGGCGATCCGTTGGCGCTGGCCGACTACGGTCCGCTCTACGCCAGGGATGGCCGCGCCTTTCAGATCGTCGACATCAGGCCGGCCAACACCGTCGTTGTGGTGCGCTTCAAGGGCATCAGCGACCGCAACGCCGCCGAGGCGCTTGCCGGCACGGAATTGTTCGTCGACCGTTCGATGCTGCCCGACGATGGCGAAGAGGACGAATTCTATCATGCCGACCTCGTCGGGCTGACGGTCCGGGACGATACCGGTGCTGACATCGGCAAGGTGGTGGCGGTGCATAATTTCGGCGGCGGCGACATTCTCGACGTGACGCTTGGCGAGCGCAAAGGCGTGCTGATCCCGTTCACGCAGGCCGCCGTGCCTGACGTGTCTATCAAAGAGGGTTTCGTCCGCATCGATCCGGCGGCGGCGGGCCTGATCGATGACGAAGACGGCGATGCTCCCGGCCACGATGGTTTCGACCCCAAGGGCAGGCCACGCGGACCCAGGGATGCCGGGGGCAACCGGTGAGTTTCTCCGCCTCGGTGCTGACGCTCTATCCCGAGATGTTTCCCGGCGCGCTCGGCGTGTCTCTGGCCGGCCGTGCGCTGGAGGCTGGCACATGGTCGCTGGAAGCAATCCAGATCCGCGATTTTGCCACCGACCGCCATCGCACCGTCGACGATACGCCGGCCGGCGGCGGCGCCGGCATGGTTATGCGCGCCGACGTTTTGGCCAAGGCGATCGACCATACCTCGCCACCGGGTGATCCACGGCCACGGCTGCTGATGAGCCCGCGTGGAAAACCGCTGACGCAGGCCCGAGTGCGCGAGCTGGCCGCCGGGCCGGGCGCGGTGATCGTCTGCGGACGCTTCGAAGGCGTCGACCAGCGGGTGATCGACGCGCGTGGGCTTGAGGAGGTCTCGGTCGGCGACTTCATCCTCTCCGGCGGCGAGCCGGCAGCGCTCGTGCTGCTCGACGCTGTGGTGCGGCTGTTGCCCGGCGTGATGGGGAACGCGGTGTCAGGCGATGAAGAGAGCTTTGAAAACGGCCTGCTCGAACATCCGCACTACACGCGGCCGCAGGAATTCGACGGCCGGCAAATTCCCGAGGTTCTCACCTCGGGCAATCACAAGAAGATCGCCGCATGGCGGCGAGGGGAATCGGAAAAGCTGACCAAGGAGCGCCGGCCTGATATGATGGAACCTGATTCATCCCGATAAAATCGGGATGGGCTCCATCTTCCTGTTTGACCATGATCTTTACCGAAAACCGGCTTCCACTTTTCGGGATCATGGTCGAGCCGCTCAGCCCTTGGTGAAATAGTAAAAGGCCAGGAACACGCCGACCCCAACGACGAAGCCGCGGACGGCAATTTGCGGCACGCGCTTGGCGATCCAGACGCCGGCGTAGCCGCCTAGTGCGCCGCCCGGTATCATGATGATCGCCTGCGGCCAGGCGATCACGCCGCCCGAGACGAAAACCAGGATGGCTACCGCCGCGATGATCACGGCCAGCATGTTCTTCAGCGCGTTCAGGCGGTGGTAGTCGCCGGGCTGGGTAAGGCCGAGCGTCGCCAGCATCATGACGCCCATGCCGGCGCCGAAGAAGCCGCCATAGACCGCGGTCGCGAATTGCGCCAGGGAACCGACCAGCGAACCGACCGCGGCCTCATGTCCTGGCTTGGGCGCCGGCTTCAGCCAAGGCCCGGCGGCGAACAGCGCGGTTGCAGCCAGCAGCAGCCATGGCACCAGCACGCGGAAAGACGGATTGTCGAGCGCCAGAAGGATGAGCGCACCGGCTAGCGCGCCGAAAGCCGATATGACGCCGAGCAGCAACGCGGTGCGCCAGAAATGCTTGATGTCGGACCAATAGGCGAGCGTCGAGGTGATATAGCCGGGGAACTGTGTCACCGACGAGGTGGCGTTGGCGACGATCGGCGGCAAGCCGACCAGTGTCATGGCACCGAAGGTCACGAACGTGCCACCGCCGGCTATCGCGTTGACGGCACCTGAAAGAAAGCCCGCGACAAAGAGCAGGGCCGCATCGAGAACTGGCATGAGGGGTATTGCCGCCGGAGGAAAGTCACGTTTTACCCGGCTTAAAAAGCTTGGGCCTTCGACGCAACCCCTGCGCTGAAAGATTGCTATGTCGGCCAGCGACCAAAAAAGAACACGGCAAAGGCGTGACAAAGCGTCGAAATAGCTGTATGTGCCCGCCCGAACCGGAAGAAAAATCTGCCGGACCCGTCAACAATGGCGGTGTAGTCGCCCCTGCCCGATGTTCTCGCGAACAAAAGGCATAGCCGAGCGGTCAATGGAACTGCAAGGCGAGTGTCGGACGCTCTGACTGTCGGAAGAACAAGAAGTGGATTTGTAGAGATGGACATCCTCCGTCAGCTCGAGGCCGAACAGGCCGCCAAGATCGAAGCCAAGCGCAAGCTTCCCGAGTTCCAGCCCGGCGACACCGTGCGCGTCCAGGTCCGCGTGACCGAAGGCACCCGCACCCGCGTCCAGGCTTATGAGGGCGTCGTCATCGCCCGCGCCGGCGCCGGCTTCCAGGAGAGTTTTACCGTTCGCAAGATTTCCTACGGCGAAGGCGTGGAGCGCGTGTTCCCGGTCTATTCGCCGATGGTCGAGGGCGTCGAGATCGTGCGCCGCGGCAAGGTGCGTCGCGCCAAGCTCTATTACCTGCGCGATCGTCGCGGCAAGTCGGCCCGTATTTCGGAAAACACCGGCGTGCGCGCCCGCAAGCTGAACGATGAGGAGCGCGATGCGCTGAACGCCGAGAAGGCCCGCATCGAGGCCGAGAAGGTGGCCGCCGCCCAGGCGCTCGCTGCCGAGAAGGCCGCGCAGGACGCCGCTGAGAAGAAGGCCGCCGACGAGGCCGCCAAGGCTGCGGAAGCGGCTGTCGCCGAATAAGACTTTTTCAACAACCATGTTTCGAAAGGCGGCTTCGGCCGCCTTTTTCGTTTTGGAGGGGAAAACCTCCCGGGCTTCGATTTGCCAGGCCCTAATTGACCCGCTGCAGGTACGGATCGCTCCGCAAATCGCTCGGTTGAAGCATGGGAATCCGTTCTCGAACGACGCGGCGCATCGGATCGGCTTGCAAGCAGCCTGCGGAAAGCTAAAGTCGGCGCCGGATTTTCCTGCAAGCCTCGACCATGTCGAGGCCGTTCAAGTTCTCGGGGAGTGTCATGACCAAATCGAAACTGCTGTTGGCCGGCCTGTTGGCTCTGATTCTCGTGCCCGTCGCTGCCCTGGCGCAGGCGCTGCCCGATCTCGGCGGCAAGAAGGTGGTGGTGGTGACGGAGAACGCCTATCCGCCGCTGCAGTTCATCGACGCCAAGACCGGCAAGCAGATCGGCTGGGAATATGATGCGATGAATGAGATCGCCAAGCGGCTGAATTTCCAGGTCGAGTACCAGAACACGTCCTGGGACGCGATGATCCAGGCGCTTTCCGACAACCAGTTCAACATCGGCATGACCGGCATCACCATCAAGGACGACCGCAAGCAGAAAGTCGACTTCTCCGACCCCTATATGCGCTCGGAACAGTTCATGCTGGTGCGCGGCGACGAGAAGCGTTTCACCGACGCCAAGACTTTCGGCGCCTTCAAAGATGGGCTGATCGGCGCGCAGGCCGGCACCACGCCCTTCTACACCGCCGTCTACAGCGTGCTCGACGGCAATGAGCAGAACCCGCGCATCAAACTGTTTGAGACGTTCGGCGCGACGGTGCAGGCGCTGAAGACCGGCGACGTCGATGTCGTTTTGACCGACGGCACCGCCGGCAAGGGTTATGTCGAGGCGTCCAATGGCGCGCTGAAACTGATCGGCGGTCCGCTCGGCACCGAGGATTTCGGCTTTATTTTCCCGAAAGGCTCGGATCTGGTGAAGCCGGTCAATGCGGCGATCGCCGCATTAAAGGCCGACGGCACGTTCGACACGCTCAACAAGAAATGGTTCCTTGATTACAAGATGGGGCAGTGAGCTGGTCTTGGCGCGCTTACTGCGTGTGGACCGTGCGTTGATTATTGCACGGACGGAGTTTCGCTATTCTGTCGCCAGCATCGCCTGATGCAGACGCCGGCATCTTCCACCGCAAAATCCGACTTCCCCTGGTGGCTTGCGGTGGCGGCGGCACTCGCCGTCGCAGCCGCTCTCTTCATCGCCGCAAGCGACCTCTATGCCCAGGTCTTCGCGACCGTCGCCAAGGGCATCGGCATCACTGTCTTCGTCACAATGGTTGCCTTCGCGCTAGCCTCCGCAATCGGGCTCGGCATTGCGCTGATGGGACTGTCGGGGTCGCGCTGGCTGCGCCAGATCGCCCGCTTCTATGTCGAGATCATCCGCGGCGTGCCGATGCTGGTGCTGTTGTTCTGGATCGCTTTTGCCGGCGCGCCGGCCTTCGTCGCGGCGTGGAACGCGGTGACCGCGCCGTTGCAAAGCGCCGGCCTGCTCGGTGAACTGCTGGTGCGCGACGTGTCGCTGTTGTGGCGCGCCATCATGGCGCTGACCATCGGCTACTCGGCGTTCATCTCGGAAGTCTTCCGTGCCGGCATCCAGGCGGTCGAGAAGGGGCAGATCGAGGCGGCGAAGGCGCTGGGGCTGACGCGCACGCAGAGCTTCCGGCTGATCGTGTTTCCGCAGGCGATCCGCACCATCCTGCCGCCGCTCGGCAATGATTTCGTCGCCATGGTCAAGGATTCCTCGCTGGTCTCGGTGCTCGGCGTCGCCGACATCACCCAGATGGGCAAGATCTACGCTGCTGGCTCGTTCCGCTTCTTCGAGACCTATTCCATTGTCGCCTACATCTATCTCATTCTAACGGTTGGCCTGTCGCTGGCGTTGCGGGCGCTGGAGAAGCGGCTGCGGCGTCAGCATGAGCAATAGAAGGCAGGCGAGGATGGCGCTACGATCGACGTGGTCCGGTTGCGGAGGAGTTGACCCTATGAATATCGATAAAGCCAATGCGGCGCTGGACTCGGTCTATACCGCGGATACGCCGGAAGCGCTGGCGCAAGCCTATGCCGCATGGGCTGCAACCTACGACAGCGAGACCGCCTCGCTCGGCTATCTCCTGCCATTCCTGATCGCCGCCTGGGTGACGCGCCATGTGCCATCAGGCGAAGGGCCGCTGCTCGACGCCGGCTGCGGCACCGGCCTGTCGGGACCGTCACTCAAGGCGCTGGGCTATCAGGACATTGCCGGGCTCGACCTGTCGGAGGACATGCTGAAAATCGCCGGCAGTAGGCAGGCCTACAGCGAGCTGAAACAGGCGATGCTTGGCGGTCCGCTGCCTTGGCCCGACGGGTATTTCCGCGCCTTCTTCTCGACCGGCGTGTTCACCATCAGCCATGCACCGGCTTCCGGCCTGCACGAACTGGTGCGCATCACCAAGAAGGGTGGCCACGCCATCTTCACCGTTCGCGACCAGGTGTTCGAGAGCGGCGGGTTTCAGGCCGTGTCCAATGAGCTGGAGCAGGCGAAGAAATGGCGGCCGGTCGAAGAAAGCCCATGGTTCCGCTGCTATGCCATCGCCGAGCCTGAGGCGCTGGTGAAGACATTCGTGTTTGAAGTGGTTTGAGGGGGTAAGCTTGGCGTTAGTTCCTCTCCCCACTCCGTGGGCGAGGAACCCTGGTTCTGCGAAGGCATCGGCCAATTGCCGAAAAGCCAAAACATTGATATGAGCCACGCCATGGAACAGCTTTTTGGCGATCCGGCCTACAAGGGCTTCGTGCTGCAGGACAGAAAACGCCTGCCGTCGCGATTCTCCGCGCGCGTTTCCGGCGCTCTGACCAGCCGACTTCGCTAGGCCTTGTTCGCCGGCTAGCCGGCGCTTGTCCCTTCTCATTTTCATATCGACGGATTTACGCACATGAGCGCACCGCGCACCCTCTACGATAAGATATTCGACGACCATGTCGTCGACCGCCAGGACGACGGCACCTGCCTGCTCTACATCGATCGTCACCTCGTCCATGAAGTGACCAGTCCGCAAGCCTTCGAAGGCCTGCGCATGACCGGCAGAAAGGTCCGGCATCCGGAAAAGACGCTGGCCGTGGTCGACCACAATGTGTCGACCTCGCCCGAGCGCAAGTTCGGCATCAAGAACGAGGAGAGCCGCATCCAGGTCGAGGCGCTGGCCAAGAACGCCAAGGATTTCGGCGTCGAATATTACTCCGAAAAGGATATCCGCCAGGGCATCGTCCACATCATCGGTCCGGAGCAGGGCTTTACGCTGCCCGGCATGACCATCGTCTGCGGTGACAGTCACACTTCGACGCACGGCGCCTTCGGCGCTTTGGCGCATGGCATCGGCACCTCGGAAGTCGAGCATGTGCTGGCCACGCAGACGCTGATCCAGCGCAAGGCCAAGAACATGCTGGTGCGCGTCGACGGCGCGCTGCCCGAAGGCGTGACCGCCAAGGATATCATCCTCGCCATCATCGGCGAGATCGGCACTGCCGGCGGCACCGGCTATGTCATCGAATATGCTGGCGAAGCGATCCGCGCGCTGTCGATGGAAGGCCGCATGACCATCTGCAACATGTCGATCGAGGGCGGCGCCCGGGCCGGCCTGATCGCGCCCGACGAGACGACCTTCGCCTATGTCAAGGATAAGCCGCGAGCGCCGAAGGGCGAAGCGTGGGATGCAGCACTCGCGTACTGGAAGACGCTGCAGTCCGACGAAGGCGCGCATTTCGACAAGGTGGTCGTGCTCGACGCGGCGAAACTGCCGCCGATCGTCTCCTGGGGTTCTTCGCCCGAGGACGTCGTGTCGGTCCAGGGCATCGTGCCGAACCCCGACGACATCACTGATGAGAACAAGCGCACCTCCAAGCAGCGCGCCCTTGACTATATGGGCCTGACGCCGGGCACCAAGATCACCGACATTGCGCTCGACCGCGTCTTTATCGGCTCCTGCACCAACGGTCGCATCGAGGATTTGCGCGCCGTCGCCAAGGTGGTCGAAGGCAAAAAAGTCAGCCCGCATGTCGATGCGATGATCGTGCCGGGTTCCGGCCTGGTCAAGGAGCAGGCGGAGGCCGAAGGTCTCGACAAGATCTTTGTCGCGGCCGGCTTCGATTGGCGCGAGCCGGGCTGCTCGATGTGCCTTGCCATGAACGACGATCGCCTGAAGCCGCATGAGCGCTGCGCCTCCACCTCGAACCGCAATTTCGAAGGCCGTCAGGGCTTCAAGGGCCGCACCCATCTGGTGTCGCCCGCCATGGCGGCGGCGGCGGCGATCGCCGGCCACTTCGTCGACATTCGGGAGTGGAAGTAGATCTGGCGTGAGTGGAAATAGATTCAGGCGTGAGCGGAAATAACTCGGCCCGCCACAGTTCGTATATGAGTGCATGCCAGAACCCGAACCGCGATGCGGTTCGGGTTTTCTTCACGCCGGGCGCCTTATGAACTCATGGAATTGCTCACGCCGGCCGGGTTGCTCCGCAGCGACGACGAGCGCCAGCTGACGTTCGTCGAAGAGCTTGAACCATTCGTCCCATTCGACCAGTTCGTAGCCGCCCGCATTGACCGGACGTTCGCCCTGATCCTGGTCCTGATAAGCGTGCTGGCCGAAGACCAGCCTCAGCATGGCTTGCGTTCCCGTCTCGGGCGACACGTCGACGATCGCCGGAAATCCGGCGCGCGCCGCGACCCATGAGCGAATTGCTTCGTGATCAGTCAGCATGATCGTATCGGCCATGAAAGCGTCTCCATCGATTGCTGCTGGAAAACGCCGATCGCGGTTTCAAGTTCCGCGCAGCAGCTTCATGGGCGACACCGCGTATATTCGACTTTGCTTAACTGCTTGTTTGGGCTTAACCGCTTGTTTGGGCTTCCGCCCTAAGGTCTTCCCTGGCGGAAGCGTGGGGGGTCACGGTCCTTTGGACACCGGTTTGCTGGTAGCGTTGCTCAATCCGACGATCGCGCTTGCGCTCGGCGCGGTGTTTCTCGTGCTGTGGTTCTACCAGCGCCACCGCCCCTATCTGGCCGTGCTCGCCGTCAGCTACTCGCTGTCGGCGGCCGGGTTCCTGTTCCAGTACTTTACCCTGCCTGTCGGCATGGCGCCGACCAAGCTGCTTTCCAACACATGCTTCACCTTTGCCGCCTGCTGCCTCTGCAGCGCGATCGTGGTGCGCTACGGGCGGCGCGTGCCCTATACCGGGATCGGCGTTCTAGCGGGAGGCGGCCTGACCGCATTCTGCTGGTTCCTGTTCGTTCAGCCGGACCTCACTTGGCGGATCCTGGCGATGAATTTCGGCTTCGGCGGCCTCAGTCTGCTTGTGGCGGCAGAACTGCGCCCGGTGCGCGGCAGGGGTCCGACGGAAATGATCCTGTTCGTGCTGTCGCTGGTTTCCGGCCTGAATTTCTTCGTGCGAACACTAGCCGTCATCATCGCGCACGGACCCTTCACAAGCTATGACGGCTTTTACGCCTCATCCTACTGGACGACGGCGCTGCTGTCGCATGCGCTGCTGTCGCTGCTCATCGCGCTTTGCCTGTTCTGCGCGGCGGCGCTCGACGTGATGAAGGCGCTGAAGGCCGAGGCGTATACCGATCCGCTGTCGGGCCTGCTCAACCGTCGCGGTTTCGAGGAGCGCGCCAAGCTTCTCTTGCAGCACTGCGCCACCGCTAAACTGCCGGTCGCGCTGGTGGTCGCCGACCTCGATCATTTCAAGGCGCTCAACGACCTTCACGGGCATGCGGCGGGCGATCGCGTGATCGCCGACTTTGCCGCCAAGCTTCTATCGGCTGCCGGCACGCGCGGCGTCGCTGGCCGCATCGGCGGCGAGGAGTTCGCCGTGCTTTTGCCGCTGAGCGACCTCGGCGCGGCAAGGCTGTTTGCCGAAGCCATTCGCACGCTCTATGCGGCGGGCAGCGTCGACGGGCTTCCGCCCGGCACGAGAGTTACCGCGAGCTTCGGCGTGGCGGCCCGTACCGGCGACGAAGCACTGGAGCCGCTGATGCGCCGCGCCGACGAGGCGCTCTACAAAGCCAAAAGGAACGGCCGCGACAGCGTGCGGCTATCTTATGAACGGCCGGAATCGGTATTTGTCGCAGAACCGCTCACAGCGGCGGATCGTTCGCGCTTGGGTTCGCATTAACGTCTTTTTCGCCCGTCCGTGATTTGCTTTCGTAAAGAGTGCGAGAAACACATGGGCGGCGCAGAGTTCATCCTTGCAATCAACCTGCTCGTCGCCGGACTGCTGGCGGCTGCCTTCATGACCATCTCGTTCTACGATGTGGCACGTGCATCGGCACACTGGCTGGTCTTCGGTTATCTGCTCGGGATGACCTACTTCGCCATTGAGTTCAGCATTCCGGTCTTCGACAATGCGCGACCCGCGGTCGTCACGGCTTTTGCCGTTTTCCTCGGCGCCACCATCGTCTTCAATGCTGGGCTCGCCCATAAGTATGGCGTGGCGATCCCCTGGCGTCCGATGCTCGTCTTTCTGCTTGCGGCCACCGTTGCAGTGTATCTTGTGCAGGATATGCCACGTCAGTCGCTCGCCCGCATGATGGCCTACCAACTCCCCTATGCGGCCATGCAGTTCGTCGGCCTCGGCCTCGTCTGGTCGTCCAAGCAAAAACGCGACTGGCTCGACCGCGCTCTGATGGCCGTTCTGGCGGCCAGTGCCCTGCAATTCGTGAGCAAGCCGTTCATCGCCCACGCATTGGGGGGCTGGGGCATCAATCCGCAGGCCTATCTGCAGAGCAACTATGCTCTGGTGTCGCAATCGCTTGGCACGGTATTCGCCATGACGGTCGCGCTTCTCATTCTGGTCATTTTGGTCCGTGACGTGCTCGCCGAGGCGACGTCGAAGTCGGAGACGGACACGCTATCAAGGTTGCTCAACCGAGGCGGCTTCGAACGTCATGCCGAGCTTGCGATGCGTGACGCCGTGCGCAAGGGTATTCCGGTCGCCCTGGTCATCGCCGACCTCGATCATTTCAAGAGCATCAACGACAGCTTCGGTCACGCATCCGGTGACCGGGTCATCGGTGCCTTTGCGGGCTTCCTGCGTGATGCGGCCGCTGATCATCACGTCGCCGGCCGCATCGGCGGAGAAGAGTTCGCCATCATCCTGCCGGGGACCAATCTCGCCGCTGCGCGGCTCCTCGCCGAAGGGATGCGCAGCGCTTTCGGTGCCTTGCCGATCGACTGTTTGCCGGCGGACCATCGGTGCTCCGCCAGCTTTGGCGTTGCCGAGCTTCAACCGGGCGAGGGTTTCGCCGATCTCATGCGGCGTGCGGACGGCGCGCTCTACCAGGCCAAGCGCGGCGGGCGTGATCGCGTGCGTATCTCGTTAGGGCCAGCCCTGCAAACGCCGGTGGCGACGCCTGACAGAATCAGCGGCACGGGCTGAGTTCGGGCATCTCGCCGTCGGAAAGCCCGTACATATAGCTGCGGCCTTTTACGAAAACCGGCGGCCTGTAGCAGTCGCGGCGGCTGACATCGTCCGATTCGTTTTCATAGATGATTTCGGGCTGGCCGGCGCCGGTGTAGTCCGACAATTCCTTGGCCAGCTTGCCCTCGCCGACGAGGATGCGCTTGTAGCCGGCGGCGCTCTCGATGACCAGATTGCCGAAGGAATCGGCATAGACGCGATCATGCGTCCCGGCGAGTGCCGGTGCGACGGCCACTGCCACCAAAACGAGCGCCGTCAAGATGGGCGCCGCCAAGATGGGTGCCGGAAAGCGCGATCTGCCTGAATTCGAACGCATGGCGTCCTCCATTTGCCCGAGGCGAACTTCCTCTGACTCAGAAATTAACCTTTTCTTAACCTTTGTTAAGAGGCTAGTCCTGCTGGCTGCCAGGTCTCGGCAAACATGGTTAATACCGGCGCCTTGCAGGTTGCAGCCATCATTCGGCCATGCTTGCCCGCACCATCGCGCCCGAGTGCGGCGTCGGGGTGACAGCAAGCATCGCGCTGGAGTGATGCGTAGGGAGATAGCGTGTGGCCATACGCCGAACGTTTCGGGCGACGCTTGCCCTTTTTCCATTGCTGATCATCGCTGCCTGCGTGTCGCAGACCAATGCGCCGAAGACCGGCACTACGACCGATTTGACGGCACCGCAGCCGCGCACCGCGACCTACAATTGCGCCGATGGCACCAGGATCACCATCGAAAACCTTGGCACGTCGGTCCGCGTGCTTGGCCCAGCCGGCGCCAGCGAGGACCTGCCTGCCTCCCCCGCCAATCAAAGCAGCCGCTTCGGCGAAGCCCATGACGCAATCGTGATCGACGGGCGCGATGCGCTGGTGATGAAGGGCGGCAAGACGCCACTGACCTGCAAGCGTTAATCAGTTTACCGCACTGCAGCAAACATTGCGCCGGCTTCGGGTCGCGCCCTAATCGATTGAAGCAAAGACCCACCCTTTTGTCAGACTAAATTACGTTTTCGAAACGGTTTTCTGGCTTTGACGCGGTGCAAAAAGAGCATTAGAAACCGGCTGTCCGAAGTCGCAACCGGAAGCGGTAACGCCGCATTTCCACCTGGGGCTCCAGAGACGCCGAACTGGGGGAGCCATGAGCAAATCACCAGCCACCCGCGAATTTGCCAGACGTGAACGGCCGCTTTCGCCGCATTTGACCGTCTATCGGCCGCCGATCACGATGACGATGTCGATAATCCATCGCATCACCGGCGGGGCGCTCTATTTCGGCACGCTGCTGGTCGCCCTGTGGCTGATGGCGGCGGCGAGCTCGCAAGCCACCTTCGATGCCGTCAACTGGGCCTTCGGCTCATGGCTGGGGCGACTGGTGCTGTTCGGCTATACCTGGGCGCTGATGCACCACATGCTGGGCGGCGTGCGCCATCTGATCTGGGATACCGGGGCAGCTCTCGAAAAGGGCACGGCGTCCAGGATCGCCTGGGCGACGCTGGCCGGCTCGATCGTGCTGACGCTGCTGATCTGGATCGCCGGTTATCTGGCGCGGGGAGCCTGATCGTGAGCCACCGCAACACCGACATGCGCACGCCGCTGGCGAAGGTCCGCGGCCTCGGCTCCGCCCGCGAAGGCACGGAGCATTTCTGGCGCCAGCGCCTAACGGCGATCGCCAACATCCCGCTGATCCTGTTCTTCGTCGGATTCCTGATCGCGTTGAACGGCGCCGGCTATGGCGAAGTGCGCGCCGCACTTACCAACCCGTTCGTGGCGCTGGTGCTGGCCCTGGTGCTGTTGTCCGGACTCTATCATATGCGGCTCGGCATGCAGGCGATCATCGAGGATTACGTCCATGGCGAGGGCATGAGGCTGGCGCTGCTCGCGCTCAACACATTCTTTCCAGTAGTGGTCGGCGTCGCCTCGACCTTCGCCCTGCTCAAACTGGCATTTGGAGGCTGACATTTTGGCCAAGGACGCGAAAAACGCCAACACGGCGTCCGCCTATACCTATGTCGACCACAAATTCGATGTGGTGGTCGTCGGCGCCGGCGGCGCCGGCCTGCGCGCCACGCTCGGCATGGCCGAACAGGGCCTGCGCACCGCCTGCATCACCAAGGTGTTCCCGACGCGGTCGCATACGGTCGCGGCGCAGGGCGGTATCGCCGCTTCGCTGTCCAATATGGGGCCCGACTCCTGGCAGTGGCACATGTACGACACCGTTAAAGGATCGGACTGGCTCGGCGATGTCGACGCCATGGAATATCTGGTGCGCGAAGCGCCCGCCGCCGTCTATGAGCTCGAGCACTACGGCGTGCCGTTCTCGCGCACCGAAGAGGGCAAGATCTACCAGCGGCCGTTCGGCGGCCACATGATGAATTTCGGCGACGGCCCGCCGGTGCAGCGCACCTGCGCGGCCGCCGACCGCACCGGCCACGCCATCCTGCACACGCTCTACGGCCAGTCGCTGAAGAACAACGCGCAGTTCTTCATCGAATATTTCGCGCTCGACTTGATCCTGGAGCCGGACGGCACCTGTACCGGCGTCGTCGCCTGGAACCTCGACGACGGCACCATCCACCGCTTCTCGGCAAAGATGGTGGTGCTGGCGACAGGCGGCTATGGCCGCGCCTATTTCTCGGCGACCTCGGCGCACACCTGCACCGGCGACGGCGGCGGCATGGCCGCACGCGCCGGGTTGCCGCTGCAGGACATGGAGTTCGTGCAGTTTCATCCGACCGGCATCTACGGCGCCGGCTGCCTGATTACAGAGGGCGCGCGCGGCGAAGGCGGCTATCTCGTCAACTCCGAGGGCGAGCGCTTCATGGAGCGCTATGCGCCGTCGGCCAAGGACCTGGCGTCACGCGACGTCGTTTCGCGCTGCATGACGCTGGAGATCCGCGAGGGACGCGGCGTCGGCAAGAACAAGGACCATATTTTTCTACACCTCGACCATCTCGATCCGGCCGTTTTGCACGAGAGACTTCCGGGCATTTCGGAATCGGCAAAAATCTTTGCCGGCGTCGACCTGACCAAGGAGCCGATCCCGGTGCTGCCGACGGTCCACTACAATATGGGCGGTGTGCCGACCAATTACTGGGGCGAGGTGCTCAACCCCACTGCCTTGAACCCGGACCAGGTGTCGCCCGGGCTGATGGCGGTCGGCGAGGCCGGCTGCGCCTCCGTCCATGGCGCCAACCGGCTGGGCTCGAACTCGCTGATCGATCTGGTGGTGTTCGGCCGCGCCGCGGCGATCCGGGCCGGCCAGGTGATCGACCGCAACGCGGC
Organism: Mesorhizobium sp. M0938; assembly: GCF_040319125.1. Lineage (NCBI taxonomy): Bacteria > Pseudomonadati > Pseudomonadota > Alphaproteobacteria > Hyphomicrobiales > Phyllobacteriaceae > Mesorhizobium > Mesorhizobium sp. M0938. The sequence goes on along the minus strand of NZ_JAMYNS010000002.1, from coordinate 502,624 downwards.
GATCCCGTCGCCCAACGAAGCCTCGGTCGAGAAGGTCATGGATCGCTTCGACCGGCTGCGTCATGCCAACGGCTCGACGCCGACGGCGGTCTTGCGCGAAAAGATGCAGAAGGCGATGCAGGACGATGCGGCGGTGTTCCGTACGCAGGAATCGCTGGAAAGCGGCTGCAAGCGCATTTCGCAGATCTGGAGCGAACTCAAGGACGTAAAAGTGTTCGACCGGTCGATGATCTGGAACTCCGACCTGGTCGAGACGCTGGAGCTGGAAAATCTGATGGCCAACGCTATCACCACGGTTTACGGCGCCGAGGCGCGCAAGGAGAGCCGCGGCGCGCATGCGCGGGAAGATTTTTCGGCCCGCGATGATTTGGTCTGGCGCAAGCATACGCTGGCTCGGCTCAGCGAAGACGGCAAGGTGACGCTGAGCTACCGGCCGGTGCACACCGAGCCGCTGCTGGCGGAAAAGGACGGCGGCATCAACCTGGCCAAGATCGCGCCGAAGGCCAGGGTATATTAGCGATGGCGTTCGCGGTTGCAGGGTGTTCCGGGACGCCCCTTCCGGCCAAGTTCGGCCCGAAGGACTGGATGGCTGCCTTAATCGTGAAGGTCGCCTCCGATAGCGGGATCTGGTCCGGGCTGAAGCTCGTTATCCGAAAGGATCTGAGGTAATGGTCGAACTGACGCTTCCCAAGAACTCGAAGATCAAGGTCGGAAAAACCTGGTCGAAGCCGGAGGGCGCGACCAATCTGCGCGAATACCGCATCTACCGCTGGTCGCCGGACGATGACGAGAACCCGCGCATGGACACTTATTTCGTCGACATGGACGATTGCGGGCCGATGGTGCTCGACGCGCTGCTCTGGATCAAGAACAAGATCGACCCGACGCTGACGCTGCGCCGCTCCTGCCGCGAGGGCATCTGCGGCTCCTGCGCCATGAATATCGATGGTTCCAACACCCTCGCCTGCACCAAGGGCTGCGACGAGATATCAGGCGCGATCAAGGTCTACCCGCTGCCGCATATGCAGGTGGTCAAGGACCTGGTGCCGGATCTCACCAATTTCTACGCCCAGCACGCTTCGATCGAACCGTGGCTCAAGACTGTGTCGCCCGAGCCGGCTAAAGAATGGCTGCAGAGCCATGAGGACCGCGAAAAGCTCGACGGGCTTTACGAGTGCATCCTTTGCGCCTGCTGCTCGACCTCCTGCCCGAGCTACTGGTGGAATGGCGACCGCTATCTCGGTCCGGCGACGCTCTTGCAGGCCTATCGCTGGCTGATCGATTCCCGCGATGAAGCCACGGGCGAACGGCTCGACAATCTCGAAGACCCGTTCCGCCTCTATCGCTGCCACACCATCATGAATTGCGCCCAGACCTGCCCCAAGGGGCTCAATCCGGCCAAGGCGATAGCCGAGATCAAGAAGATGATGGTGGAGAGAAGGGTCTGACCTCAGTGGGGTTACCACCGGGATAATCTAGTTCTAAGCGCTGTCCCGCCGGCCGCAAAAGGATAGCCGACCTATGACTGATTCTGAGCTGCCCATCCTTTCTCCCGTCGAAGCGCGCGTGTTCGGCTGCCTGATCGAAAAGAAGGAACTGACGCCCGATATCTACCCGCTGACGCTCAATGCAGCACTTGCCGCCGCCAACCAGAAGACGGCGCGCGAGCCGGTGATGTCGGTCGAGCTGGTCGAGGTCAGGCGGGCGCTGGGTCAACTCGAACAGAAAGGTCTGGTCAGGCAGGTCTTTGCCTCGCGCGTCGAGCGCTACGAACATGTCATCGCGCAGCGCTTTTCGCTGACTTCGGCGCAGATCGCCCTACTTGGCCTGCTGTTGCTGCGTGGTCCGCAGACTGCCCATGAATTGCTGGCGCGAGCTGAGCGCATGGCGCGGGTACCCTCGATCGACGAGCTTCGCAGCAATCTCGACCTGATGATCGGCCGCAAGCCGCCGCTCGTTCAGCAGATCGATCGTGGACCCGGCCAGCGCGAGGACCGCTATGTGCATCTGCTCAGCGGACCGGTGCAGATGCAGGTGATGGCAGCAACGTCCCAGCAATCACCTTCGCCGGCCTCGGATCTCGAAGCGCGCGTGCAAGCTCTCGAGGAAGAGATTGCGACGCTGCGCGCACGAATCGACGCGATGGCCGGCGAAAGGCCGTAGCGAGCCGCCGCTCAGCCGAGCTTGGCGTCGAGCGATACCTTGATGGCGCCGAGAGCCTTCGAGACCGGGCATTCCGCCTTGGCCTTCTCGGCCAATTCCTTGAACTTTTCAGCATCGATGCCTGGCACCTTGCCGACCAGCGTGATCGCGCTGCCGGTGATGCCGGTTCCCGGAACTAGCGTCACCACGGCCTTGGCATCGAGTTCGGTTGCGGGCGTGCCGTTCTCGGCCAGGAAATGCGAAAACTGCATGGCGAAGCAGCCGGCATGCGCCGCCGCGATCAGCTCCTCCGGATTGGTGCCGGACTTGCCGCTCTCGTCTTCGAAGCGTGCCTTGAACGAGTAAGGCGTGCCCTTGAGCGTCCCGCTCTGGGTGTCGAGCGTGCCCTTGCCCTCTTTCAGATTGCCTTTCCAGACGGCGTTTGCGGTGCGGTCCATGAAATTCTCCTTGATTATCCGGATTGCGCCGGCCCGGCGCCAGCGTTCTTCACGACTATAGCGCGGGCGCGGGCGAAGACCACCGCGCTCTTTCCGCAGTCGCGCAAAATTAGCGGCGGGGGGCTGAATTTTTCTTGAAAAATTGCGCGTGCAAAAATGTCGACTTGCATCGGCCTCGGCCGTCCTGCGGGCGGTCACGGATTGCGCGGCCGGATGGAGGTTCACATGGATGGCGTGTTCTTCGCACTGTGGAAGAGCTCGGGCCGCAAGCCCGAACGACGGGAAAACTACGGGCTGCATCCGCGGCCCTCCGGTTTAGGTCGGCTTCTGGTGGCGGTTGCCATCATCGGGGTTGCGACATGCGTTCTCGATCACATGGCGGCACGCAAAGGCGCCGTGGTGGCCGCATCCTATGGTTCCTCACAACAAGGGAGATAGACATGAAGTATGTTTGCCTGGTCTACGGCGAGGAAAAGACCTTCACGCCATGACCCCGGACAGGTTGGCAAAGCTCGACGCCGATTCGCTGGCCTATGACAGGTCATTGGACCAGCAAGGCAAGCTGATCATCGCGCAGGCGCTGCAATCGTTGAAGACCTCGAAGACGGTGCGGCGGTGCAAGGGCAAGCGTCTGGTCACCGACGGCCCTTTCGCCGAGACCAAGGAACAACTGCTCGGCTTCGTCATGATCGAGGCCGGGGATATCGACGAGGCGCTGGAGATTACCGGCGGCATTCCGCTGGCCGAAATCGGCACGATCGAGTCAGGGCGATCTACCAGGTGCCGGGGTCCTGAAGACTATTCTGTTTTGCGTCCGGCGGAATCAAATTCTTCGGCGGACGCGTTGAAGCGCGGCAATACTTCTCCTATCGTCGCTGCGGTTGGGGATCTCAGGCATGCATATACTGATTGCTGCAATTGGGCTGTTGGGAGCGGCGGCATTCTAGTGGTACCGGATGAAGGCTATGAACGATGCCGCGCGCGAGGTCGCGGACGTCGTCGGGCGTGTGCAAGGGAACATTCGCCGCAAGAGGCTGCGCAACCAGGCAGCCCTGTCGCCGCTGACGGCGATCGACGATCCGGTGGTGGCCGCCGCGACGCTGATTACCGCCATCGTCTCCGAGAACGGGCCTGTCCTGCCGCAGCGCGAAGCTGCCATTCGATCGGTGATTTCGGAGATTGCTGACGAGAAGAAGACCGACGAGGCTGTGGTCTATGCCAAATGGGCGGCGTCACAGATCGATGATGCCACGATCGTCATCGACAAGCTGGCGCCGTTTCTGCGCGAGCGCCTGGATGTGACCGAGCGAAACGATTTGCTGCAGATGGTGAACCGCGCAGCGCAGGCTGGTGAGCCACCCCTGCAGATTTCCGACCAGCGGATACTGCGGCTGCGGCAGAAGCTGGGCTTCGAGGTCAACTAGGGTGTGCTGATATTCAGGTGATGCCGGCCTGCGAATGGCGGTTTCCTGCGCTTCCGGTACTCACGTACCCAAAAGTACGCTCCGCTCCGGTTCTCGGAACCCGCCATTCTCGACTCGGCCTGACCTGAATCTCAACACACCCTGGCCCGTCGTTAGGCCGGTTATATCGCCTCTCCTTTCAAGAGCTTTGGTGTGTCGCCGGACAGTCCGGACGCCTGGCGGATGAAGAAGTCCTTCAGCCGCGGCATGCGTTCGACTAGGCCGAGGCCGACGTCGCGAACAGCGCGCAACGGGCCGATGTCGTTGGAAAACAGCCGGTTCAGGACATCGGTGGTGATGCCCATCTGCACCGTGTCGAAGCGCCGCCACTGCTGGTAGCGTTCGAGCACGTCGAGCGCGCCGATATCCTGGCCGAGCCGGTCGGCCTCGACCACCACTTCGGCCAATGCCGCCACATCCTTGAAGCCGAGATTGAGGCCCTGGCCGGCGATCGGATGGATGCCGTGGGCGGCGTCGCCGGCGAGCGCGATACGCGGCGCGACGAAGGCGCGGGCGAGCGTCAGGCCGAGCGGCCAGGCACGTGGCCTGTCGGCGGCGCGGATCTCTCCGAGTTTCAGGCCAAAGCGCTGTTCCAGCTCATGCTCGAAAACGAGGTCGTCGCCGTCGACCAGTTTTTCGGCATCTTCAGAGCGCTCGACCCAGACGATCGACGAGCGGTTGGTACCGTCCTTGTCCGGCTTGAGCGGCAGCGTGGCGAAGGGGCCGGCCGGCAGAAAATGCTCTTCGGCGCGGCCATGGTGCGGCCGTTCATGCGCGACGGTGCAGACGATGCCGGACTGGCCATACTCCCATTTCACCGTCTTGATACCGGCCATATCGCGCAGCTTCGAATTGACGCCGTCGGCGGCGACCAGCAGCCGCGCCTTCAGCGTCGCGCCGTCGGCAAGATGCACGGTGATGCCGGCGCCGTTCACGTCGAAGGCATTGACGGCGACGCCTTCGATGATGTCGATGCCGAGTTTTTCGGCGCGCCGGCGCAAGGCACCGTTCAAATCCCTGTTGGCGACCATATGCGCAAAGGCTTCGCCGGGCGCGACTTCGCCATCGAAGGTGAGAAACACCGGGCGCACCGGATCGGAAGTGCGCGAATCGGTGACGACCATTTCGGTGATCGCCTGCGCCTCGGGCGCGATTTCGGCCCAGACACCGAGCTGGTCGAGCATGCGGCAAGCGGCAGCGGCGATGGCCGAGGCCCGGGCGTCCCTTTGCCAGACGCCGGCGGGCGCGGCGTCGACGACAGCAACTGCCAGGCTCGGCCGCGCCTGTTTCAGCGATACGGCGGCGGCAAGGCCGACATAGCCGGCGCCGGCGACCAGAATGTCGAGTGCGGTTCGGTTTTTTGCATCCGCCTTGCGGTCATCCATGGCAAATTCCTTTCCGGCCAAATTCCCTTCCGGCCTTGACTGCCCGTCATTCCTGTCGGAAACCGCCATAACACTTCTGCGGCTAGGCGAAGTTCGAAATCAAAACGACAGGGCGCGAAAACATGACGGCGGCCATGGACGAGCTTCTCAGCATTCTCGACCTCGAGCAGCTGGAACACAACCTGTACCGTGGTCGCAGCCCCAAGCTCGACTGGCAGCGTATCTTCGGCGGCCAGACAATCGCCCAGGCGCTGGTCGCCGCCCAGCGAACGGTGGAGCCCGAACGCCATGTGCATTCGCTGCATGGCTATTTCATGCGGCCCGGCGATACCAAGGTGCCGATCATCTATCAGGTCGACCGCATCCGCGACGGCGGCTCCTTCACCACGCGCCGTGTCGTGGCGGTCCAGCACGGCCATGCGATCTTTTCGCTGGAAGCCTCGTTCCAGCAGGACGAAGTCGGGCTCGAGCATCAGGTGCCGATGCCGCAGGACGTGCCGGCGCCCGACACATTGCTGTCGCAGCGCGAGTTGATCGGCAAGTTCGGCGAGGCCGTGCCCGACGGCATCAGGCGCTACTGGGAGCGTGACCGGCCGATCGAGATGAAACCGGTGATGCTGGAGCACTACACCAGCCGGGAAAAGCTGGAGCCGAAGCAGAACATCTGGATCCGCACAACCGGCCCGGTTCCGGCCGATCGCGCCACGCAGGCGGCGGTGCTTGCCTACCTTTCCGATATGACGCTGCTCGATACCTCGACCTTTGCGCACGGCCGCGCCATTTTCGATAGTGATATCCAGGCTGCGAGCCTCGATCACGCCATGTGGTTCCACCGCAGCCATCCGCTCGACGACTGGATGCTCTACACGCAGGACAGCCCGTCGACGCAAGGGTCGCGGGGGTTCACCCGCGGGTCGCTGTTTGCCCGCGACGGGACATTGATCGCCTCGGTTGCCCAGGAAGGGCTGATCCGGCTGAAGCGGCCGCCTGCCGAATAGGCATTTTTGAAAAATTGCCCATTTTTTGATCAGGTGCATTGCCGGGACTATGAACAGTCAGCCGACAAACCTTCCTCAATCCCTTATTTAACAACAGGTTAACACCCTGCTTCGGCAACTGGCACGGAGCTTGAATCCTAGCGGGCACTCTCCGGCTCTTTTGGGGATCGGCGAAGTCGTACAAACGCGGGGACCCGCAACAGCAAAGGGTGAAACCTTATGAAAATCGTGATGGCAATCATCAAGCCGTTCAAGCTCGACGAGGTGCGCGAAGCGCTCACCGCAGTCGGCATCCAGGGCCTGACCGTCACCGAAGTCAAAGGCTACGGGCGTCAGAAGGGACATACGGAAATCTATCGCGGGGCGGAATACGCGGTCAGCTTCCTGCCGAAGATCAAGATCGAAGTCGCGGTCGGCCTGGACATGGTCGACAAGGCCGTCGAAGCCATCACCGCGGCGGCCAAGACCGGTCAGATCGGCGACGGCAAGATCTTCGTTTTCGGCATCGATCAGGCGGTGCGTATCCGCACTGGCGAAACAGACACCGACGCGCTTTGAGCTGCGGACACGTATTCCAATGGAGAGTTCAATGAATATTCCTTCTACTTTGAAGTCCGTGGCGCGCACCGCGCTCCTGGGCGCGTTCACGCTCGGAGCCTTGGGCACGATTGCTGCGTTCGCGCAGGAAGCGGCACCGGCCGCCGAAGCGGCAGCGCCAGCGGCGCCGGCCTTTACCGTCGATAAGGGCGACACGACGTGGATGATGATCTCCACCATACTGGTGCTGTTGATGACCATTCCCGGCCTTGCCCTTTTCTACGGCGGCCTGGTTCGTGCCAAGAATATGCTGTCGGTGCTGATGCAGGTCTTCACCATCACCAGCGTGGTCATGATCGTCTGGGTTTTCTACGGCTACAGCCTTGCCTTCACCCCCGGCAATGCGTTCATCGGCGGCCTTTCCAAGATGTTTCTCGCCGGCGTCGACGTGACGACTGTGTCAGAGACCTTCACCAAGGGCGTCGCCATCCCCGAACTGGTGTTCGTCATCTTCCAGATGAGTTTCGCCTGCATCACGCCTGCCCTGATCGTCGGCGCTTTCGCCGAACGCATCAAGTTCTCCGCCGTGATCCTTTTCACCATCCTCTGGGTCACATTCGTCTACTTCCCGATCGCGCATATGGTCTGGTTCTGGGGTGGCCCGAGCGCTTATAGCGATCCGTCAGGGCTCATCTTCAGCTTCGGTGCCATCGACTTCGCTGGCGGCACCGTCGTCCACATTAATGCGGGCATCGCGGGCCTCGTCGGCGCGCTGATGGTCGGCAAGCGCATCGGCTACAACAAGGACATCATGGCGCCGCACTCGATGACGCTGACCATGGTCGGCGCTTCGCTGCTGTGGGTCGGCTGGTTCGGCTTCAACGCTGGTTCGAACCTCGAAGCCAACGCCTATGCGGTGCTGGCGATGGTCAACACCTTCGTCGCCACAGCGGCGGCGGCCGTGACCTGGATCGTGCTTGAAACGCTGCTGCGCGGCAAAGCATCCATGCTCGGCGCGGTTTCGGGCGCTGTTACCGGCCTTGTCGCCGTGACGCCGGCCGCCGGTTTTGCCGGACCGATGGGCGCCATCGTGCTTGGCATCGTCGCCACCTGCGTCTGCTACTTCTTCGTCTCGGTGGTGAAGAACAAGTTCGGCTACGACGACAGCCTCGATGTCTTCGGCATCCACTGCATCGGCGGCATCATCGGCGCGCTCGGCACCGGCATCCTGGTCAATCCCGCTCTCGGCGGCGCTGGCATCGTCGACTATTCGACAGCCGACTTCGCCGCCGGCTATGCCGGCACGGCCACGCAGCTGTGGTCACAGTTCAAGGGTGTCCTGGTAACCGTCCTGTGGTCGGGTATCGGCAGCGCCATCCTCTACAAGATCGTCGATATGATCGTAGGCCTGCGTCCGACTGCCGATGCAGAGCGTGAGGGGCTCGACCTCACCTCGCATGGCGAAGCGGCCTATCACCCGTAAGCTTTGTCGGGGCGGCCAAGGCCGCCCCTGCATCCTCCCATCCCGTCGTGACGCCCGAGAAAAGGCTCACGCATTGAGGCCCGGAACGTTCCGGGCCTCTTTTTGTGTGGAAATGACCGTGCCGAATACTTGCCGCAAGATACTTCCTCCAACCGCTTATAGTTAATGCGGCCTTAACCTTCCCGCCGATAGTCTGGTGCCCGAATCCGCCGAGTTGCGCGCACGCGCCCGGCCGGGCAATGACAGACGGGGAAGAGCATGCGTTCAGGGGCTTCAGCACCGCTCGCGCTGGCCGATACGGGGCAGGGCATCCGGGCATTCGCGCGGCGGCAGGTCGGCCGGCTGGTCGGCGCCGGCCTGTTTGCGCTAGTTGCCTTCGGTGTCGCCAGCCTTGCCACCTGGAACGTCGCCGACCCAAGCTTCTCCCACGCCACCGACAATATCGTCACCAACGCCATGGGCTATGTAGGCGCTGTCTTCTCTGATCTAGCCATGCAGTTCTTCGGCCTCGCGGCCGTCGCGGCGCTGGTGCCGGCGGTGGTCTGGGGATTTCTGCTGTTTTCGGCGCGCGGCGTCGACAGGCTGCCGAAGCGCGGCCTCGCCTGGTTCGGCTACGCCGTGCTTGCCGCGGCCATCGCCGGCTGCGTGGTGCCGCCTAAGACCTGGCCGCTGCCGACCGGTCTCGGCGGCGTGTTCGGCGACATGGTGCTCAACATTCCCGGCTTCTTCGTCGGCGGCTATCCGACCGGTCTCATCGCCAGCGTGCTCGCCGTGCTTCTGGCGGCGCCGGCGCTGTGGCTGTTTGCCTATGGCTCGGCGCTGATTGCACGCAAAAACGGTTTCGCCGTTCTCGAGCAACCAGCCGCACCTGATCCGAGGGACCAGGACGACCTTCTTTTCGACAATGACGAGGACGAGGGCGACGAGGGCATTCTGGCGCTTGGCGCGATCACCCATTGGTGGCTGTCGTTGCGCGCGTATCTGCGCCGCCGCGCCGCGCGCCGCCGGGAACGCGACGATTTCGAACCGGAGATGGAACCGCGCGCCAGCGCCTGGCGCCGCGCTGCCGAGAGGGTCGAATCGGCCGAGTTTGCCGAAGCGCGGATGAGCCCGGATGGCCGCGCCCGCGTCGAGCCTGAATTCTTCGCCGCCTTGGTCAACGACCGCAGTGCCTCGCTCGATCCCGACGATGCCGATGTCTTCGACGATGATGATGACATGGATTTTGCGCCGGAGCCGGCAGGCCAGCGGCGCGCCGCGTCGTCCAATGCGAAGGTGCAGAATTTCCGCTCCGATGCGGCCACCCGTGTCGAGGCGCCGGCGCCCCGGCCCGTTCCGGGGGCTCGCGTCCAGCGCGAAGCGCAGACGTCGCTGATCGGCTCCGAAACGTTCGAAATGCCGTCGTTGCATTTCCTGTCCGAACCGAAGAACGTCGTGCGCGACGCTAGCTTGTCCAAGGACGCGCTGGAGCAGAATGCCCGCCTGCTCGAAGGTGTGCTGGAGGATTTCGGCGTCAAGGGCGAGATTATTCATGTCCGGCCCGGTCCGGTCGTCACGCTCTATGAGCTGGAGCCGGCGCCCGGCATCAAATCGTCGCGGGTCATCGGCCTGTCGGACGACATCGCCCGCTCGATGAGCGCGATCGCCTGCCGCGTCGCGGTGGTGCCCGGCCGCAACGCCATCGGCATCGAGTTGCCGAACGCCAAGCGCGAGACCGTCTATCTCAGGGAGATCATGGCCAGCCGCGATTTCGAGACCACCAAGGCCAAGCTGGCGCTGGCGCTAGGCAAGACCATCAATGGCGAGGCGGTCATCGTCGACATCGCCAAGATGCCGCACGTCCTGGTCGCCGGCACCACCGGCTCGGGCAAGTCGGTCGCCATCAACACCATGATCCTGTCGCTGCTCTACCGGCTGACGCCGCAGGACTGCCGGCTGATCATGATCGACCCGAAAATGCTGGAGCTCTCGGTCTATGACGGCATCCCGCATCTGCTGACGCCTGTCGTCACCGACCCGAAGAAGGCAGTGGTGGCGCTGAAATGGACCGTGCGCGAGATGGAGGATCGCTACCGCAAGATGTCGAAGGTCGGCGTCCGCAACATCGACGGGTTCAACGCGCGCGTCAGCCAAGCGGAGAAGAAAGGCGAGAAGATCTCGCGCACCGTGCAGACCGGTTTCGACCGCCAGACCGGCGAAGCGATCTACGAGACGGAAAACCTCGATCTCGAACCAATGCCCTACATCGTCGTCATCATCGACGAGATGGCCGACCTGATGATGGTCGCCGGCAAGGATATCGAAGGCGCGGTGCAGCGCCTGGCGCAGATGGCGCGCGCCGCCGGCATCCACGTCATCATGGCGACGCAGCGGCCGTCGGTCGACGTTATCACCGGCACGATCAAGGCCAACTTCCCGACCCGCATCTCCTTCCAGGTGACGTCGAAGATCGACAGCCGCACCATCCTGGGTGAGCAGGGCGCCGAACAGCTGCTCGGTATGGGCGACATGCTCTACATGGCCGGCGGCGGCCGTATCCAGCGCGTCCACGGTCCCTTCGTTTCCGATGACGAGGTCGAGAAGATCGTCGCGCATCTAAAGCTGCAGGGCGTGCCGGAATATCTCGACGCCATCACCGAGGATGAAGGCGAGGACGACGACGAGCCGTCGGGCAAGGGTAGCTCCGGCGGCGGTGGCGGCGGGAATTTCGAGGATTCCGACGATCCCTACGATCAGGCAGTTGCCGTGGTGCTGCGCGACGGCAAGGCCTCGACCAGCTACATCCAGCGCCGGCTCGGCATCGGCTACAACCGCGCCGCCTCGATCATCGAGAAGATGGAAAAGGAAGGCATTGTCGGTCCAGCCAACCATGCCGGAAAACGCGAGATTCTGGTGCCGACGGAAGACGACAAGTTCTGATCCGACCGGCAACAATCGGCAGATCTGCCGGGCTGCAACCTTGGCGGGCGGCAACTTTGAACCTTGTGGCGCGTTGCAACGACCAAGCGCTATCGGCCCGCCAAACTTAAGCCCAACTGGGGGGCCAAACACTGCGACAACAGATAAACCACACGAGAGTAACCGGCATGAAAAACTCTTCTTTCGCCACGAACAACGATTTTGCCCCGACCCGCCGCCAGTTGCTTGGTCTCGGCCTGGTCCTGGCAGGTGCTGCAGCCATCAATGTCGTACCCGGAGTCCAGTTGCTGGCGTCGGCGCAAGCGGCGGTGCCAGCCACCGCGCAGAAGATCGCCGACCATTTTTCCTCGGTCAAGTCGATGACCGGCGAGTTCGTGCAGTTCGGACCCAAGGGTGAGCAGACCGGCGGCAAGTTCTTTCTGGAACGGCCGGGCAAGATCCGCTTCAACTATGACGGGACGTCGAATTTCAGGGTGATTTCGGACGGCAGGTCGGTGGTCATCCTCAACAAGCGGCTGAAAACGTCCGATCTCTACCCATTGTCGAAGACGCCGCTCAAGCTGCTGCTCGACGACAAGATCGACCTCTCCGGCGGCCGTGTCAAAAGCGTCAAGGAAGAAAACGACGTCACCACCATCCAGCTCGCCGACAAATCGGTGTTCGGCAGTTCGAAAATCACCATGATGTTCGATCCGAAATCCTATGAATTGCGCCAGTGGACGATCACCGACGCGCAGGGCAAGGACACGACGGTGATGATCTTCAACGTCAAGGAAGGCGTGAACTTCGCTCCCGACACTTTTGCCATCGACTATACGGCCAATCGGGAACTCAACACCAAGTCGCGGTAGGGTTCACTGTTATTCAGGTGATGCCGGCCTGCGAATGGCGAGGCGCCGCGGCTGCAGCCAGCTTCTTTCTCCCCGTTCGCGGGGAGAAATGCCCGGCAGAGCTATGCGAGGGGCGGCGCGAGGGTCGATGATTGCGCCCGGCTTGTTTTTGCAGCGTATGGCTGGCAGTAGTTTCCGGTCGCCAAAAAGGCACAGCCCGTCGGAGCTATCCCGGTTCCTGCGGTCCCGTGCTGTCCCGGACCTTTCGCATGCCCTTTTCCGTCGCCACCTGGAACATCAATTCCGTCCGCCTGCGCATGCCGATCGTCGAACGCCTGCTTGTCGAACAGGCGCCAGATGTGCTCTGTCTGCAGGAAACCAAAGTTCCTGACGAATTGTTTCCCGAGAAGGCTTTCCGCAAGCTCGGCTACGAGCACATCGCCTTCCATGGCCAGAAGGGTTATCACGGCGTGGCGACGGTGGCGCGCCGGCCGATCGACGTGGTCGAAAAGCGCCGCTTCTGCGAGATCGAGGACAGCCGGCATCTGTCAGTCACCGTGCGGGCCGGTGGCAAGACGATCCTGCTGCATAATTTCTACGTGCCAGCCGGCGGCGACGAGCCCGACCCGGAGATCAATCGCAAGTTCAGGCACAAGCTGGATTTCGTCGCCGAAATGAACGCCATCCGCGCCGAGCACGACGACGTGTCCGGCTCGATCCTGGTCGGCGACCTCAACATCGCGCCATTGGAGCACGATGTCTGGTCGCACAAGCAGCTCTTGAAAGTGGTTAGCCATACGCCGGTCGAGACCGAAAGTTTCGAGGCGATGCGGCTCGCCGGCAACTGGGTCGACCTGATGCGGCTCAACGTGCCTTATGAGCAGAAGCTCTACACCTGGTGGAGCTATCGCGCTCAGGATTGGGAAGCGTCGGATCGGGGCCGGCGGCTCGACCATGTCTGGTCGTCGCCGAACCTGGTGCCGAGCTTTGCCGGCTACGAGATCCTGCGGCTGGCACGCGGCTGGGAACGGCCGTCGGACCATGTGCCGGTGATCGCCCGGTTCGATTTAGAGTAGTGCGGACTGCCGCGTGTAGCGCGTCCCCCTCTGTCCCGCCTGCGTTTTGGAAGTTCCCGTACCACCTTTGCCCGCTCAGCTCTCGAAACGCGACGCCAACGCCTCGATGCGACGGATCATTGCCTGAAAATCCTCGGAGATGCGCTGGTGCAGATGGACTGCGATGTCGGGGTACTCCTCCAGGATGCGGCGGAACATCTTGCGACTGAGCCGCAGCACTTCCGAATCGATCTCGGCGAATGCACTGGTCAGCCGGTTGGTGTCGGCGATCAGCGCCAGTTCGCTCAACATGGTACCGGGGCTGGCCGTGCCTATCGGGACGCGCTCGCCATTGTGCTCGCGATACAGCACGATACGTCCGCTGACCACGATATAGGCGCAATCGGCCTCGTCATCCTCGCGGTAAAGCTTGTGGTCAGCCTGCAGCTTGGTCGTTTCTGCGCCAAAGGCGAGCAGACGCAACTGTTCCTCCGTGAAGTCCTCGAAGAGCCTCACGGCGGACAGGATGCGAATGTCGTCATCCAACGCCATCTAGCTATGTCCCCGAACGATCAGTCCAGTCCCTCCCTTAGAGCAGAGCGCCGCGCCCTCCCGGACGCGCAAAGGACGCTCTGACATTTGAATCTGCGCATCGTGCTTTCCAAAAATCGATTCCGATTTTTGGGGCGATGCGTCAGCGCGTTCGATCCAGAACCGCCTCCAGCCTCAGGACCGTACCCGAAAAGCGCCCCTCTCCCGACCGCTCAATAGATGATGAAATGTTTAAGGAACCAGCTTGTAGCCGCCGCTTTCTGTCACAAGAATTTCTGCATTGGAAGGATCACGCTCGATCTTCTGGCGCAGCCGATAGACATGGGTTTCCAGCGTGTGCGTGGTGACGCCGGAATTGTAGCCCCAGACTTCCTCGAGCAGCACGTCGCGCGTCACCACCTTCTGGTCGGCGCGATAGAGATATTTGATGATCGAGGCTTCCTTCTCGGTCAGCCGCACCTTGGCGCCGCGCTGATCGATCAGAAGCTTCTGGCTAGGCTTGAAAGTGTAGGGGCCGACCGAGAAGGTGGCGTCTTCACTCTGCTCATGCTGGCGAAGCTGCGCACGGATGCGGGCCAAAAGAACCGCGAAGCGGAACGGCTTGGTAACATAGTCGTTGGCACCGGCTTCGAGACCGAGAATCGTGTCGGAATCGGTATCGTGTCCAGTCAGCATGATGATGGGCGACTTGTAGCCGCCCTTGCGCAATATCTTCACCGCCTCCCGGCCATCCATGTCGGGCAGGCCGACATCCATGATGAGCAGATCGATGAGTCCGCCGCGGGCCGTGGCGACGCCTTTGGCGGCGTTCGATTCCTGCAGGACGTCGAATTCCTCGTAAAGGGATAATTGCTCGACGAGCGTGCCGCGCAGGTCGTCATCGTCATCGACGATCAGAATGGTGCGTGAAGTCATGGATCAATCCGTTGTTTTGAAAAGAAAATTCAGTTGACCGCTGCCTGTTTATGCGGAAGCTGACCGGCACAACAGCCGATCACAATGATTTGTTCCGTGACACGATCATACAAGAAAAAACGCGTGTGCAATGAGGCGAGCGCATTTTTGCCAAAAGGGCTTCGTGTTCTCACCGTGCGCGCCAGACCCGGCCACCCCAGCCAAGGGTTTCTGCAAGCTGGAAAACTGGTGTTTTCATGTGCGCTGGGACGCGGCGGCATATCGGCCGGCAAGCGCGAGGGCGACGGCGCCACGCCGCTTGGTTCGATGCGGATCCTGTTGGGATATTTCCGTAACGACCATTTTTCCGGGGGCCGCAAAACCCGGCTGGCGATGGCGCCGATCGGTCCCGATCTCGGCTGGTGCGAGGTGCCTGATGACCGCAACTACAACCGCCCGGTCAAGATTCCCTACGGCGCCAGCCACGAGCGGATGCTGCGCGACGACCGGCTGTATGATGCCTGCCTGGTGCTCGACTGGAACATTGCGCCGCGACGCCGCGGGCGCGGCAGCGCCATCTTCTTTCATCTGGCGCGCCCCGGTTTCACGCCGACGCAAGGCTGCGTCGCGGTGACGGCACGCACCATGGCGCGGTTGCTGCCGCTGCTGTCGGACCGCACGGTGGTGAAGGTGGTGAGGTAGGGCAGTAGGGCAGTAGGGCAGTAGGGCAGTAGGGCAGTAGGGCAGTAGGTGCTCTCTTTCCCCTACTGCCCTACTCGCCTACCGTTTCGGCTTCTGCCAGCCGATGTCGAGCAGGCCGAGCCGGCCTAGTTCCTGGTCCATGGCGCGGGCGACATCCTTCCGCTCGGCGCCGATGTCGCGCAGTTGGCGATCCGAGAGGTCCTCGACATTTTCACGCGGGAGGCTGGGCTCACGCGGGAGGTTGATCGCGATTCTCGCGTGGTGGAACCACTCAATTGCCGCCCGCAGCCAGATTGGTCTGGCAGAAGGAGACTTCAAAGCAATGTGTGACATGACGTGATCCGTTCCATCCGGATATCAAATCCGGTTTGATAGTTTCTCGATGGTCACATCATGCCGGATTGAAATCTAAGAGGGAAACGAGTAGTTTTTTCCAGATCATCAAGTTTAATTTGTGGATCAAGGGCAATGATCCTGCCAAAAATCATTCCGCTGTGATGGCGCGCCTGCTGCCTGGAACCCGTGCGCTGAGGACGCTGGAGGCGGCGGCCCGGCACCTCAATTTCACCCGCGCCGCCGACGAGCTCGGCCTAACACCGGCGGCGGTCAGCCACCAGATCAAGGAAATCGAGGATCAGCTAGGCCTCGTGCTGTTCACGCGCACGAGCCGCACCATAAGGCTGACCGAGGCGGGTACGGTGCTGTTCGAGGCCTCGGCCGACGCGCTCGACCTGCTTGGCCGGGCGGTCTCGCGAGCGCACAAGATGACGCGCGGCACGGCTTTGCTGAAGATTACGCTCGACGCGCAGTTCGCGACAAAATGGCTGATGCGGCGCGTCGATGATTTTCGCAAGCATCAGCCTGAGATCGACCTGCGCTTCGACATCTCCTATGAAGTGCGCGACTTCGATCGTGACGACGTCGATGTCGGTATCCGCTTCGGCACCGGGAAATATCAGGGGCTTTGCAGCCATCGCCTGTTCGACAACATGATCATTCCCGTGTGCAGTCCGGCGCTGCTCAGGGCGGGACCGCCGCTGAAGGAGCCGCGCGATCTCTTCCATCACACGCTCGCCCATATCGCGTGGTCGCGCCAGGGTGTGACCTGGCCGAACTGGCGCATGTGGATGGCGGCCGCGGGTGTCGACGATTTCGATGACAGCCGGACCATTGTCTTCGGCAGCTCATCGGATGCGGTGCAGGCCGCGCTCGACGGCAATGCAGTGGCGCTCGCCGAATTCGCGATGGTGGCGAACGATCTTTCTGAAGGCCGGCTGGTGCGGCCATTCGCGCTGGGCATCAAGGTTGCGCCCGACTTCGCCTATCACCTGGTCTATCCGCAGGGCTCTGCTGATGACGCCAGGATCGTAGCGTTCAGGGATTGGCTCCTAAACGAAGTCCACAAGCCGCAGCCAGATCCGACACGCCAAAGTTGGGACGAGCTTTAGAGCCTATTCCATCCCGATAGAATCGGGATGGGGGCTCTAACTTATTGTTTGACCATGATCTTTTCCGAAAACCGGTATCCACTTTTCGGGATCATGGTCCAGTGTCGCCCCATTTTCTGAGCGGCAACGCTCAACCAGCGACTTCCGGCACGCCGAACCAGCCGATCACCGCGCCGATGATCAGCAGCACGCCAAGCCAGTGGCCGCAGTCTATGATGGTCAGGTCCCAGCCGAATCCCTCGTAACGATGGTTGACGGAAAGCGTCGTGGCGACGAACCCCAGCCAGAGAACGAAGCCGAAGACGAGCCCGGCAATGACGCTCGGTTCGCCGCCGGTCATCGCTCCGATGACCAGGGACATGACGAGCGCCATGACAATTTCCGCGACGAAGCTGATGACGAATGGCAGCGGCGATTTGCTCATGGTCGCCGGATCAAGCTTGGCGGCCTTGAGCCAGGGCTTGCTCAAGCCCATGTACCAGGCAGCGCCGAACAACCACGCCACCACGGCGGCGACGATAACCGCCAGCCAGTTTACTGCTGAAAAATCCATGATTTCCCCCTCCCGGAAGCATGTCGCCCAAAAGTGCCGGGAGGTTTTGGGACAACGACATGCGTATTCTCAAAATCGATGCGTGATGGAACGCCCGTTCGGCCGTGTCGTCAAGCAAAGCGCCAGACGGTCGTGCGCTTGACCAGGGAATGCTCCAGCGCCCGGGTCACCGCCACTTCGTAGACGGCAAGCGGCTCCAGCCCCGTCTTCGGCAGATAGGAGCGGCCGGGATCGCCAAGTAGGATGTCGGCGCCGCGCGAGTTCAGTGTCGCGAACCACGGCATCAGCCTGTCGGCAAAGGATTTGTCGTAGAAGACGTCGCCGGCCAGAACCACATCCCAGCCCGCATCGGTTCCGATGCAATCCGAGCCGAGGAATTTGATCCGGACATCATTGGCCTCGGCATTGAGGCGGATCGCGGTCGCGCAGAACGGGTCGATGTCGGCGGCGATCACCTCTGCCGCGCCGGCCTTCGCAGCGGCAATGGCGACAAGGCCGGAGCCGGAGGCGAAGTCGAGCACACGCTTGCCGTGCACAGCGGACGGATTGTCGAGGACGTAGCGGGCAAGGCCCTGGCCGCCAGCCCAGGCGAAGGCCCAGAAGGGCGGCGGCAGGCCGATTTCTGCCAGTTCGTCCTCGGTCCGCTGCCACAGATCATGCGCTTCGTCGGCCAGATGCAGCAGGATCTCCGGCACATGTGGCGGCGCCATCAGCGCCGTGTTGTCGAGGATGAAGTTTTTCGCACTGTTTGGCGTCAGTGCCGTCACGGAGCCGGCGTCAGGTCGCCCATGCGGCAGACCTCTTTCCATTCGGCCGGCGTCACCGGCTGCACGGAAAGCCGGCCGAGCCGGACCAGTGCCATCTCGGCAAGCTTGGGATTGGCCTTGACCTGTTCCAGCGTCACCGGCTTCGGCATATCCTTGACGGCACGGATATCAACGCATTCCCAACGCGGATCGTCGGTAGTGCTGTCCTGATGGGCCAGCGCGCAGACCTCGGCGATGCCGACAACGTCGAGCCCGTCGTTGGAATGGTAGAAGAAGCCGAGATCGCCGATCTGCATCGCCTTCATGTTGTTACGCGCCGCATAGTTGCGCACGCCGTCCCATTGCGTGCCGGCCTCGCCCTTTGCCTTCAGCGCTTCGAAGGAGAAGACCGAGGGTTCCGATTTGAACAGCCAGTAGTTCATCGTTTTGCTCCTCCTGACGGCTGGAAATCAGCTACAGCGCCGCACGTCTTTCAGGCGCGCAAAGGACGCTGTAGCACTTTGATTTTGCGCATGGTCCTTTCCGAAAATCGATACCGATTTTCGGGGTCATGCGCTCGCCGGCTTGTTGAAGATCCAGTTCCATTGCCTGATTTCGACGTTTTCGAACAGCCCGGCCTTGGCGTAGGGGTCTGCCGCCGACAGGGCTTGTGCCGCGGCCAGATCGGGCGCCTCGACGACGACGAGGCTGCCGTTCGGCTTGCCGTCGGCATCGAGGAACGGACCGGCGAAGGCCAGCTTGTTCTCGCCGTTCAATCCTTCCAAAAAGGCAATATGCTCGGGCCGCGCATCGAGCCGCACCTGCAGGTTTCCAGGCTTGTCCTTACAAATCAACGCAAACAGCATCTTTCCATCTCCGGATTGTTCGAGATTTATCGCATCGGCCCGAAAATCGGAATCGATTTTCGGAAAGCACGATGCGCAGGTTCAAAGTTATTAGAGCGATGTGCGTCCAAGCGGACGCAGTCGCTCTAAACATCGGTTTCGATTTTCAGGGGCCTTGTCATCAGCGCCGACACAGCCTGGTGGATGGTGATCGTGCCGTCCAGTATGGCTGATACAGCGGTGATGATCGGCGTGTCGATGCCGCGCTCGATGGCGATACGGGCGGCGATCGCCGCCGTCGGCACGCCTTCGGCCAGCGGCAGGCCGGCAAGCGGCTTGCTTTGGCCCAAGGCCATCCCGTAGGCGAAGTTGCGCGACTGCGTGGACGAGCAGGTGAGCAAGAGGTCGCCGAGGCCGGAAAGCCCCATCAGCGTTTCCGGTTTCGCGCCGAAGGCAGCGCCAATGCGGCGCAATTCGACGAAGCCGCGCGTCACCATGGCGGCCTGGGCGCTGGCGCCGAGCCCTGCGCCGGTGACAGCACCCGCGGCAATCGCGAAGACGTTCTTCAGCGCGCCGCCGATCTCGACGCCGATCAGGTCGTCGCTCGAATAGCAGCGCAAATTCTCGGCCGAAAAGCGGGCGGCAAGGTCGGCGGCCAGATCCGCGTCGCGAGCGGCGACGACTACGGCGGTCGGCAGGCCCTTGGCGACGTCGGTGGCAAAGCTCGGGCCGGACAGGGCGGCAACCGGATTTCCAGGCAGGATCTCGTCGACGATCGCCGATAGCAATGCGCCGGTGTCGCGCTCGATGCCTTTGGCGCAGAGGACCAGCGGGACGTCTTTTGGCATATGGGCCTTCGCGGTCCTCAGCATGGCGCGCAGCGACTGCGCCGGCGCCACCGCCAGCACGCAGTCGGCGCCGTCGAGCGCGGCCTCGATGTCGCTTGTTGCCACGATGCCGGCCTGGAGTGCGATGCCGGGCAGATAGCGCGGATTTTCGCCACGGTCGATCGCGGCGACGGTCTCCGGGTCGCGCGCATAGAGGCGGACGAAATGACCAGCTCGCAACATGGCCAGCGCCAGTGCCGTGCCCCAGGCACCGCCGCCGAGCACAGCAATGCGCCAGCCGCTTGGCGCCTTGTGCCCGCTGCCGGTCATGCCTTGGCCCCACGTCGGCCCGAGCCGACCATCGGGGCAGAGATGCTGTCCAGCGGCCAGCGCGAGCGCGGCACGAAATCGGCAGCGTTCTCACCTGATGTGCCGGCGCGCAGCCGCTCGATGCCGGCCCAGGCGATCATCGCCGCATTGTCGGTGCAGAGTTTGAGCGGCGGCGCGACGAAAGCAAAGCCGGCTTTCCCGCACAAGGCTTCCAGTGTCGTCTTGATCGTCCGGTTGGCAGCGACGCCGCCGGCAACAACCAGCGCAGGATTTTGCTTATCAGGAAAAGTTTCGCGAAAACGCGTCAGCGCTCTCGAAACACGATCATCCAGCGCATCCGCCACCGCCGCCTGGAACGAGGCGCAGATGTCGGCGACGTCCCGGTCATTCAACGGGGCGATAGCCGTTGCTGCCTGGCGCACGGCAGTCTTCAGCCCGGAAAAGGAAAAGTCGGGCTGCGCCGAGCCCTTCATCGGCCGCGGGAAGGCGAAGCGTGCGGCGTCGCCGGATGCCGCCGCCTTCTCGACATTCGGCCCGCCGGGATAGGGCAGTCCGAGCATCTTGGCGGTCTTGTC
This sequence comes from Mesorhizobium sp. M0938, assembly GCF_040319125.1. Classification (NCBI taxonomy): domain Bacteria; kingdom Pseudomonadati; phylum Pseudomonadota; class Alphaproteobacteria; order Hyphomicrobiales; family Phyllobacteriaceae; genus Mesorhizobium; species Mesorhizobium sp. M0938. Next base: position 481,882 of record NZ_JAMYNS010000002.1, on the reverse strand, counting down.
GAAAGCTTCGCCGAGCGCATCGTCGATGGTCGTCGCCCAGCGCTGGTAGTCACCAACGCCACGCACGGCGACGATCTGCGTGTGGCCACCGGACACCAGCAGCAAAAGGTAGGGGAAGTCGAGCCCGTCGGTCAGCCGCGCGGTCAGCGCATGGCCTTCGAGGTGATTAATGGCGATCAGCGGCTTGTTTGCTGCTGCGGCGATCGCCTTGGCGGTCATAAGCCCGACGATCAGCCCGCCGACGAGGCCGGGCCCACCTGTCGCGGCAATCGCATCGATGTCGGCGAGATCGACGCCCGAATCGGCCAGCGCTGCCTCGATGATGCCGTCCAGCGCCTCGACATGGGCACGTGCGGCGATTTCCGGCACGACGCCGCCGAAGGCGGCATGCTCCTCGATCTGGCTGAGCACGATATCGGACAGGATTTTGGGCGCGCCGCCATCCAGCGTCACCACGCTGGCGGCGGTCTCGTCGCAACTCGTCTCAATGCCCAGAACGCGGATCAATTCGTCGCTGTCCCTCGAAGATTGTACAACCCGGCTTTCCCCGTTAGGAGAAGCCCAAGGTCTGTTGATATTCAGGTGATGCCGGCCTGCAAATGGCGGCTTCCTGCGCTTCCGGTGCTCACGTACTCAAAGTACGCTCCGCTCCGGTTCTCGGAAACCACCATTTTCGGCTCGGCCTGACCTGAATCTCAACAGACCTCGATCTGCCCGGGGGTTATCACGGACCGCGCGCCATGCAAACAACCTTGAAAATCGGAACACGCGGCAGCCCGCTGGCGTTGGCCCAAGCGCACGAAACGCAGGCGCGGCTGATGGCCGCGCACGGCATGCCGGTCGAGGCATTCGAGGTGGTCGTCATCTCGACCAGCGGCGACCGCATCCAGGACCGGCCGCTGTCGGAAGCCGGCGGCAAGGGCCTGTTCACCAAGGAAATCGAGGAAGCGCTGCTGGCGCGCCGTATCGATATCGCCGTGCATTCGTCGAAGGACATGCCGACGGTCTTGCCCGACGGGCTCGAACTGTCCGCCTTCCTGCCGCGCGAGGATGCCCGCGACGCCTTTATTGGCAAGGCGGCGAAAACAATCGCCGGATTGCCGCATGGCGCGAAAGTCGGGTCGTCGTCGCTCAGGCGTCAGGCGCTAATCCGTCGGATGCGACCGGACCTCGACGTGGTGATGTTCCGCGGCAATGTGCAGACGCGGCTGCGCAAGCTTGACGAGGGCGTTGCCGACGGCACCATCCTCGCCTATGCCGGGCTGAAGCGGCTCGGGCTTGAAGATGTTATCACCGATCTGATGCCGCTCGACACCTTTCCACCGGCGCCGGGGCAAGGCGCTATCTGCATCGAAAGCCGCATCGGCGACCTCGATGTGGAAAAGATGCTGACGGCAATCCATGATGTGCCGACCGGACAGGCGCTGGCCTGCGAACGCGCCTTCCTGGCGGCGCTCGACGGGTCGTGCCGCACGCCGATCGCCGGCCATGCGACGATATCGGGCGGAACGGTCTCCTTCGCCGGGCTGATCATCTCGCCGGACGGCACGCAATCCCATGAGGTCAAGGCGCAAGGCCCGGCGCAGGACGCCGCCCGCATCGGCGACGAAGCCGCCAGGACCGTGCGGGCCAAGGCCGGCGAAAAATTCTTCGACGGCTGGGCCTGACATGGTTCGCGTCCTGGTGACGAGGCCGGAACCGGGCGCCTCGCGCACAATGCGGCGGCTTGAGGACGAGGAATTTCAGCCGATCCTGCTGCCATTGACCGAAACGGTGGCTCTGCCGGTCGATGCGGACCGGGTCACAACCAATGCCGCTGCGGTTGCGGTCACCAGCGCCAATGCCGTGCGCCATGCGCCGAAGGAAATCATCGCGGGGCTCGCCGCCTTGCCCTGCTATGCCGTCGGCAAAAGGACAGCGGAAGCGGCCCGCGCTGCGGGATTCCTGTCCGTCAGCGAAGGCCCCGGCGATGCCGAGGCGCTGGCGGATGCGCTTGCCGGCGGCTTCATGGCAAAGACGATCATCTATCTGTGCGGACGCGTGCGGTTTCCGGTGTTCGAGGCGCGGCTGAAGGCTGCTGGTGTCCATGTCAGCGTCAGCGCCATCGAGACCTACGACACAGTCACCCTGGACTATTCGGACGCGGCAATCCTTGCGCGCTTGTCCGGCCAGCCGGTTAAAGCGGTGCTTCTTTATTCGGCCAGGGCGGCGGCAGCGATGCAGGCTCTGACCGGGCGGCCGGCGCTGCGTGGGCTTTTTGAAGAGACGTGGTTTTTCGTCCTGTCCGGACGTATCGCCGCAGCCTTGGAAACCGTCGCCTCAGAAAAGCTTCGCGTTGCGCCGGAGCCCAGCGAGGAGGCACTGCTGCAGCTTTTGCGGACGTGGCGTTGACCCCGTGTCATCACGCCGCCCCTTTTCACCGCTTGGTGATGTGCTAGACCCTTTCTGAACCATCCCGAAGCGAATTTTGCGGAGCCCAAGCATGGTCAAGACGCCGAAGATGCGGCATTCGAAAAGCCGTCGCGAGCCTGTGACCATCGAGCTCGAACCCGGGGCTGTCTCGCGCGTTGCCGACGAGAATGCCGCCAACGGGCGGACCGACGAGGCAAAGGCGGAGGAGGCGGCGAACGCGTCGCAGCCGGCGCCTGAAGAACCCATGCATGCCGACCAGACCGACATCGAGCCGTGGGAACATGCCGATGTGGCCCCGCCGGCCGGTCCGGAAGAGCCGGCAGAGGGCGGCACCAAAGGCCCTGAAGGACCCAAACCGACTTATCCGGCCGGCTCCGACGCATCGGCGAAACGGGCCTTCGACTACAGCTTCGACGACGCATCTGCCAAAACCAGTGAGACGGGGGCCAGCGGGACCGAGGAAGCGCCGAAGGAGCCGAGGAATGAAGACCTGGCAGCGCATCCGAAACGTGGCGGCATCAACGGCATCGCTGCCGGCATTATCGGCGGCGTCATCGCGCTCGCTGCCGCCGGAGGCCTGCAGTTTGCCGGCCTGCTCGGCGCGCCAGGCGCGGGCGGCGTATCGCTCGACGGCATCAATGGCGAAATCGCTTCGCTGAAGAGCGAGATCGCCGGGCTCAAGGACACAGCCGGCAACAATGACGCGTCGGCCAAGGTAGACGGTCTGTCGTCGGCGCTGGATCAGGTCAAGACGGATGTCGTGGCGCTGAAATCGGCGGTCGAGCAGGGCGGGGCCGGCGACACTGCCGGGCTTGCTGCCCTTGGCGACAAGGTCAGGCAGATCGAGACGGCGGTTGCGGCCCTTGGCCAGGCCGGCAATACGGCGCCGGTCGATCTCGGTCCGCTCAATGAAAAGCTGACCGGGCTCGACGCGGCGGTGAAATCCGCCGGTGAGACGGCAAAGGCGCAGGACGGCCGGCTTGCAGCGCTGGAACAGTCGGTGTCGCAGCTTTCCGACAAAGTCGAGGCACAGGCGGGGCAGCCGAAGGTCGCGCTCGCCATTGCCGGTTCGGCGCTGAAGGCAGCGCTCGACCGTGGTGCGCCGTTCGCCGCCGAACTTGAAACTCTTGCGGCGATTTCGCCGAACGCGCCGGAGATCGGGACCTTACGTCCCTACGCCGAAAAGGGCGTTCCGACCCGTGCCGAGATCGCAGCCGAAGTGCCCGCCGCGGCCAATGCCATGGTCGCAGCCTCCGAGCCCGTCGACCAGAATGCCGGCTTCCTGCAAAACCTGCTGTCGAGCGCTGAATCACTGGTCAAGGTCAGGCCGATCGGAGCCGTCGAAGGCGCCGGGGCACCGGAAACCGTCGCGCGCATGGAGGTGGCGGTCAGCCAGGGTGACTACGCCAAGGCGCTCAGCGAATACGATACGCTGCCCGAAGCGGTGAAGGCCGCCGGCGCCGACTTTGCCGGCAAACTGAAGGCGCGGATCGAGGTCGAGACGCAGGTCGACGCGCTGATATCACGTGCGATGAAGGCGTGAGGAAAACCCGATGATCCGCATTCTGCTTTTCCTCGCCGTCGTTTTCGCGCTCGGGCTCGGTTTCGCCTGGCTGGCCGACCGGCCGGGCGAGATGGTCGTCACCTTCAGCGGCTATCAATACCAGGTCAGCCTGATGGTGGCGGCAGTGGCGGTCGTTGCCGTCGTTGCCGCGGTGATGATCGTTTGGTGGCTGATCAAGTCGCTGTGGAACAGCCCCTATACCATCTCGCGCTATTTCCGCGTCCGCCGCCGCGACCGTGGCTATCAGGCGCTGTCGACCGGCATGATCGCCGCCGGCGCCGGTGATGGGGCACTCGCCCGAAAGAAGACCAAGGAAGCGGCAAAGCTGATCCGTTCCGACCAGGAGCCGCTGATCCAGCTGCTGGAGGCGCAAGCCTCGCTGCTCGAAGGCGACCATGAGGGCGCCCGCGAAAAGTTCGAGACCATGCTCGACGATCCCGAAATGCGGCTGCTTGGCCTGCGCGGGCTTTATCTCGAGGCCGAGCGCCTCGGCGATCGCAACGCGGCGCGGCATTACGCCGGCCGCGCCGCGGCGGTGGCGCCGCAACTGGCCTGGGCCGCCGAATCGACGCTGGAAGACCTGACCGGACGCGGCGACTGGGACGGCGCGCTGAAACTGGTCGAGGCGCAGAAATCGACGCGCCAGATCGAGCGCGATGCCGCCAACCGGCGCCGCGCCGTGCTGCTCACCGCCAAGGCGCAGGCGCTGATCGACAGCGATCCCAATGCCGCCAAAACCGCTGCCATCGAGGCCAATCGGCTGCGGCCGGACTTCGCGCCGGCGGCGGTCGTCGCAGCAAAACTGCTGTTCAGGCAGAACGATGTGCGCAAGGGCGCGAAGATCCTCGAAGCGGCGTGGAAAGCCGAGCCGCATCCGGAAATCGCCGAGCTTTACACCCACGCCCGGCCTGCCGATGCCGTCCTCGACCGCCTGAACCGGGCGAAAAAGCTGCAAGAGATGAAGAAGAACCACGCCGAATCCTCGCTGACGGTGGCGCGCGCCGCGCTCGATGCGCAAGATTACAAGACCGCCCGCCAGGAGGCCGAGGCAGCCATTCGCATGGATCGCCGCGAAGGCGCCTATCTGCTTCTGGCCGACATCGAGGAGGCCGAGACCGGCGATCAGGGCAAGGTGCGGCAGCTTTTGTCCAAGGCAGTGCGTGCACCGCGCGATCCGGCCTGGGTTGCCGACGGCGTCGTCTCCGACCGCTGGGCGCCGGTGTCGCCGATCACCGGCAAGCTCGACGCCTTCGAATGGCGGGCGCCGATGGAGCGGCTCGGCCAGCTCATCGACAGCCATGAGGATGCGCCGGACGCCGTGGTGCCGAGCCTTACGGCGCCAATCAAGCCGGCAAAGGAAAACGTGATCGAGCTGACCCCTGCTGTTTCGGCCGAGAGACCGGCCGCCGCGGCATCGGAACGCGACGAAGACCAGGTAGCGCCGGTCACCGCCGCGGCCTTTGCCGCGGTGCCGCCGGATGCCGAATCTGTCGAACCGGCGGAGGAACTGGCCCGGCTGCCCGACGATCCTGGCGTCGATCCGGACGACGAAGACCAAAAATCACCACGCAAGTTTCGGTTGTTTTGATTTGGCTGAGCTTGATAGTTTTGGCCGATGGGAAGTAAGAATCACATGTTCGAACGCGTTCTGTCGTTTCTGAAGGACCTGCCGGCAGGCGGCAGCGCCCGCAACAACGCCGATGATCCGCGCGTTGCCGCATCCGCCCTTCTCTACCATGTGATGAGTGCCGACGGCGTGCGTCAGGATGCCGAATGGGAGCGCTTCAAGGCGGTGCTGGCGGAAAGCTATTCGATCAGCGGCGACGAGCTCGACGCGCTGGCCGCCGCTGGCGAGCGGGCCGATAATGAGGCGATCGACCTCTACGCCTTCACCAGCGTGTTGAAGGGCCAGCTCGATCCGGACGCGCGAAAAGCCTTCATCGGCCTGATGTGGGAAATCGTCTATGCCGATGGCGAATTGCACGAACTCGAGGACAATATCGTGTGGCGGGTCGCCGAGCTGATGGGCGTCGAACGCCGCGACCGCGTCGAGGCACGCCGCAAAGCGGCGGCCCAAGCGCCGGGCGCCACCGGAACGTCGAGCGACGAATAGACAGGATCCCTATGCCATCCACGCCGAGGCCGAGACCAAAAATCCTGATCGTGCTGCATCAGGAGAGTTCAAGCCCCGGGCGCGTCGGCCACATGCTAATCGAAGAAGGCTTCGACCTCGATCTCCGCTGCCCGCCGCTCGGCGACGCCTTGCCGGAAACACTGGACGGTCATGCCGGGACCGTGGTGTTCGGCGGACCGATGAGCGCCAATGACGAGGACGACTTCGTCCGCCGCGAGACCGACTGGCTGAAAGTGCCGCTCAGGGAGAACCGGCCGTTGCTCGGCATCTGCCTCGGCGCGCAGATGCTGGTCAATCATCTTGGCGGCAAGGTCGAGGGTCATGGCGAGGGGCTGGTCGAGATCGGCTGGTATCCGCTGCAGGCGACGGAGGCGGGCCGGAAGCTGATGCACTGGCCTGAGATGGTCTACCAGTTTCACCGCGAAGGCTTTTCGCTGCCGCGGGATGCGACGCTGCTGGCGACGGCCGAAACCTACCCCAATCAAGCCTTTCGTTATGGCGACAATGCCTGGGGCATCCAGTTCCACGGCGAATTGACCCGGGCGATGATGCAGCGCTGGGTCGTTCGCGGCGCGCACCGCTTCGAGTTACCCGGCGCGCAGCCCGGCCGCGATCACTTAGGTGGTCGGCTGATCTGGGACATGCATCTGAAGCGCTGGCTCGGCGAATTCCTGCAGACGATCTTCGGCAAGCCCGCGCTGTCCTAATCCAGTCCAACAACGGACCCTTTGTGAGACGCGCTCGCTGGTCGCCCTTCGTCATTGTCGTCGTATTGCGCTCAGCTGAGTTCTTGGGCGAGTCCGATGAGATGCCCTTCAGGCCCACGGATATAGCAGAGCCGATACGCGTCTTTATACTGGACTACTTCGCCTACGAGCTGCGCGCCGCGATTGCGGAGCCTTTCAAGCGTCTCGTCGATATCGTCCACGGCGAACATGATGCGGAGGTAGCCTAGAGCATTAACTGGGGCGTGGCGGTGATCCGCGACGGCAGGTGGCGTGAGGAAGCGGGATAACTCGAGCCGGCCGTGGCCGTCCGGCGTGCGCATCATGGCAATCTCGACGCGCTGATCGCCCAGTCCAGTGACACGTCCGGCCCATTCTCCTTCGACCGTGCCTCGCCCTTCGAGCTCAAGGCCGAGCTCGCGAAAGAAATCAATCGTCGCTTCGAGGTCATCGACGACGATTCCTACGTTGTCCATCCGTTTGAGTGCCATGTGTCCAATCTACAAGGTGTCGTCCCAAGCCGTAAACTCATAAAACTGCTTGCCAGGTGAGCATTCAGGGCTCTGGAAGGTAGCCTTGTGATGCGTCGCTGGTTGATCTGAGGGATTTTGCACTTCGCTACTGGATTGAAGGGTTATGTGTCTACGGCCTAGCGTATGCCGGGGCGCGCGCTTCTGGCGACCATCGCGACGATTGTTTCGAAGAGTTCGTCCCGTGCTTGCGCGGCCGTGATTTCTGCGGTCGCGGCAGCATAGGACAGGGCCTCGGCTGCACCGAGCATCGCCCAAAGGCCCGCCGAAGCGACAGCACCAGTTCCGGTGAACGGGGCAAGCGCAAGCCGGCACTTCTCGATGAACGCCGCCTCGTAGTCGCGCTTGATCCTTTCAAGTTCAGGCGAACCAGCCAACGCTGCGATGACACTGGGTATCTCGCGGCCTTGGAGAAGCACGCAGTCGACATAGGAAGACGCGATGACCGCGGCTCGGCCCGCTAAGGTCGGTTCGCTCGCCTGCAGCGCGGCGTCCATGAGCGAATTCTGACGCGCGTCGAATTCCCGGTAGAGCGCCGCCAGCAACCCGGATCGCGTGCCGAAATGGTCATAAACCACGGGTTTTGTGACAGCCGACTGCTCGGCCAGCCGCCCGAGCGTCAAGGCTTCCGTTCCTTCTTCCCTGACCAGGCGCCATGCGACGTCCAGAAGCTGGCGATGCCGTTCCTCCCGCGCCAGCCGGCGACGCGGTCGCGAATGGGAAGCCTGTTCACTTGTTTCGGCGCTTGACATGCTTATGTACCAAAAGTAACTTACTAAGAGTATATAAGCTTGGCCGTTCGGCCGCAACCAACCAGCAGGAGTTTTCGACATGCACGCGCTCATCGTTATCGCGCATCCCGATCCCAGGTCGCTCAGCCACAGCGTCGCCAGGCATGTCGCCGAGGGTGTGTCCCTGTCCGATCCCGGCAATTCCTTCGAAATTGCCGACCTTGCGGCGGAAGGCTTCGATCCGAGGTTCACTGCGACTGATCTCGCCGTCCATCGCAGGGAGACGCCGCCCTCGGCCGACGTTGCCGCCGAGCAAGCGAGGATCGATCGCGCCGACGCGCTTGTGCTGGTCTATCCCGTCTATTGGTGGTCGATGCCGGGGCTTCTCAAGGGATGGATCGATCGGGTATTCGCAAATGGCTGGGCTTACGATGAAGGCCCAGACGCCAAACTGGTGAAGAGGCTTCGCCACCTCCGGGTTCATCTGGTTGCCATCGGAGGCGCCAATTTGCGAACCTATGCGCGGCACGGCTATTTCGGAGCCATGAAGACGCAGATCGATCATGGCATCTTCGATTACTGTGGCGCATCCGTCGTGACGTCCGAGCTCCTGCTCGGCTCGGAGACGCAGGATCCGGCCTCTCAATTAGCCGCCGCGTGCGCCATCGGCGGCAATCTCTTCAAGGCACCCCTGCGAGGCGCGGAGGCAGCATGACCGCGTAGCGTACCGACCGCCGCGGGCAGGCGGCCGCAGATGGCGGCTTCGCGCTGACAACTCCTGCCGGCTCCGACCGAAGCAGGAGTCGTTGATGTCGACGTCAGACCGGCAGCCCGAGCTGCTTTCGCAGGCTCTTGTCGAATGCGGATGCGGGGACGAAACGGCGCAGAAAACTGACCTGGCGTGCCATTTTTCCGGCCGCATAACGCCTCTTCGGAGTGGGATCGGTCGCAGCGGCCAAAACCGTCTCGGCTACCACTTCGGGCGCATCGCCTTTTTCCATCGATTTCCGCACGGTTACAGTCATGCCAGCGCGCGCGGAGTCATAAATATCAAGCAACTGATCGGGGGCGGCGAGATTGTCCTCGAATGAGGTACGGGTATAGGCGGGCTCAACCAACGAAACGCGAATGCCGAACGGGCGCAATTCGTGATCGAGCGATTCGGAATAACCCTCGATGGCATGTTTGGTCGACGAATAAAGCGCGAAATAAGGGGCGGGGATGAACCCCTGTACCGAACTCAAATTAACGATTCTGCCCTTCCCTTGGCGTCGCATTGCCGGCAATACCGCGTTGGTCACGCGGAAAACGCCGAAGACGTTCACGTCGAACAGCGCCTGGGCTTGGGCGGTCGAGGACTCCTCCGCGCCGCCAAACAGACCCATGCCGGCGTTGTTGACAAGTAGGTCGATGCGTCCGGCCTTGGCCAGAACATCATCGACCATTTTCGCAACGGACGCGTCGTCGGTCACGTCGCAAGTCAGCATGGTAACGCCGTCGGATTGTTTGGAGGCCGTGTGACGGCTGGTTCCGAATACGTGAAAGCCCGCGTTCCGTAGGGTGTTGGCGGTTGCGCGCCCGATGCCGGAGGATGCCCCTGTGACGACAGCGACGCCAGGAGTGGTCTTGTTCATGGGAAATCATTTCCTTCTTTGCGTTGGGAGAAGCATGAAAGGTCGGAGCAAAGGTCGTCAGTCATGACCGCCTCTGGCGCTCGCGCCGGCCAGCTGGTCCGTCCAGCGCCGGAATAGCACGCTGGCATTGACGCCTCCGAAGCCGAAGCCGTTGGAGATCGCGTAGTCCATCCCCATCGGGCGGGCTTGGTTTGCGACGAAATCGATCCCGTCCCCGGCTGGATCCGGAGCGCTCAAATTAAGGGTTGGCGGCGCCACTTGATCCCTCAGCGCCAAGATTGCGAAGATGGCTCCAAGCCCGCCGGCGGCTCCGAGCAGGTGTCCGGTCGCCGATTTGGTTGCGCTGACAGCGATCGCGAAATCGCGTCCGAACACGCTCTTTATCGCTTCGATCTCGCCGAGGTCGCCGACCGGCGTTGAGGTCGCATGCGCGTTGAGATGAGACACCTCACGCATCGAAATGTCGGCTTGGGCTATCGCAATCTGCATGGCTCGGCGCGCCCCGTTGCCGTCCTCGGGACCGGAGGCGACGTGATGAGCATCCGCCGTCGTGCCGTAGCCGACGAGCTCAGCCAGCGGTTTTGCGCCGCGCGCCAGCGCGTGGCTCAATTCCTCGATGACCAGCACGCCGGCTCCTTCGCCCATGACGAAGCCGTCCCGCGACATGTCAAAAGGCCGTGAAGCTTGAGCCGGCGCCCAGTTGAAGCCGGTTGAAAGAGAGCGTGCGGCAGCAAACCCACCGAGACTGACGATATTCATGCATGCTTCCGTTCCACCGCACACGGCGATGTCGGCCTCGTTTGCGCGGATGAGACGGGCCGCATCGCCGATCGCCTGGATGCCGGCCGCGCACGCCGTCACCGGCGCGCCCAATGGGCCTTTGAAGCCATGACGGATCGAGATGTGGCCTGCCGCGAGGTTCACCAGGAAGGATGGCACCGTAAAAGGCGAGAGACGGCGGGCGCCACGCAGGTCGACCGTGCGCACCGCCTCGGTTATGGCCGGGAACCCGCCGACCCCTGAAGCGATGATCGTTGCCGTGCGCAGGCGATCCGTTTCCAAGGCAGGCTTCCATTTCGCCTGCGCAAGTGCCTCTTCTGCCGCCGCCAGCGCAAAGAGAATGAACCGATCCACCTTGCGCTGATCCTTCGCAGCCAGGATGGCATCGGGGTCGAAACCAGCGTCCGGATCCTCTTCCAAGGAGGGAACCACGCCGCCGATCTTCGCCGGCAGGTCTCCCACGACATCGTCCGAAAGCCTACGAATGCCCGAACGACCGGCCAGGAGGCGCGACCAGGACGCTTCGACATTGGCAGCAAGGGGCGTGACCGCTCCCATGCCTGTAACAACGACGCGTCGCATCTAGTCTCCTATCGATTTGGGTGGGCCGCCAGCGTTGCTCACGCCGTTCAGGTGGCGACCGCTTCGCGGATCTGATCGGTCGCCGCATCCAGAAAAGACTGCGCGAGATCGGGGTCGTTGACGACGCGCGAGAGCAGCACCGCGCCGACCATTGTCGAGAGAATGGCCATGGCCTTGCCGCCAGCCTCTTCGCCGTCGGCCTCGCCAACCCAACTGCCGAGCATCTCGAGATATTCCCTGATCCCGGCCTCGAATGACGCCTTCACGTCGGCACCCTGTCTGGCGGCATCCGAGCCGAGTGCCACGACCGGGCAGCCGTCCATCTTTTCTCCGCGGTGGTCCATACTGAGGTAGAACGCGATCACTGCGCCAAGCGGATCCTCAGGCTTTGCCGCAGTCGCGGCCGACCAACGGTGGGTGGCGCTCTCCATCGCCCGCCTGGACGCCTGCGCCTCCAAGTCTTCCTTCGATGCGAACTGCTTGTAAAAGGCGCCTTGGGTCAGCCCGGCACCCTTCATAAGATCCTTAAGGCCGATGCCGTCAAAGCCGCGCTCCCGAAAAAGGCGGCTTGCCACATTGATCACGGTTTCGCGGTTTTCCGCGGCCTGACTGCGACTTACGCGCATCGTCATCTCCTTTTTTTTGATTGCATTCGTAATCTATACCCTATATAGAGGGTGAACGCAATCTAAAAAGGAAATATGAGATGATCCGCAAAACCCTGAACGCATCGCTCCTGGCCGCGATGTTTCTTGCGACCCCGGCTTTCGCCGAGGAAGCAACCATCGGACGCCCGATCGAAAGCGGCAGCCTGCACGAGGGACACCTCGACATGGTGGCCTATTACGTCCCGGTCGACCGCGGCCTCCTGGAGGTCACCGCCACCTTCGCACCGAAGATCGGAGGCGATCCGCTGCGCGTCGTCATGGGCCTCGCCGACGGCGACTCCGTGGCCTTTTCCATGCCGGGCCACCAGGGTTCGCTTTACGCCTTCTCAAGGTCGGGCGAGGAGGTAACGGTCTCGACCGAGACTGACATGCAGATGCGAGCCGACGCGACAATGCGCTGACCCGACGTGCAGACCGCAGCCGGCACGCTGCTGATCGTGGGCTCTCGCGTCCGCGCGGCTCGCCACACGGTGCCCTCGATCACGCCATCATTAAGTTTGGAGGAGAGGTCAATGCTATACAGTTATTTCGTCGAGAAATCGATCCGACAGAGCTTCGACGACGTCAACAACCATCGTTGGGACGCGGCGGTGAAAGCAGTCGTGCCGCATGTCCATCACCGGGTTTCAGGCGCCCACGCGCTTGGTGGTGAGCGCCACGACAAAGAAGCTCTGCGCCGCTGGTTTGAGCGCCTCGGCCGTGTCCTGCCCACTCTCCATCTCACGGTCAACCACATCCGGGTGAAGGGCTGGCCGTGGCATACCACCGTGTTTGTCCAGTGGGACGCCAGCGCATCGCTGCTCAACGGCGACGCGACGTACGTCAACCGTGGTCTCCACGTGTTCACCCTGCGGTGGGGCAGGGTCTATGCACTCGAGGAATTTTATGATTCACAAGCAGCGGCCCGCGGTCTTGCCGCCCAAGCGGCAGCTGGCATCGAAGAAGCTGTCGCCGAACAAATTGTAAGCTAGCGGAGGCCCACCGCGTTACATGTCCGCGGGTGTGCTGTCCGTTGGTTCTCGTCGTTTGGCTGGCGGCTCTCCCAGCACCTCGGCAAATGCGTATTTCGCCAACAGCATGCCTCATCCTCGATTATCAGAATCGATCCGCTGAACTCGCGTGGACGACCTGGATCAGTGCGTCCTGGATCAGTTTCGTCCGTTGAGGTGGCGCACCTTGCGCAGCTGCGGGAACAGCACCGCCCACAGCCCGGCAACGACGACTGCGCCGACGCCGCCAATCACCACAGCGGGCACGGTGCCGATCAACGCCGCCATGGTGCCGGCGCGGAATTCGCCGAGCTCGTTGGAGGCGCCGACGAAAACCTGGTTGACGGCGTTGACGCGGCCGCGCACCTGGTCCGGTGTCCACAGCTGGATCAGCGTCTCTCTGATGTAGACGCTGAACATATCGGTGGCGCCGAGCAAGGCGAGCGCTGCGATCGACAGCCAGGTGATGGTGGAGAGGCCGAACACTACGGTAAAGGCGCCGAACAGCGCGACGAAGCCGAGCATGACCAGGCCAGCGTGGTTGCGGATCGGATGTCCGGCCAGCCAGATGGCAACGCAGATGGCGCCGATGCCCGGTGCCGAGCGCAACAGTCCCAGGCCCCATGGGCCGAGTTCGAGGATGTCACGCGCATAGACCGGCAGCAGTGCCGTGGCGCCGGACAAGAGCACGGCGAACAGGTCGAGCGAAATGGCGCCGAGCACGATTTTCTCGCTCCAGATATAGCCGAAGCCGGCGAACAGGGTCTGCATCGTCGGCTTGTCGGTCTCGCTGCGTTGGGCAGGCTTCGGGATGGTGAAGATCAGTACCGCGGCGACAAGCATCAGAACGGCAGCGGTGCCGTACGCTGCTTCCGCCGAAAGTCCGTAGAGCAGGCCGCCGGCGACCGGTCCGATGATGGTTGCCGTCTGCCAGGCCGACGAATTCCAGGCGATTGCGTTGCCAAAATCCTCTGGTGGCACGAGATTGGCGAACAGCGACGCTGCGGCCGGTCCGAAGAAGGCGCGCGCGATGCCGAACATGGCGAGCACGCCGAAGATCAACGCCGGTCCGCTAAGGCCGCGCAGCGTCAGCAGCAACAGCGCCAGCGCGCAGATCGCCTCCAGCAGGACCGTCAGCGCCATGATCAAACGGCGTCCGAAACGGTCTGCAACCACCCCGGTGACCAGCACCAGCAGGAGCGAAGGCAGGAACTGGACAATGCCGACAAGGCCGAGATCGAACGGATCGCGGGTCAGGTCATACACCTGCCAGCCGACGGCGACAGAGACGATCTGGGTGGCGAATGTAGAGAGGAAACGCGCCGCCCAATAGCTTAGATAGGGCTTGTGCCGGAAGGCGGCATAGCGTTGGTCGGGTGATGGATGTTCGGCTATCATTTGTGAATGGCCCCGGCGAGATTGTGTATCGGCCGGCGGGGCTCTTCCACGATGGGCGCTGGTCCGATCACAGCGCTTTTAGCGCAGTTCAGCGCGAGGCGCGCGCAAAAATCGGCTCTGGATCAAGGATTTTCCGGGCTGCCATGCTATTTGCATGGCAGACGCGCTCGGCAGAGGCGGAGAGGCTATTCGGCGCGCAGGTCGCGTTCCTTCGCGCCCCGGCAGGACAGGCTCTGTCCCGCCAATCTTCGAGGCTTCCGTTCGTCGGGCGTCGAACGACGTGTCAGACCGTGGCCTTGGGCTTCCTGGTCTTCTTGACGGGCGCCGGCGGGGCGGCCTTGCGGCCCAGGCCGATTGCCTTCGCCAATTGCGAGCGCGAGGCCGCATAGTTGGGGGCAACCATTGGATAGTCGGCCGGCAGGCCCCATTTGGCGCGATAGGCGTCCGGCGTCAGTCCGAAATGCACGCCGATATGACGCTTCAGGGATTTGAACTTCTTGCCGTCTTCGAGGCAGACGATGTAGTCCGGCGTCACGGATTTCTTCGGGTTGACCGCGGGGATCAGCGGCGCTGCGACCGGAACGGCGGGCTGCCCGAGGCCACCTATCGACGCGCTGACGCTCGCGATGAGATCGCCGAGACCGGAAGCGGGCAAGCGGTTCTTCTCGACGTAGGCGGACACGATGTGAGCGGTCAGCTCGAGAAGGTCGATGTCCTTGCGGGCTTTGTTGCTGTCGTCGGTCAAACTATTTTCTCCGTCCGTGGGGGTCATAGAGTTCCTAGTCGGCAAATCTGCGTAACGCAATGACGCCGAGCCACGTCGCACATTATTTTGAACAACAATACTAACAGCGGGGTCGGATCAACAGGTCTGACCCCAAACCGCCATAATATCAGACAATCAGGGATTTGTCGCGCCACAGTCGAAAGCCACCTTCGAAGGCGCGTGTGTTGTCGCCGCGCCTGCAACCGGCAGGCAACTCATCGAGTTTGTCGACATTGCCGCCGCCGATGACCACATAGTCAGGCTGCATGGCGGCGCGAAGCCGCTCGATGACGTCGAACACGTGTTTGCGCCATTTCTTCTTGCCGCGCTTCTCCAGGCCGCGTTCGCCGACATAGTCCTCGAAGCTGCGGCCTTTCTTGTAAGGAAGATGCGCCAGCTCCATCGGCTGGGCGACGTTGTCGACGATCATCGCAGCACCCAGGCCCGTTCCCAGGCCCAGGAACAGCATGCGCCCCCCTTCGTAACTGCCGACGGCCTGCATCAGCGCGTCGTTGACCACCTTCACCGGCTTGCCGAACTGTGCGGCAAAGTCGAATCCAACCCAGCCCTTGCCGAGATTGGCCGGGTCGGTCAGCGGCCTGTTGTGATTCACCGGGCCGGGATAACCCATCGAGACGACGTCGTAGGGCAAACCCTGGGCGAGCGCCTGCACGGCCGCGGCCATCTGCTGCGGCGTCAGGCCGGGTCCGGAATCGGCTCTGCGCTCCTCGCCGCCGGCGCTGGTAAGGATCTTGACATGGGAGCCGCCAATGTCGATCGCAAGCATGATCCTTTCGCTCTCCGGTGCCGGCTTCTTCGCCGCCTTGGCCATTGTGTCGCCTCGCGAGATCATTTCGCCGGATTGATCCAGCCGTTCGGTGGTCCAAACCCGGCCATCGCATCGGCAGGACCCCATGTCCCCGGCTCATAAAGCGCGGGCGGCGTGGTGTCGCCAAGCACCGGGCCGACGATCCGCCAGGCGAGTTCGCTGGCGTCCTGTCGGGTGAACAACTGGCCGTTGCCGTTCATGGCGTCGCCGATCAGCCGCTCATAGGGCGGCATGTCGTCCTTGCTGTCGTCGAGCGCGGTCAGTTCGACCTGCTCGCCGATCATGTCGTCACCAAGGGCCTTGCGCTGAGCGCCGATCGAGATCGCCACTTGCGGATCGATGCGGAAGCGCACGTGGTTGGCGTCGTCGGGCTTGATCGGGTCGAAGACGTTGAGCGGCGGCCGCTTCAGGCGGACGATGACCTCGGTGGCGTGCACCGGCATCGATTTGCCGGCGCGGATGAAGAAGGGCACGTCCTGCCAGCGCCATGTGTCGACGAAGAAACGCACCGCCGCGAAGGTCTCGACCGGCGAATTCGGCGCGACACCCGGCTCGCTCAGATAGCCTTTGAACTGGCCGCGCACGACATCATCCTTGGTCAACGTGCGGATGGCTCTCAGCACCTGCACCTTCTCGTCGATCAGATCGTCGGCGGAGCGGCCGACGGGCGGCTCCATCGCAAGCAGCAACAGGATGTTGAGCAAATGGTTCTCGATGACGTCTCGGATACAGCCGACCTCGTCATAGAAGCGGCCGCGGCCTTCGACGCCGAAATCCTCGGCCATGGTGATCTGCACGCTCTCGACGAAATTGCGGTTCCAGATAGGCTCGAGGAAAGAATTGGCGAAGCGAAAATAGAGCAGGTTCTGGATCGCTTCCTTCCCGAGATAATGGTCGATGCGGAAGATCGACTGTTCGTCGAACACCAGATGCAGGACCCGGTTCAGCCAGCGCGCCGATTGCAGATCGTGGCCAAAAGGCTTTTCCACCATCAGTCGCGCACCCTGGGCCGCACCCGACTGCTCCAGGCCTTGAATGACCGTCTCGAACATGGTCGGTGGCACCGCCAGATAGTGAAGGGGATGCTGTGCGGTTCCCAGCACGCTTTTCAGCTTCTCGAATGTCGCGGCGCTACGGTAGTCGCCGCTGACATAGCGAAGCAGGGAGGCAAGTTTCGCGAAGATTTTTTCGTCGACCTTGCCGGTCGCCTTGACGATGCCGTCGCGGGCGCGCGCCTGCAACTGCTTCACGTCCCAGGCGTCGAAAGCGACGCCGATGACCGGCTCGGTGAGCGTTCCCTTGGCGACCATGGCATAAAGTGCGGGGAAGATCTTCTTGTGGGCGAGATCGCCGGTGGCCCCGAAAAGCACCAGCGTGTCGGACCGTTCCTGGCTCATGGATTTGTCTTTCCCGTCACGAGCCGGCCTTCGGCTTTTCGACATGGCCGCCGAAAGCATAGCGCATGGCGGACAGGAGCTTGTCGGCGAATTCGGATTCGCCTTGCGAGGAGAACCGGTCGAACAAAGCCGAGGACAGGACCGGCGCTGGCACGCCGGTATCGATCGCCGCCTTCAGGGTCCAGCGGCCCTCGCCGGAATCCGAGACCCGTCCGCCGAACTGCGTCAACCCCGAATCGGCCTTCAACACACCCGCCGTCAGATCGAGCAGCCAGGAGCCGATGACGCTGCCATGCCGCCAGACCTCTGCCACCTCGGCGATATCGATGTCGAACTGGTAATATTGGGGGTTTTCCAATGGACTGGTTTCAGCATCGGCCGTTCGCTGCCGCTTGCCCGCATTCGCCGACTTCAGAATATTCATGCCCTCGGCATAAGCGGCCATGACGCCGTATTCGATGCCGTTGTGGACCATCTTGACGAAATGGCCGGCGCCGCTCGGTCCGCAATGGAGATAGCCGAAGGGGGCGGTTCCGGCATCCCTTGCGGGGGCAGGTGCTCCGGCATCGGCGCCGGGCGCCAGCGTCGCGAAGACCGGATCGAGATGCTGGACCGCGCTGTCGGGGCCGCCGATCATCAGGCAATAACCGCGCTCGAGGCCCCAGACGCCGCCGCTGGTGCCGACATCGACATAGCTCAGGCCCTTCAAGGCCAGGCGCGCCGAATGGTCGACAGCCTCATGATAGTAGGAATTGCCGCCGTCGATGATGATGTCGCCCGGCTCCATCAGGTCGGCCACCTGGTCGACAATCCGGCTGGTGATCGCCGCCGGCAGCATCAGCCAGGCGCTGCGCGGCTTGGTCAGCTTGCCGACGAACTCCTCCAGCGATGCTGTCCCGGTCGCGCCAGCCGTCACAAGGGCTGCGACGCTGGCCGGGTTGATGTCGTAGACGATGCATTCGTGGCCATCGCGCAGCAGGCGCCGCACCATGTTGGCGCCCATCCTGCCCAGTCCCATCATTCCGATCTGCATGTGTCTCGTCCTGATTCTTGAGGGATAGAAGACCTACTTGCTCTATTGTTGGAGCATGATCTTTTCCGAACCGGAGGTCAGCGAAGCAAAAACCGGTTTCCACTTTTCGCTAACGCGGACCTTCGGTCGGGATCATGCCCTAGTCCAGCTTGTCGATACCAATGGAAAAGTCGACATTCTCCCAACGGCCGGCATCGGACCAGAAAAAAGTAAAGACGATCGTATTGCCCGGTGGAACATCGGCAACGGGTAGGTCCGTGAAATGGATGCCAAAGACATTCCCGGTCGTCTCGGCGTTATGGGCGGTCGCCCAATTGTCGCTGCTCCAGTGGATCATCGCTCGCGCCAGCAGTTCGACGCGCAGCATCTTGCCGGCGGGCATGGTGCGGATCTTGTTGTTGAAGCGCCATGTCCGGCGCGGCGACACGGTCCTGCCCTCGATGTAGCGCTTCACGCCTTGCGGCGGCAGGTCGAAGACCGCGCCTTCGCTGAGCGAACGCAGCAGCTTGATATGCTCCGAATGCGCCCAGACCAGCGGCATGGCGCTGCCCGACGGCCCACCGTGCCGCAGTTCGCGTTCCGGCATGTCGGGCCCATCCCACACCTGCTCCGGCAGCAGGCCGCCAGGCCCGGCCGAGCCTTCGAACGTCAGGAGCAGGCTTGCCGCTCTATCCTTGCGTCCCGCCGCCAGTTCGTAATGCGCGCGCTCACCGACCAGCAGCGGCCACGGCCGACCCTGGCCGGTTCCATCGAAGGGGGCGCCGTCGGCGTGTTCGCCATAGCCGTCGCCGGTATAACGATACCAGACCGGCCCCTGTGGCAGGTCGCAGCGCAGCCGCGCGTCGATCACCTTGATCGTGTCGAGGATGCGCGGATCGTCGGCGGCCCTGAGGCCGAAGCGGACGAGCGCCAGCGCATCCGGGCTGACGATCGCCTCGGCGGGGCGGTCCGTATCGCCGGGTGGTCGGTTCTTGATCGGGACAAAACCGTGTTTCGGCGACGCCGCATCGGCGGTGTCGGGCGGCGCGATGCGGACGTAGTAGCCTGCGACGCCAACCTCTTCGCACAGTGGAGTGCCGGTGACATAGGCCCAGCGCTCGATCTGGTCGTTCCAGACATCGGCAGTTTCACGCAGATAATTTGCCGGCTCTGCTTTGCCGCAAACGTCGAACATGTCGGCCGCCGCAAGCAGTGCGGCGGTCTCGACGGCAAGCGTGAACGGGCTGTAGCCGGAATCCTCCTCCCAGCGGTCTTCGCCGGTGACGGGACCATTGCGCACGACATAAGAGGCGGCGCGCTCGATCATCGGCATGAAGGCGAGCAGCTTGGCGCGCGGCAGGTGCCCGGCGCGTCGCAGTGCGTCCGCCAGCAGCAGCGGGAACGCGCATTCGTCCATCTGGATACCGGGCCAATAGGCAGCGCCGTCGAGCCATGCGTTCTGCGGCCAATGACCGTCCGACTGCTGGATCGAGCGGAGATAGGCGAGAATCTCAAGCGCCTGCGCCGGATCGCCGGCGGCCAGAAAACCGCCTGCGGTTTCGACCAGGTCGCGCGGCCAGACAAGGTGATAGCCGCCAAGATCGTCGTCGCCCATGCTGAAGCCCCATGGGACCGACAGGCTGGCGACGGCTGCACCGGATTTCGCGGACGACCGATGCGCTGCCAAAACAGCCGTGCTGACGCGATAGGTGTTGATCCCGGACGCTGCGTGCCGGTCGAGCGGCAGCAACCCTTTCTGCCATTTGCGCCATTTTTCGACATAGACCTCGGCAGCGGCGTCGAAGCCTTGCTTCAAGCTGGCGGAAGCAACCCCCGCCGCCTCTTGCGGTGTTGCCCCAAAGCCCAGCGCCAGCAGAACTTTTGGGCTCTCGGCCGAAAAGCCAATCTCCCCTGTCAGCGCTACATTGCCGTCCTCTGCCCTTTGATAAGCCGGGTCGAGCCGGCCGTCACAGTGGAGTTGCTGCCAGCCGTCGGAGACGCCGACATAGCCGGCCGAGCAGGCTCCCCAAGGCAGCGACGAGGCGAGCGCCATGCAAACACCGCGTCCCGATGCAAACAGGACAGGCTTTCCCTCGTAGTCGCCGACCCAGGCGGTGTTGCCCATGCCGGCGTTGACCAGATGCGGTGCCAGCAGCGCGTAGACGCGGTAGTCGGCGACCGTGCCTCTCAGCCGGGTGAAGCTGATTTCCTGCAGCAGAACAGGACGTTTCGGATCCGTAATGATCCGCTTTTCGATCCGGTAGGTGCTACCGGCGGCGGTGTTGACAAGCCGGTAGGCGGGCACGCCGTCCTCGAACGGGTCGATGCTATGTTCGGCATCGCGCTTCTCTTCCGAGAAGTAGCCGCCCGGCCCCGTGACAACCAACCCCATGTCGCGCGTGCAGGCGCTGTCGAGGCCGGGATAGTAGACCTCGTTGAGGATACCATGACTAATCGTGAACCAGATAGGGCAGGCCGGCGAAAGCGCGGTGCCGACGCCGCTCTTGGCGCTCGAGGTCCAGCGCGCCGGAATTCCGGGTGCGCCCGGCGCAACAGTCGGCGTCACTGCCATTCGATTTCGGCCTCCAGACCCTTCCCTACCATGAGCCAAAGGCTTTTCAATCATTGCACCGCAAGTTGATCGCCAACTCTGCGCGGATTGCAGTTGACAGCTTGCGAGCCATCTGCATTTGTCTGACAATAGATAAAAAACAGGCACGCGGATTTTTAACAACCATCAGCAGTCAACAAAGATCAACAACTCAGGGAGGAGTATGACATGAAGAAAATGCTCGTTTTGGGGGCATTCGCGGCGATGCTGGCGTCAGGCACCGCACTGGCCGATACCAGCGACAAGAAGATCGCCTTCTCCAACAATTATGCCGGCAATTCGTGGCGCCAGGCGATGCTCGACAGCTACGGCATCGTCACCAAGAAGGCGGTCGAAGACAAGGTGGTCGCCGCTGCGGACATCTTCACGACGGCGGACAAGGAAGTGCCAACCCAGGCAGCCCAGGTCCAGAACCTGATCCTGCAAGGCTATGACGCGATCGTCATCAATGCCGCCTCGCCGGACGCGCTCAACGGCGCCATCAAGCAGGCCTGCGACGCCGGCATCGTCGTCGTTTCCTTTGATGGCATCGTCACCGAGCCCTGCGCCTACCGTGTGGTCGTCGACTTCAAGGACATGGGCAGGCAGGAAGTCGAGCAGATGGCCAAATTCCAGCCCAAGGGCGGCAATCTGCTGGAAATCCGAGGCCTTGCCGGCACGTCGATCGACGACGCCATTCATGCCGGAATTCTGGAAGGCGTCGCCGCTCATCCCGAGTTCAAGATCGTCGGTTCGGTGACCGGCGACTGGGACCAGACCACAGCACAGAAAGCAGTGGCGACGATCCTGCCGTCGCTGCCGGAAATCGTCGGCGTCGTCGATCAGGGCGGCGACGGCTATGGCGCTGCACAAGCCTTCGCCGCCGCTGGCAAACCGCGCCCGACCATCATCATGGGCAATCGCCAGGACGAGCTGCAATGGTGGAAGGAACAGAAGGACAAGGACGGCTATCAGACCTGGTCGGCCTCCATCGCGCCGGGCGTTTCGTCGCTGGCTTTCTGGGTAGCGCAGCAGGTGCTCGACGGCCGCACCGACATCCCGCATGATCTCCTGGTGCCATACCTCGCGTTCACCCAGGACGATTTCGAGGCTGCGCTGCCGAAAATCCCCAAGGGTGGTGTGGCTAGCCACGAATACACGCAGGAAGACGCCATCGCGGCGATCAAAGCCAACATCAAGTGAGCATGGCACATCCAATGTCGCATGTGTCGCCGATCGGATATCGCTAGGGAATGCCCGAGGCCCGTGCAGACATCATCCGGCTGGACGGCGCCGAAAAACATTTCGGCGCCGTCAGGGCGCTCGCCGGCGTCGACTTCCACGTCGGTGCCGGTGAATGCGTTGGGCTCGTCGGCCACAATGGTGCGGGCAAGTCGACGCTCATGCATATGGTGGCCGGCACGCTTATACCCGAGAGCGGTCAGATCGCGGTGCGCGGCCAAGTCGAAGACAGTTATTCGGTGCCGCGCGCCCAGCAGCTCGGCATACGCTGCGTGTTCCAGGAGCTGTCGCTGTGCCCGAACCTCAGCGTTGCCGAGAACACGCGCATCAATCACCCCGCGCTGCGTGGATTCGGCTGGCAGCGCAAGGCGGCCGATCTCATTACGGCCAAGCTCGACGAAATCTTCCCGGACCACAGCATCTCCGCTTCCGACATCGCCGGCGACCTCTCCATCGGTAGGCGGCAGATGGTCGAGGTGGCGCGTGCCTTCACGGTGACGCAGGATCCGCTCGAACTGGTCATCCTCGACGAGCCGACATCGTCGCTCGACGCGCATACGGCCGGCCAGTTGCTGGCATTCGTCCGGCGCTTTGTCGCCGGGGGCAAGAGCTGCATCCTGATCTCGCATGTTCTTGGCGAGGTGCTCGGGAATGCCGACCGCATCGTCGTGATGCGCGATGGAAAGGTCGTCGCGTCAGATGCGGCAAAGGCTTTCGATCGCGACAGGCTGGTGACGACCATGGGTGGAGCGGAAGCGCGTGAGAAGATCGCGGCCGAAATCGCGACGCAAAAGCCGGAGACCGGCCCGTTGCGGGTCCGAGCCCGCCCTGCACGGCAACAGGACGGCAACGAGCTTGTCGCGCATGCTGGCGAGATCATCGGCCTTGCCGGGCTCGCCGGCCATGGACAAACCGACCTGCTGCTCGCGATCTTCGCCGCTGCGGCGCGCTCCAAAACCGGCATAGAGGTCACCGCGCCGGTGGCGCTGGTGGCCGGCGATCGCCAGTCGGATGGGATTTTCCCGCAATGGTCGATTGCGCAAAACATAGGCATCCGCTCGCTGAAGCGATTGCGCAACGGCCTGCTGATCTCGCCGCAGCGCGAAGCCGAGCTCGCCGATTTCTGGCGAGGGAAAATCGGCATCCGCACTCCGAACATGAACAACAACATTTTCTCGCTGTCTGGCGGGAACCAGCAAAAGGCTTTGTTTGCCCGGGCGCTCGGCTCGGACGCGAAGATCGTGCTGATGGACGACCCGATGCGCGGCGTCGATATCGGCACCAAGCTCGAGGTCTACGACCTTGTGCGCGAAGAGGCCGGCCGCGGCCGCACCTTCCTCTGGTACACCACGGAAACCGAAGAGCTCGACAATTGCCACCAAATCTATGTCTTCAAGAACGGCCGGATTGTCGCCAATCTTACACGCGACGAACTGACGGAGGAAAAGATCATCCAGTCCTCGTTCGGGGATGCGGCCTAGGATGACGGCAGCACCCGTCGAGAGCGGCCTCAAGGGTTCTTCCGAGCGCCGCAAGCTGGCGCGGGCGCGCCTGTTGCGTAGCTTGCTGCCGGCGCTATCGCTGGTGCTGGTGCTGCTGGCAATCGCCTGGCTCAACCCGCGCGCCATCAGCTATTTCGGCTTTAGCCTGATGCTCAACCTGGCGATCCCGATCGCCCTGGCGACGATCGCGCAGATGTTCGTCATCGCTGGCAATGAGCTCGACCTGTCGATCGGTACCTTCGTCGGTTTCGTCGGCTGCGTCACGGCGACTTGGCTGAAGGACGCGCCGCTGGTCGGCGTCTCGATCCTGCTCGGGTCGATCGGCGTCTATGCGCTGCTCGGCGCGCTGATCCATCTGCGCAACCTGCCTTCAATCGTCGTGACGCTCGGCATGAGCTTCGTCTGGCAGGGGTTGGCTATCCTCATCCTGCCGAAGCCCGGCGGCAAGGCGCCGGACTGGCTGCTGTCGCTCATGGCTTTCAAGCCGCCTTTGGTTCCCTTCCCGATCATTGCGGCGCTGCTGATCGCTGCGGTTGTTTATTTCGGTCTGATGCGCACTTCCTATGGCGTGATTCTGCGCGGATCCGGTGGCAATGCCGCGGCCCTCAGCCGTGCCGGCTGGTCGCTGCTCAAGACCAAGATCGTGCTGTTCGCCCTTGCCGGCCTGTTCGGAGTTTTGTCTGGCATGGCCTTGATTGGCATCACCACCTCGGCCGACGCCAATATCGGTAACGGCTATACGCTGCTTTCGATCGCCGGCGTCATCCTCGGCGGCGGTGAATTCGTCGGCGGCCGGGTGTCACCGATCGGCGCGGTGATCGGGGCGCTGACATTGGCGCTCGCCGCCTCGCCACTGCTGACCTTCATGCACATCCCACCCGATTGGCAGGTGGCCGCCAATGGCGCCATCCTGATCATCGTGCTGGCGGCCCGGGTGCTGATCAGCCGCAGGGAGAAGTGAGCAATGGCCTCGTTGCGATTGCTGCTCGCCAAACCCTGGATCTGGTCCTTCATCGGCGCGGCCCTGGTGTGGCTGGCGACGATTGCCTTCACCGGCGGATACGGCGGCGGCGGCATGATCACGGCAGCACTTTCGCTCGCCGTCTTCACCGTCATCGTCGGTGTTGGCCAGATGTTCGTGATCACCCTCGGGCCGGGGAATGTCGACCTGTCGCTGCCCGCCAATATAGGCCTGGCCAGCGCCGTCGCCATGAAGGTGATGGACGGCAATGATGCGATGATCGCCGTCGGGCTGCTGGCGGCCGTGGCTTGCGGCATGGCGGTCGGCGCTGCCAACTATCTCTTGATCTGGGCGCTGCGCATTCCCCCGATCATCGCCACTCTGTCGGCGAGCTTCATCATCCAGTCGATCGACATCAGCTATGGGCGAGGGTTGCAGATCAAGCCGCCGCCCGGCTTCGCCAGTTTTACAAACTGGCAGATTCTCGGCATTCCGGTATTGGCGATCCTGACCGTGCTGTTCACCATCGGCGCTGCAATCGCGCTGCAGCGCATGATCTATGGCCGATCGGTGCTGGCGATCGGCCAGAACATACGCGCCGCGTGGCTGGCCGGTATCAATGTCGGCCGCATCCGCTTCCTCACCTACACGCTGTCGGGCGCGCTTGGCGGCCTCGACGGGGCATTGCTTGCCGGCTATTTCCGCGGGGCCAATGTCGACATAGGCAACGAGTACCTGCTGGCCTCGATTGCGGTCGTGGTCATCGGCGGCACATCGGTGGCCGGCGGCAAGGCCAATGTGCCGGGCGTCTGGGGCGCGGCGCTGTTCCTGGTTCTGCTCCTGACCATGCTCAACACGTTCGGCGTTAGCGCCGGCGTCCGGCTGCTGCTGACCGGACTGATCATCGTCGGCGTCATCACCGCCGCCGGCGGCCAGAAGGCGCTCCGCTGAACAAGCTCGGCCGAGCGGCCTGCTATTTACTGGGCGGCCTGTAAGCTTCCAGACCGAACAACATCAGCACGACCGAGACGAGGAAAAACCCGACGGCGACGCCGAGCGCGATCCGGGCGTAGAGCTTATAGACGTCGCTCATGATGGTGCCGAACACCCGTCGCGCCGGGCCTGGGGCGGGGCGCGACTTCTCATCGAGGTAAAGCCAGACTTCAGTGTGTTTGGGGTTCTTGGTACCTGCAGTCGTGGCTTTCCACATCAGTGCCAAAACCATGGTCAGCGTGAGGAATGCGCCAGAGCGGAAGGCGGACACTGGGTTGAAGGAGAAGCCGATCATGACACAGCCGATGGCAAGCGATCCGAACATTACGGCACGCCCTATGCACCCCACAGCAATCCGCCTGATCTCATCCATCGGCTGCCTCGGCAGACAAACTCGCCGAGCATGAGCGAGCGCCTCGATCGCATCAAATCACTTTAAGGCGAAATGTGCCGCTTCCGGCATCGTCTGGTCGAGACCGGCAATGACCGGGGATGACGGGGAACTTTCCAACGGCGTCACGGTAACCTAAATAAAGGGGACCTAAATAAACCAGGTCGCGACCAGCCCCACAGAGGCGGAAAAGATTGCAATCGTAGTAGCCCATCCCAAAGCGTTGGTCGTGCGGCTGTTGACCTTGTCTCCCATGATCCGCGGGTTGTTCGTCATTAGCATGATAAGCAGAAGCAGTGGCGGCGTGGAAAAGCCCTGCACGATGCCGGACCAGACGAGCGCCTTCATCGGGTTGAAACCCAGGAAATTCAGGCCAACAGCGATCAGCGTGAAGGCGCCGATCGCGATATAGAACTTTGGCGCCTCACGCGGCTTGGCATGAAGACTGTGCTTCCATCCAACTGCCTGCGCCAGATCGTATGCCGCACCTGTCGTCATGACCGGAACGGCAAGAAACCCGACCCCGATCACGCCGGCAGCGAACAGCACGCCAGCGGCTGCACCAGCGAGCGGCTTGAGTGCTTCGGCTGCTTGAGCGGCGGTCTCCACGTCGTGCTCGCCGGCTTCATAGAGCGTAGACCCTGTCGACAGAATGATGAAGTACATGATGAGGTTGGAAAAAATCATGCCGATCAGGATGTCGCGGCGGGAGCGGCGCAGTTCACCGTCCGTGGCACCTTTGCGCTCCTTCAGCGTCGTTCTCCCCTCGGCAATCTCTTCCTCCACCTCTTCATTCGACTGCCAGGTGTAGAGGTACGCTGAAAGGGTGGTGCCGATGATGGCCACCAGAATGGACAGGAACTCGCGGCTGAACTCGATCTTCGGAACAAGGGTGCCCCACAGCACGGCTGCCGCATCCGGCTTCGCCATGATGGCTGAGCCGACATAGGCAAGCAGAGCCAGTGCGAGCCAGCGGAAGATGTTTCGTATGAGCGTGTAAGAACCCCAAAGCTGGAGAGCAAAGATCACGGCTGCGACTACGATCACAATGAGGGGGATCGGAACAGGAAGGAAGATGTTGATGGATGCAGCCATACCGCCGAGATCGGCGGCTGCTTCGATCGTGTTGCCGATCAGCACGCCCACGAGTACGGCCCAGAGCAGCCAACGTGGGTAGAAGTCCTTGATCGTATGAAAGAGGCCGCGGCCCGAGACCTGTCCAAGCTTCGACGAGAGATACACGACAGTGTACATCATCGGCAGCGTTACAGGAGCGGTCCAAAGCAGGTCCGGGCCAAAGCGAGCGCCGGCGCTCGCATAGGTACCAATCGCCGAGCAGTCGTCGTCAGCAGCACCGGTGATAAGGCCGAGTCCAAGTGCTCGTCCTATACCGTCTTTCCTGTCTTCCTGTGGTGAAGTGGCGCTACGATCGCGTTGCGGCATCGCGTTCACCCGCCCTAAGAACGTAATGCGCAAGCATGACCGAAACGTCGAGAACAATTGCCCAATAGATATACCGCAGCACGGGAGTGGATCTCATTCCGGCAAACCTCCGCCGCCTCAACTCCGCAATCGGCTGCTTGTTCCCGCGCCCAGGAGATGGAACCCATCCGCTTTCGGCGGCTTATCGAGATCAGCGGCGGGTAATCTGGAGGGATAAAGGCCACTCCGCTATTGAGCGTGCTCGCCGAGGCCTACAGGGTAAGCGAGATCGAACTTTCAGGCACCGGCAGAGAGCGCTGTCTAGGCAAACCGGGACGTCCGGCAGAGGAAGGCTATCGGCTATGCCGAAGGGGACGGAATTGAAGCCGGCGACCGGCGCGACACCGCTGATAGCGATCGCGGCCGCCGCCGTCGACACCGAAACAACTGGGCCCGACGCCACAAAGGCACGCGTGGTCCAAATCGGCGCGATCGGCATTGCGCAGGGCAAAGTCGTCCGGGAGCCTCAGTTCAATCGCCTCATCGACCCCGGTGAAACAATCCCGCCCGAGGCCTCCCTCGTCCACGGCATCACGGATGCCGATGTTGCCGGAGTTGGAAGCTTCGTGGATGCGTGGGCGCAATTCCAGGAGTTCGTCGGGGACCGCATCCTCGTCGGCCACTCGATCGGCTTCGACCTGGCGGTATTGGAGCGCGAATGCCGGCGCGCCCGTTTGCCCTGGAAAAAGCCTCGGGCGTTGTGCGTCCGGCTTCTTGCAACCATAGCAAACCCCAACCTTGCAGACCATTCGCTGGAGATGATCGCCGCCTGGCTTCGCCTGGAGATCGCTGGCCGGCATTCGGCCCTGGGCGATGCGATCGCTGCGGGAGACATCTTTGCCGCGCTGATTCCGGAGTTGCGCAAGCGCAACATCCGAACACTCGGAGAGGCCGAAGTCGCCTGCCTTGCCCTTTCAGACGCCCTCGAAGCCGGCCATCGCGCCGGCTGGGCCGAGCCGGTGTCGCGCCCCCAGGCTCCCGCGTTTCAGCCGGTTGATCCCTATGCCTATCGCCATCGCGTCGGCAGCCTCATGAGCGGCCCGCCAGTCGTGGTGAAGTCGACCAAACCGACAAGGCAGGTCATCGATCTCATGGTGAAGCGCAAGATCAGCTCGGTTCTGGTGTCCGACCGTGGAACGCCGGATCAACCGATCGAGGAGTATGGTATCGTTACCGAGCGTGACCTGCTGCGCCGCATATCGTCCGACGCCGAGCGCGCTTTTGATATGCCGGTCGCAAGCATCGCAACGCGACCGCTGATAAGCATCCGCGCCGCCGCCTTCGCCTATCGGGCGATCGGCCGCATGGATCGGCTGAAAGTCCGCCACCTCGCCGTCCGCGATGACGACGGCATGCTGGTCGGCGTGCTTTCGGCGCGTGACCTGCTGAGGCTCCGCGCCGCCGCTGCCATCGATCTCGACGACACGATCGAGCATGCCAAGGACGCTGCCGAACTGGCGGCCACCTGGTCGATGCTGCCGGGCGTCGTGCGTTCACTCGCCGGCGAGGCGATCGACCCGCGCGTGGTGGCGGAAATCATCAGCGACGAACTTTGTTCGCTTACCCGCCGCGCCGCCGTGCTTGCGGAACAACAGATGCAAATCGAAGGCCATGGCCCGCCGCCCTGCGCTTATGCCATGCTCGTGCTCGGCTCGGGTGGCCGTGGCGAAAGCCTGATGGCCCCGGACCAGGACAACGCAATCGTCTTCGCGGATGGCGAGCCGGATGGTCCCGAAGACAACTGGTTCAAAATTCTCGGTGCCAAGCTCGCCGACATGCTCGACATGTCAGGCGTACCGTATTGCAAAGGCGGGGTAATGGCCGCTAACCCCGGGTTCCGCGGAAGCCTCGACACCTGGAAGGGTCGCGTCGAAGATTGGGTCCGCCGCCTACGGCCGGAGGACCTGCTCAACGTCGATATCGTCTACGATCTGCGGCCGGTTCACGGCGACACGACGCTGGCCGCGCAGTTCATCGAATATGCCTATGACCGTGGCCATGCCGAGCCGGTGTTCGCGAAGCTTCTCGGCGAGCAGATGATATCAGGCAATCCCTTCACTGTTTTTGGCGGCTTTCAGCTTGAAAATGGCCGGCTCGACATCAAGACGCATGGCCTTTTTCCGATTGTTGCGACCGCACGCACGCTTGCAATTCGCCACGGCATTCGCGAGCGGAGCACGCGTGCCCGGCTCGAGAAACTTGTCGCGCTGGATATTGGCGGCGAGCGCGACATGAAGGCGATGCTGGCCGGCCACGCCATGCTGATCGGCTTGCTGCTCGCCCAGCAGACGCATGACATCTACGCCGGTATACCTGTATCCAACCGAATCGAAATCAATGCCCTGACGCGCGAACAGCGGGCAGAGCTCAAGAGCCTCATCAAGCACCTTCAGTCGGCACCCGATCTGGTGCGGGACCTGATGTTCGCATAGCCGGCGACGCTCGGCCGGGTGCAAACCCGAGGGAGGTATCGACGCGCAGCAACAGAGCTCAGATGCGCGCGGCGCCAAGCAGTTCGTCGACGAGGGCGCTGCGATCAGCCTGCGCGAGGAAATCCTCATTCGCGCGCAGCAGGTTCATTCTCAGGAAGTTGAAAATGTAATCGTAGTCGTTGGTCAGGAGATTGGGGTGGATCGGGACCATCTCGAAAACCGTTCGCGCCAGCGGCTCGGGGATTTCGCGCACCGGCCGCGGCGGGCCGATCTGCGTGGCGGCGAGGCGCTGACGCGTGAGCTCGGCGGCATCCTCCCAGAAAGTGGCGGGCGAGCCCTCCGGAACGGCATATTTGGAGCAGCTTGCCAGGGCCACCTTTTCCAGCGCCGCCGGCAGGCCTCGCTGGCGCAGGCCGGCAGGTCCGCGCAACGCGCCCTCCACCATTTCCGCCACCATGGCGTAGCACGCGGGGTAGGCGCGCCAGCGTGAATGGTTCAGCGCCGCCTGGAATTCCTTTTCGCTGAACAGCTTCTGCCAGTAGACCCCCGCCCGGACGCGGCAGAACTCGACGATGCTTTTCTGTGCCAGGAAAGCGGCACGCGAATCCATGAAGTCAGCCAGTTCGCCGACGCTGCCGATCGGCTGCGGCTTGCGCAGGAACTCGGGCAACAAATCGTTCAGCAGGCCCATGGCGCTCTCCCTTCGGTTTTGTTTCCAACCGATGCTAACCGTTTAGCCTCCGCGATGCCGCACCGCCAGTCCTCTTACCGGTTCAAGTCCTGTCACCGATTCTAAAGTCGTATGAACAGCAGCGACAAAAAGTGATACTCCTACAAAGTTACGGTCGGCTGATTCTATACCTGGCCGCAACATCTGCCGGAGGGCTTCCGCGTCAGCGGAAGAGGCAAGCTTTAAACGGCGCCTTGCGCTCGAGACGGTTCGCAAGCTGCCAACCAAGGGAGGGTTCAACGCTATGGCGACGCCAGACCGCGTAAGTTATTGGAACAAGACCAAGAGCCTCATGTTCGTCATGCTGGGCCTGTGGGTGTTCTTCGGTTACGTCATCCACATGTTCGTGGAGCAACTCAACACCATCGTCATTTTTGGCTTTCCGCTCGGCTTCTACATGGCCGCTCAGGGCTCGCTCATCGCCTTCGTCGTCATGCTGTTCTGGTTCGCACGGCGCCAGAACGCGATCGACGAAGAGCATCATGTCAATGAAGAATGATCGGGGGGACTTCAATGGCTAACACGACAGCGACTACCGCAGGCGGAGGCGATTTCACCTCCAATCTCGGCCGTATCTACGGCATCTACACCGGCGGCTTCATAGCCTTCATCATCCTGATGGCTATCTTGAGCGCCATGGGTGTCGAAAACGTTGTAATCGGCTACCTGTTCATGGGCTTCACCATCGTCATCTATGCGGTGATCGGTGTCCTGAGCCGCACCATGCATGTCGGCGAATATTACGTCGCCGGACGGCGCGTGCCGGCGCTCTACAACGGCATGGCGACCGGCGCCGATTGGATGTCGGCGGCTTCCTTCATCGGTATGGCCGGTTCGCTCTACCTGCTCGGCTATGACGGCCTCGGCTTCGTGCTCGGCTGGACCGGCGGTTACGTGCTGGTGGCCATCCTCGTTGCGCCCTATCTGCGCAAGTTCGGCGCCTACACGGTTCCCGATTTCCTGTCGGCCCGCTATGGCGGCAATCTTGCCCGTCTGATCGGCGTGATCGTTCTGTTCTCCTGCTCGTTCACCTATGTGGTCGCGCAGATTTTCGGCACCGGGCTGATCTCGGCCCGCTTCCTGGGCATCGACTTCAACGTCGCAGTCTATGTCGGCCTGGCCGGCATTCTCGTTTGCTCGATGCTCGGCGGCATGCGCGCCGTCACCTGGACGCAGGTCGCGCAGTACATCGTGCTGATCATCGCCTATCTCATCCCTGTCATCTGGATGTCGACGGTGAAAACCGGCGTGCCGATCCCGCAGTTGATGCAGGGCCAGGCGCTGGCGAACATCACCGCGCTTGAGACGGCGCAGGGCATCACGCTTCATCACATCACGCCATTCGCGCATGGCGGCTATGATGCAAAGAACTTCTTCCTGCTGATCCTCTGCCTGATGGTCGGAACGGCGTCGCTGCCACACGTCCTGATGCGATACTTCACCACCCCCTCGGTGCGTGAGGCGCGCGTCTCGGTCGCCTGGTCGCTGCTGTTCATCTTCATCCTCTACTTCACGGCGCCCGCCTATGCGGCGTTCGCCAAGTGGACGATGCTCGATCTGGTGGCGTCCGGCCTGACGCCTGAAAACATCGCCGAGAAAGCGGGATGGATGATGCGCTGGGCCGCTGCCGACAATACGCTCGTGCAGATCTGCGGCAAAGCGGCGACAGACAGCGCGGCGATCGTCGCGGCCTGCGCCGAAAAGGGCGTGACGGCACTTTCGTTTGCCGACATCAACCTCAACGCCGACATGATCGTGCTAGCCACGCCGGAAATGGCCGGCATGCCTTACGTCATCTCCGGCCTCGTCGCCGCCGGCGGCCTTGCCGCCGCGCTGTCGACGGCGGACGGCCTGCTGCTGGCCATCGCCAACGCGCTCAGCCATGACATCTACTACAAGATGATCGACCAGAACGCGCCGACGTCGCGGCGTCTGATCGTGTCGCGCATCTTGCTGGTTATGGTTGCGGTGCTGGCCGCCTACGTGGCGTCGACCAAGCCGTCGGACATCCTGTCGATGGTGTCGTGGGCGTTCTCGCTTGCAGCCGGCGGGCTCTTCCCAGCCCTGGTGCTCGGCGTCTGGTGGAAGCGGGCCAATTCGGCTGGCGCGGTCGCCGGCATGATCGCGGGCTTCGGCATCACCATCTTCTATCTCGTCATGACGCAGTACGGCGCCGACTTCGACAAGGCGACGCCCAATATGGAACTGTGGTGGGGGGTGAAGAACATTTCGTCGGCGGCCTTTGGTCTGCCGGTGGGCTTCGCCGTGATGATCATCGTCAGCCTTCTCACCAAGGCGCCGTCCCGGGATATGCAGGATTTCATCGAGGAAATCCGTGTGCCGCGCGGCAAGCAGATGATGGAAGAAAAGATTGCCTGATCGCGCATAGCGATCGGCGCTCGAAGCGGGGTCCGGCGACGGACCCCGCTTTCATTTCGGGGGCGTCGCTGGCATAACGCGGCGGCGCCGTTCTTGGAAAATCCCACATGAACGATTTCTGGTCCTACTGGTATTTTCACATACCGAATTTCATTCTCGCCGCGGTGATGTACACGCTGATGGGGCGTCTCCTGCTCGGCCTCTTCGTGCCCGAAAGCTGGGACAATTACATCTGGCGCTTCTTCAAGTCCGTCACGGATCCGCTCCTGCGGATCGTGCGGACCGTCACACCGTCGATCCTGACCCAGCCGGTGGTGATCGTCTTCAGCGTGCTCTGGCTTATGGCCTTGCGCATCGGCTATCTCGTCTTGCTGGTCAATTTCGGCATCGCGCCGATGGCTTCTCAAGGGGGTTGAGGCAATGGACAGAAACGCTCTTGTCCCGGTCATGGCGGTCGCCATCGTCAACGGTATCTTTTCGCCGTGGGTGCTGATGGTGTTCCTGTTCTATCCGGTCTGGTATCCGGCCTGGGCGCCTCCCTTAAGCCAGATCGTCTATATGGCAAGTGCGCTGATCCTGTCGACGATAACCATCATGCTCGCCGGCGTGCCGGCCGCGCTCTATGAGCGCTGGTCCGCACAGCCCAGGAGCATTATCGTCTCGTCTATCTGGCTCGCCGGCACGGTTTTGTTGACGTTGCCGGCGCTGCCGAATGTGATGCGAGCGCTAGGCGGCTGAGATTTCCTTCGGCTCGGGCCGGATCAACCGGCTTTCAACCAGCGGGCCGCGGCCGTGTCCTCTGGCCGCGCGTTGAACGCTGAAGGGGAAGCGGGGTTCCGGCCACGGCCATATTGTCGTGGTGTACAGTTCATGACCCTCTTGAAGGCCGTGCTGAAGGCGCTTTCGGATTCGTAGCCGAGCGACAGGGCAATAATGGAAATGGGGTCGCTGGAATTCGCCAGCCTGTCTCCCGCCAGCAGCATTCGCCAATTGGTCAGGTACTCCATCGGTGACGTCCCAACCATCGCCTTGAACTTCAGGGCAAAGGTCGATCGCGACATGCCGGCACGTGACGCCAGCTCCTGCAACGTCCAGCGGTGCGCCGGATCGTCATGGATGGCGTTGATCGCTGCAGCCATCTGTTTATCTGCCAGGGCGAAAAACCATCCAACGCCTCCCAGCCCTTCCGCCAGATGCAGGCGCAGGGCCTGGACCAACATCATGTGGGCGAGGTGTTGCGCGACCAGAAAGCCGCCCGGCTGCGGCTCGTGCAGTTCCTGCATCATCCGCTCCACCGACCAGCGCAGCGCCGCCTGATCGGTTTCTTTCCGGATATGGACGATGGGCGGCAGCATGCCAAACAGCATGCCGGCATGACTGCCGGTCACGGCGAAGCGGCTACCGACAAGAAAGAAATCACCACCACCATTATACGTCACGACGCCGCCAGCCCGCGCGGGAGGAAAAATCGTGCCGGCTCCGACAGGCGTCAAAGTCATATCGCTTGCGAGACGGAAAGGCCGCCCGCTCGGCAGCACGAAGCAGTCCCCCTTCTCCAGCCGCACCGCATCGGCAACGCCTTCCACTGATAGCCAGCACCCGCCGGAAACCACAGCGTAGCATTTGATAAGTTCGTGCTGGTCGGAGAACTGGATCGACCAGTTTCCACCCGCGTCGAAGCCGGCGGATACATAACTGCGTGGCTTTAGCAGCGACAGCACATCTGAAAGCGGATCCATGGGCGTCCCGGACGATTGCGAAGATAATACGGACTTTACAGCATAGATCGCATTTCCTCAACAGGCTATTTAATAACAACGTCTCCGGTAATGGACAACATCTGAGATAATAATCAATATCATCGAAATATTTATGATGTCATAGCCATAGATATCACAGAAACTCTACGAACAAGACGGATAAAGT
Organism: Mesorhizobium sp. M0938; assembly: GCF_040319125.1. NCBI lineage: Bacteria > Pseudomonadati > Pseudomonadota > Alphaproteobacteria > Hyphomicrobiales > Phyllobacteriaceae > Mesorhizobium > Mesorhizobium sp. M0938. The sequence goes on along the minus strand of NZ_JAMYNS010000002.1, from coordinate 447,103 downwards.
TGCCATAATCACTGGAAGAAATCAGATGATCGCGCCAGTTAAGGGAAAATAGCCATGATAGCGTTCACGATCAATGGACGGGCGGTGGATCTCCCCGCCGCGCCAGATACGCCGCTTCTATGGGTGATACGGGAGCATCTGAAGCTCACCGGCACCAAATTCGGCTGCGGCATCGCGCAATGTGGCGCCTGCACCGTTCACGTCGACGGCGAGCCGACGCGCTCCTGCGTGACCATGCTTCAGGACGTGGCCGGAATGGAGGTGACGACGATCGAAGGCCTGTCGCCGGATGCCAGCCATCGGCTGCAGCAGGCCTGGATCACTGAGCAGGTGCCGCAATGCGGCTATTGCCAGTCCGGGCAGATCATGCAGGCCGCGGCGCTCCTCAAGAGCAACCCCAACCCCACCCGCGACCAGATCGTCGAACACATGGACGGCAACATCTGCCGCTGCGGAACCTATGTGCGCATCATCAGCGCCATTCAGCGCGCCGCACGGGAGGCCTGAGCCATGACCAAAAGATTGCAGCCGCACACCAGAGCGCTCTCGCGGCGCAGCTTCCTCATCACGGTCGGCGCCACCGGCATCGCAGTTGCGTTCGGAGGCCTGCTCCAGGACGCCTCAGGCGCCAGCGTGGCGCCGACGGTCGAGGGCAGTTACCGGCCGAACGCTTGGCTGACCATCGCGGCCGACGGCACCGTGACCATCATGTCACCCGCATCCGAGATGGGGCAGGGCATCATGACGACACTGCCGCTGCTCATCGCCGAGGACATGGACGCCGATTGGCACAAGGTTCGCATCGTCCAGGCTCCGTCCGACGCAGAGAAGTACGGCAACCCTGGCTTTTACGGCGTACAGCTCACCGGTGGCAGTGAATCCACGCGGGGCTATTACAATATGCTGCGCCTAGTCGGCGCCCAGACCCGCAAGATCATCCTGGCAAGTGCCGCCGCCATGCTGAACGTTCCGGTGAGCGAACTCACGACGGAGCCCAACCGGGTCGTGCACGCGCGGTCGGGCCGCTCGCTCGACTACGGCGAAGTCGCCGCGGCCGGGGCCCTTCCGGATCCGCTGCCGCAGGCGACCGATGCCGATCTGAAGCCGAGCGATCAGTGGCGCTATATCGGAAAGCTGACGGTACCGCGTGTCGACGTGCCCTCGAAGGTCGACGGCACCGCAATCTTCGGCATCGACGTGCAGCTTCCTGACATGCTGTACGGAGCGGTGCTGCGGGCGCCGGTTCAAGGCGAACAGCCGGAAACCATCGACGATGCCGAAGCCAAAGCCGTGCCGGGCATCACGCATATCCTGCCGTTGCCTTACGGCGTCGGCATCATCGGCGAAACGGTCGAGGCGACGAAGCGGGCCAAGGATCTGCTCAAAATCGTGTGGACCACGTCGTCGCGGATCCGCAGCTACACCAGCGATCGGCTGTTGGAAGAGTATCGCCGCATTGGCCGCGACCTCGCCCAAACCGGTGTTAGCGCTGCCGCGGAGGGCGATGCACAGACCGCGATCTCGAAGGCTGCAACTCTCATCGAGGTCGATTACATGAGCGACCATGTTCACCATGCGACCATGGAGCCGATGAACGCCACGGCGCTGGTGACCGGCGATACGGTTGAAATCTGGGCGCCGACGCAAGGCCCAACGGGCACCCAGGGCTTTGCCGCGGAGGTGGCCGGCACCACCCCTGACAAGGTGAAGGTGAACACCACCCTGCTCGGTGGCGGCTTTGGCCGCAAAGCCGAGGCCGATTTCATCATCGATGCAGTGTCGCTTGCCAAGGCGGTGCAAGGCCGCCCGGTCAAGGTCATCTGGAGCCGCGAAGATGACGTCCAGCATGGCAAGTACCGGCCGCTCGAGGCGCAGCATGTGCAGGTCGGGCTCGACGCCGACGGCAACATCGTCGGCTGGCGGCACCGCATCGTGGCGGATTCCATTTTTGCCCGCACGATGCCGCAGCTGTTCGAGAGCGAAGGCGGTCACGACAGTGTGGTGACCGAGGGCGCGCATTTCAACTATGCCGTCCCTGCGCATCAGATCGAGTATATCCGTAGGGATAACGGCCTTGATATCGGCTTCTGGTTCGGGGTCGGCGTTGGCTACACCAGGTTCGGCATCGAATGCGTCATCGACGAAATCGCCACCGCCAAGGGGGTCGATCCTGTGACGCTTCGGCTGGAGCTCCTGAAAGACCAGCCGCGGGCGCGCAAGGTCATCGAGACCGTCGCCCAGATGGCCGAATGGGACCGCCAACGCGACGGGCGGGCGCTGGGCATCGCCTATTCCGATGCCTTTGGCTCCCACTGCGCTGAGATCGCCGAGGTCTCGCTTGACCGCGAGACCGGCGAGATCCGCGTGCACACCGTGTGGTGCGCTGTCGATCCGGGAATAGCGGTACAGCCGCGCAACATCGAAGCGCTGATGATTACCGGGATCACAGGCGGCGCCAGCCATGCGTTGTTCGAGCAGATCAACATCGTCGATGGCGAGGTGCAGGAATCGAACTTCGACACCTATCGGGTGATACGCATGTCCGAGGCGCCCGACATCAAGGTCACCGTGATTCCAACGCCCGAGAATCCGATCGGAGGCGTCGGCCAGGTCGGGCTGCCGCCGATCGGTCCCGCAATCGCCAACGCGGTGGCGCGGCTCACCGGCGGCGTGCGGCTCCGGCACTATCCGTTCCTGCCGGAGCGGGTGCTGGCGGCGCTCAACGCCTGAATTGGAGGTGCTCCCCCTCGCCTCGTTGCGCTCATCGCGGTCGTCTGGATGACTCAGGCGACCGCCATCGGCCGGTGAATGCGAAGGCCATCTATCCCGTCGATCGCGAAATGCGGTCACGGCACGAAGTCAGAGATTCATATGATCGTCGTCACCGCACCCACAGGCAGCATCGGCCACCAGGTCCTCGAGAACCTCCTCGGCAGCGGCGAACCTATCCGCGTGATCGCGCGCGACCCCTCCCGTCTGTCCTCGCACACCCGGCAGCGCGTCGAGGTCGTGCAGGGGTCGCAGGGCGACATCGGCGTCGTCAACGAGGCGTTCGCTGGTGCCGACGCCGTGTTCTGGCTGGTGCCCCCAAACGTCCACGCCGAGAACGTCGAGGCAGCCTATGTGGATTTCAGCCGACCGGCATGCGACGCAATCAAGAGCCAGGGAGTGAAACGGGTGGTCGCGGTGTCGGCCCTTGGTCGCGGGACGGCGGTAGCCGGGAAGGCCGGACATGTGTCGGCGTCGCTGGCAATGGACGATCTGATTGCGAGCACGGGCGTGAGCTACCGGGCGCTGACGATGCCTTCGTTCATGGACAACATCCTGCGCCAGGTGGTGCCGATCAGGAACCAGGGCATGTTCTTTTGGCCAATCCCCGGGAACCGCAAGCTCCCTGCCTGCGCCACCCGCGACATCGCCGCTGCCGCCGCCAAGCTGCTGCTCGACCCCACCTGGAGCGGACAAGACTGTGTCCCGATCCTCGGCCCAGAGGACCTGTCCTTCAACGACATGGCGCAGATCATGTCGCAGGTGCTGGGAAAAACAGTGCGCTTTGAGCAGATCTCCTTCGAGGCATTCAGAGCAGGTTTCATCGAACGCGGCGCCTCCGAGGCTTTCGCGCAGGCCATGGTCGACATGCTGGAGGCCAAGAACGAAGACCTCGATACCGCCGAGCCGCGTACTCCTGAGTCCACCACACCCACCAGCTTCCGCCAATGGTGCGAGGAAGTATTGAAGCCCGCAGTCGCCAGCTAAGGACCCGGCATTTCGCCTGGCTGTCAGCGTTCTTCCCGGCGAAACGGTTTGAGCAACGCCGAAGGAGCGACTGCGTTGCGCGACATCACCGCCATGGCGACGATGGTGAAGATGAAGGGCAGCATCAGGAATGCCTCATAGGGAATGTGGCCGAGCCCGCTCGCCTGCATGCGCAGCTGCAAGGCGTCGACGAAGGCGAATAGCAGTGCCGCTCCCGCCGAACGCCAGGGGTCCCAGCGGCCGAAGACGACGAGCGCGATCGCCACCCAGCCACGCCCTGAAACGAGGCCGAAGGTGAAGGCGTTGAACTGCACCATCGACAGGAAGGCGCCAGCCAGCCCCATCAAGGCGCCGCCGAGAATGACTGCCTGGAAGCGTGTCGCAATGACGCTGACGCCGGCCGAGTCGGCGGCGCGCGGATTTTCGCCGACCATGCGCACCGACAGGCCCCACGGCGTGCGGTAGAGCACGAAGGCAGCCAGCGGAACGGCAAGGATCGCCATGTAGACCAGCGAAAACTGGTTGAACACCGCTGGTCCGAGCACCGGGATGTCGGAGAGAACAGGAATCGGCAGGGTTTCGAAACTCTTGATGCTGAGCGGCACCGATTGCTGGCCGAAGATCAGCCGGTAGAGGAAATAGGCAAGCCCCGATGAGAACAGTGTCACGCCGATGCCGCAGACATGCTGGCTGAGGCCGAGAGCCACCGTAAACAGCGCATGCACGGCACCCATCAGCGCACCGGTGACAACTGCCGCAAGCACGCCGAGCCAAAGGCTGCCGCTGAGGCTGGTCGCGGTAAAGCCGGTCATCGCCGACAACAGCATGATGCCTTCGATACCGAGATTGAGCACGCCGGCCCGCTCGGAGAACATCTCGCCCAACGTCGCAAAAGCCAAAGGCGTGGCGATGCGGATGATGGCGGCGAGGAAGCCGACCTGAAAGATCTGTTCGAGTACCACGCTCATGGTGCGGCTCCGACGCGGCGGATGCGGTAGGCGGTGAACAGCAGTGCCACCAGCATGGCAAGCAGCGCGGTTCCCTGGATGACGTCGCTGAGGAAGGCCGGAACGCCGGTGGCCCGCGACATCGCCTCGGCACCGGTCATGACGGCGGCGAGGAAGAGCGCCGCCGGTACCACGCCAAGAGGGTTGAGCCTCGCCAGCATGGCGACGACGATGCCGGAATAGCCATAGCCCGGCGAGATGTCGCTCATCACCTGGAAATGCACGCCGCCGACCTCGCCGACGCCGGCAAGGCCGGCGAGCGCACCGGACAGCAGCGCTGTCGAGATCAGCACGCGCTCGACATGGATGCCGCCATAACGCGCAGCTTCGGGATTCTCGCCGACGACCCTGATCCTGAAGCCGAGCGTGGTACGCATGATCAGAAACCAGATGACCGGCGCAGCAAGGAACGCCGCCACGACGCCAAGATGCAGCCGCGTGCCTTCGAGCAGCGCCGGGAAATTCGCTGAATCCTCGATCGGCGGCGAGATCGGGTAGCCGCTGAAACTGTCTTTCCACGGGCCTTCGATCAGCGCCATCAGGGCATAGAAGATGACCGAGTTGAGCAGCAGCGAGCTGACCACGTCATCGACCCTGAATTTTACGCGCAGCGTTGCGGGGATAAGCGCAACTGCCGCGCCGGCAGCTGCACCCGCCACCGCCATGAGAAGCATAGCGAGCGGCCCCGGCATCGGAATGGCGCCAACCGCGCAGCTCGCCACCGCGCCGGCAAGCAACTGCCCCTCGGCGCCGATATTCCAGAATTTGGCGCGGAAGGCGACGGCGACGGCAAGCCCGGTGAAGATCATCGGTGTTGCACGCACCAGCGTTTCGGTGATTGCGTAGCTGTCGCCGAGCGACGCCGAAAACATCACGCCGTAGGCCTCGATCACGCCGGCGCCGGCCAGTGCGATCAGACCGCTGCATAGCACCAGTGCTGCCCCGATCGCCAGCAGCGGCAGAGCGAGATTGAACCAGGCGGGCGTGCTGGTGCGGGCTTCCAAGCGGAACATCAGCCGTGACCCTCCGCCCCGGTCATCATCAGGCCGAGCCGCGCGATGGTGGCGTCGGCGCTGGCGAGCGTGCCGACGATGCGTCCCTCGTACATCACCGCGATGCGGTCGCAGAGCATGAGCAGTTCTTCGAGATCCTCGCCGATGACGATGATGCCGCAGCCCTTGGCACGCATGTCGAGGAACTTTTCGTGAATGAACCGGGCCGCGCCGATGTCGAGACCGCGCGTCGGCTGCGAGACGATCAGCACCTTAGGGTCGAAGGCGAGCTCGCGCGCCAGCAGCGCCTTTTGCAGATTGCCGCCGGACAGCGCGCCGGCCCGCGTCATCGGCCCGGGGCAGCGTATGTCATAGGCCTTGATCTGCGCCTCGGCGAAGGCGCGGATCGCGTCGGGCCTGAGCAAGCCGTTGCGGCTAAATGCCCCCGTGCCGATGCGCGGCAGCACCATCGAATCGGCGAGCGGCAGATTGGTGACCAGCCCGGTCGTCATCCGGTCTTCCGGGATGCGCCCGAGACCGAGCGCCTGCACCTCGCGCGGCGAGAACCGCGAGACCATTTTGCCGGCTATCGTCATTTGCCCGGCGTCGGGCGCACGAATGCCGGAGATCACCTCCGCCAGCGCCCGCTGGCCATTGCCCGAGACACCGGCAATGCCAAGGATCTCACCGGCACGCACAGCAAGCGACACGTCGCGCAGCGCCATGCCGGAATGGCGCGACGTCGAGATGCCGTCCAGGGTCAGCACCGCGGCACCCGGCTTCGATGGTCCCCTGGCCGGCGGAACGATCTCGTGGCCGCACATCAGCCGCGCCATTTCCGAGGACGTCGTGCTGGCAGGCGCGTCGACGCGACCGGCAACGCGGCCATGCCGCAGCACGACGCAGCGGTGGGTCAGGGCCCGGACCTCGTTGAGCTTGTGCGAGATGAAGATGATGCCGAGGCCCTGGGCCGCCATCGACCGCAGCGCCGAAAACAGTCCGTCAACCTCGGTTGGCGCCAGCACCGCCGTCGGCTCGTCGAGGATCAGCAGCCTTGCGCCACGAAACAGCGCCTTAACGATTTCGAGCCGCTGCTGCTCGCCAACCGACAATGCCGAGACCGGAAGGTCCGGATCGAGCGTGAGCCCGTGCTGCCGGCCGATCTCGCCCAACCGCGCCAGCCCGCCGGCCTGATCGATGCGGCCCGACTTTCCGGGAATGCCGATCAGCAGGTTTTCCAGCACCGAAAGCCGCGGTGCGAGATGAAAATGCTGGTGCACCATGCCGATGCCGGCCGCAAGCGCATCGGCCGAGCTGTTTATCGTCACCGGCCGGCCCTGAACCAGGATGTCGCCGGCGTCCGGCGCATAGGCGCCGAACAGAATGTTCATAAGCGTTGTCTTGCCGGCGCCATTTTCGCCGAGCAGCCCAAGAATCTCGCCGGGCGCTACGCTCAGATCGACGGCCTCGTTCGCCTTGACGGCGCCGAAGCTCTTGGAGATGCCGCGCATTTCGATGAGAGGGGCGAGCAAGATGGGGCTCCCGGTGAGAGATGGCGCGGATACCCTCCCCCTTGAGGGGAGGGTGCCGAGCCAAGCGAGGCGGGAGGGGTCGCCTCAACCGCCTCGACATTTGACTGAGAAGATGGAGCGCGTCGCAGCGGACCCCACCCGGCCCTGCGGGCCACCCTCCCCTCAAGGGGGAGGGGTAGGTCGCTCTAATCCGAAACCGGCGTGTTCTCATCGACATCGACGCGGAAATTGCCGTCTAGAATCTCGGCCTTCTTCTTCTCGACCAACTCCTTGACGTCGGCGGGCAGCGTCTCTTCGAACTTGTGGTAGGGCGCCAGGGAAGAACCACCCTTGGCCATGCGCGAGAAATCGCCGTAATCCTGCGCGGTGAAGACCCCCGCCTTGACCAGCTTGATCGCTTGCTGGACCGTCGGATACATGTCCCAGACAGGGCCGGTGATCACCGTATCGGGGCCGAGGCTCGACTGGTCGGACATGTTGGAGATGGCGAGGATCTTCTTCTCGACCGCCGCTTCGATGACGCCGAAGCGTTCGGCATAGATCACGTCGACGCCGGCATCGATCTGGGCGATCGCCGCTTCCTTTGCTTTCGGCGGGTCGAAGAAGGAGCCGATGAAAGCGACCTTCCTCTTGATATTAGGATTGACCTCCCGGGCGCCGGCAAAGAAGGCGTTGACCAGCCGGTTGACCTCGGGAATGCCCATTGCCGCGACGGCGCCGATCGTGCCTGATTTGGACATCTTCCCGGCGATCAGGCCGGAGAGATAGGCAGGCTCGTGGATCCAGTTGTCGAAGACTGCGAAATTCGGCTCAGCCGGTCCGGCGCCGGAGCCGAACAGGAAGGCGACCTTCGGAAACTGCTTGGCGGTTCGGCGGGATTCGCGCTCGGCGGCGAAAGCATCGCCGAGAACCAGCTCATAGCCCCCTTGCGCATACTCGCGCATGACACGGCTGAAATCGGCCGATTGCACCTTCTCCGACCATTTGTACTCGATGCCGAGTTCCTTCTCGGCCCTCTGCAGGGCGACATGGATCTGGTGGTCCCATGGCTCTTCGATCGGCGTGGCGAAGATCGCCGCCACCTTCAGTTTCTTGTCCTGCGCCAGGGCACTGCCCGGTAGCATGGCTGCTGCCAGGCCAAGCGCACCCAGTTCCAGCACATTGCGTCGCGAAAGCCCTTCGCGTGTCGATCGGATTTTGCTCTTCCCATTTACCATTGCATGCCCCTCTGATTAACGCCGTGTCGAGCCGGCTGTTTCTTTGAATTATCAGCGAGGGAACTATGGAACGGCGTCCGACCTTTGTCCACATGGTCAAATTTGTCGGGAAGCTGCAGCTGGCCGCTCGTCGTGGCAAACCGCGGCCGGCGCTTGATCTTGTTTTATAGACTCTCCAGCGCCACGGCGATGCCTTGGCCGACGCCGATGCACATGGTGGCGAGCGCATAGCGGCCGCCGCGTTCGCGAAGTTCCAGCGCCGCGGTGCCCGATATGCGCGCACCCGACATGCCGAGCGGGTGGCCAAGTGCAATGGCGCCGCCATTGGGATTGACGTGCTCCGTGTCCTCGGCAATGCCGAGCTGGCGAAGCACGGCGATGCCCTGGGAGGCAAAGGCTTCGTTGAGTTCGATGACGTCGAAATCTGTTGGCTTCAGACCGAGCCGGGCACACAGCTTCTGCGTCGCCGGCACGGGGCCGATGCCCATGATGCGCGGGGCCACGCCGGCGGCCGCACCGCCGAGGATGCGGGCGATCGGCGTCAGGCCGTATTTCTTCACGGCGGCTTCCGAGGCGACGATCAGCGCCGCGGCACCGTCATTGACGCCCGACGCATTGCCGGCCGTGACCGTGCCGCCTTGCCGGAACGGCGTCGGCAATTTAGCCAGGGCTTCGATGGTCGTGCCCGCGCGGGGATGTTCATCTTTTTCCACAACGACCGGGTCGCCCTTGCGCTGCGGGATCGTCACCGGGGTGATTTCCTTCGCCAGCCGGCCGCTGGCTTGCGCGGCGACCGCCTTGTCTTGGCTGCGCACGGCAAAGGCATCCTGGTCCGCGCGGGAGACGGCGAACTCTTCGGCGACGTTCTCGCCGGTCTCCGGCATCGAATCGACGCCGTACTGTTTCCTCATCAGCGGATTGACGAAACGCCAGCCGATGGTGGTGTCGTGGATCTCGGCATTGCGCGAAAACGCCGTCTCCGCCTTGGGCATGACGAAGGGCGCGCGGGACATCGATTCGACGCCGCCCGCTATCATCAGCTCCGCCTCGCCCGCCTTGATGGCGCGCGCGGCGATGATGACGGCATCCATGCCCGAACCGCAGAGGCGATTGACGGTCGAGCCGGAAACCTCCTTGGGCAGGCCGGCGAGCAACAGCGCCATGCGCGCCACGTTGCGATTGTCTTCGCCGGCCTGGTTGGCGCAGCCATAGACGACGTCGTCGATATCGGCCCAGTCGACGCCGGGATTGCGCCCGACCAGCGCTCTCAGGGGGATCGCACCAAGATCGTCGGCGCGGACCGCCGCCAATTGCCCGCCGAAGCGTCCGATCGGCGTGCGGATGTAGTCGCAGATGTAGGCTTCGGCCATCGATGCAGCTTTCTCTTTTGCGTTCGCATGATGCGGGCCCACTTGCCTTCGCTTAATGCTTGATGCGGTCGCGCATCGCATACCAGAGCATGCCGAGCACATAAAGCGGACCGCGCAGCGCCGTGCCGCCAGGAAATGGCATTGGCCTCAGCGTCGAAAACAGATCCAACCGCGAAGTATCGCCGGTGATCGCCTCGGCGAGCAGCTTTCCCGACAGCGTCGACAGGATCACGCCCTTGCCGGAGTAACCATGCGCAAAATAGACCTCGCCATAGTGGCCGACATCCGGCAGGCGCGATGTCGTCACCGAGACGAGCCCGCCCCAGGCATGGTCGATGCGGTGGCCGCGCAATTGCGGAAAGGTGTTTTCCATATGCGGGCGCACGAAGCCGGCAATGTCTGCGGGCGGTGACGGCGTGTAGCGCTCGCCGCCACCGAACAGCAGGCGCCCGTCCGCCGACAGCCGATAGTAATTGACGACGAAGCGCGTGTCGGAAACGGCCACATTGCTTGGGATGACGTCGCTCGGGTCGTCCAGCGGCTCGGTCGCGATGATGTAGTTGCCGACCGGCATGATGCGGCTGTTGACGCGCGGCTCGAGCCCCTGGAGCAGCGCATCGCCGGCCAGCACGACATGGCTGGCCCGGACCGAGCCCTTGGCCGTCGAAACCCTGATGGAAGGCTCCCGCTCCAGCCGCAGCGCCACCGAATTTTCGTGGATGGCGACGCCCGCAGCAGCGGCGGCGCGGGCAAGACCCAGCGTGTAGTTCAGCGGATGCATATGGCCGCCGAGCTTCTCGTACATCGCGCCGTGATAGGGCGTGTTCACCATTCCGCTCGCCTGCGCTGCCGACAGCATCTCGACGTCATGAAAATTCATCACGGTGGCAAGGCACTCGGCCTCTTCTTCGAGATCGCGCAGGTCGGAGCTATTGACCGCACCCGCCAAATGGCCAGTCAGCCTGAGGTCGCAATCGATGGCGTGTCGCTCGATCAGGTCGAGCACCAGGCCGCGCGCCTCGAAGGCGAGATTGAACAGCGCCCGCGCCCGCTCGGGCCCATAAAGCTTGACCAGCCCCTTGGCGCCCTTGCGCAGGCCGGGGATGATCTGGCCGCCATTGCGCCCCGACGCTCCCCAGCCGATCTTGCCGCCTTCGAGCAGCACCACCTTCAGCCCGCGCTCGGCCGCATGAAAGGCGGCGGACAGGCCGGTGCAGCCGCCGCCGACCACCACCAGATCGGCGTCGATATCGGCCTGCAGCGCCGGATGATCCGGAGCCGGATTGGCCGTCGCGACATAGTAGGACTTGCCGATATCCAGGCCGGAGTTGAAGCCCCCAGAATCGAAGCCCCGAGAATTGAAGCCCATCATCATACCTTGAGCAGCAGGTGGTCGCGTTCCCAGCTCGTCACGACGCTCTGGAACAGGTCGAGCTCGACGCTTTTGACGCGCAGGTAGGTCTGGACGAAATCTTCGCCGAGCAACTCCCTGACCGGGCTGCACGCAGCGAAACGGTCGAGCGCCTCTTCCATGGTTTTCGGCAGTGTGCTCTTGCTGCGATAGGCATTGCCCGATGCCTCCGGCGAACGCGAGAGTTTTTCCTCGACACCCAGATAACCGCAGAGCAGCGAGCCGGCCATCGCCAGATAGGGATTGGAATCGGCGCCGGGCAGCCGGTTTTCGACGCGCCGCGCGGCGCGCCCGCCGGCCGGCACGCGCAGGCCGCAGGAGCGGTTGTCATGCGACCATTCGACATTGGCCGGTGCGCTGTGGTTCGGCCGGATGCGGCGGAACGAATTCACGTTCGGCGCAAACAGCGGCATCACCTCGGGAATGTACTCCTGCAGGCCGCCGATGAAATGCTCGAACATCTCGGTATCGGCATCGTCGCGCCCGGCAAAAAGCGTATTCCCGGCATCGTCGATGACCGACATGTGAAGATGCATGGAGCTGCCGGCTTGTGCTGCGATCGGCTTGGCCATGAAGGTCGCATGCATGCCGAATTCCTGCGCGGCCTGGCGCGTCATCCGCTTGAACAGCAGCACCTTGTCGGCCAGCGGCAGCGCGTCGCCATGCAGGAAATTGATCTCGAGCTGCGCCGTGCCCGATTCATGTATCAGCGTGTCGAGCGGCAGCCCGGCTTTTGCGGCGTAGTCGTAGAGTCGCTGGATCACCGGCTCGAACTCCTCCAGCGCCGCCATGTCATAGGGATGCTGTACGGTTTCGGAGCGGCCATTGCGCCCGACCGGCGCGGTCACCGGCCGATCGGGATCTGGATTGGGCGCGGTCAGGTAAAATTCGAGCTCCGGCGCCACAACCGCGCGCCATCCGCGCTGGCTATAGAGATCGAGCACGGCCCTCAAGATATGACGCGGCGAGGCCATCCACGGCCGGTCGTCCATGTGAAACGCATCGGCAAAGACATAGGCTTTGCCCGCTCCGCCACCCGGCGCAAGGCAGAGCGTCGCAACGTCCGGCACCATCCGCATGTCGGGGTCCTGGTAGCCGAAGCCCTCGTCGTTGGAACCGGAATAGCGGCCGTCGATGCAGACCAGGAAGGCACTGCTCGGCAGATAAAGCGCGCGGTCCTCGATCGACTTCAGGAATTTGGCCGTCGGCAAGGTCTTGCCGCGCAACACGCCGTTCACATCCGGCACCAGGCACTCGACTTCCCTGATCCCCTGCTGCTCCAGCCATGCCTTCGGGTCGTCCGTCGGGGTCATTTCAGGTGCATCCGTTGTTGTGGTCTTGAGCATCAGGTCACGTCCTTACAAGGGCGAGAATGGCTTCGGCGGCGGCGTCGGTTCCCGGCGACCGTGCCATGGTGGCCGCATTCTCCTTGAGACGAAAGCGCATTTCGCCGTCGGCCATTAGGCCAAGGATGGCATTTTCCAGTTCATCGTCGCTCCAGCCATCGCGGCTGAGGTGGCGGCCGACGCCGGTTTCCTCGGCACGTTGCGCATTGTCGTGCCCATCCCAGCAATAGGGCATGATCAGCGACGGCACGCCGAAACGCAGCGCTTCGCAAAAGCTGTTGTTGCCGCCGTGATGGATGAAGAGGTCGGATTTCGCAACGACCGATGGCTGCGGGAACCAGGCATCGAGATAGACATTGTCCGGAACCGCGCGGTAGGTGTCGCGCAGACCGCCGACATTGACGATGAAGCGGGCCGGAAGCCGGTCGAACACGGCGAGCATGCGCTCGATCAGCCCGACATCCATGGCGCCCAGGCTGCCGAAGCTGAGATAGACCAGCGGCCCGTCGTTACGCGGAAAGACCGGCACGTCGAACGGCCCTTCCGAGCGGACGCAGCCTTCGAGATAGACAAAGCGGGCCGGGTCGAGCGGCTCGGCGCGCTCCCTGCGCACGATCGTCGGGGTCAGCAGCAAATTGAGGGCGGGCGAAGCTTCTAGAAAAAGACCCTTCGGCAAGGACGCAAGACCGGCATCCACCCGAAGCCGGTTGAAGCGGTCATGGGCCGGGGCAACCGCTGCCAGGTAGCGCGACTCGAAGGCTGCGCGGCTCGGGTCGTCGGCGGCGAGACCGGAAAGATAGGGGGGCACATCGGGGTCGGGCAGCTCGGTTTCGGCGCAGGAGATGACGCGCACCCATGGGCAGCCGGCGGCGGCCATCGCCGGAAACATGATGACATTGTCGAGCACCACGGCGTCTGGCTTTAGCCGCGCCAGCAATTGGCGCAGCGGCGCCTCGGCATTGACCGCAGTATCGACGATCGCTTCCCAGGTCGGTGCGACGTAGGTTTCGAGCTGGTCGATTGGGCTCAGCCTGAAATGCGGCAGATGCCGGCGCACGAAAGCCTGCCAGTAGCTCTGGCGTTCGCTGTCGGTCAGCGGATCGTCGGTCGGCAACTGGTATTCCTGAAAACCATAGTCGGCAAATACGCCGGAGAAGCCGGCATGGCAGATGAACACCGGCCGGGCGCCACGAGCACGCAAGGCCTGCGCGATGCCGACGCAATTGAGCGCCGCGCCGAAGCTCGCTTCGGGAAACAGCGCGATGGTCGGGCTGGCTTTGCGCGTCACTATGGTCCTCGTCAATCCGGCCGGCTGATCATGCCGAACAGTGCGGGGGCCCCGCGACTGGCCGCCTGCGGTCGCTGACTGCGGGAAAGCCGCAAGTGGACGCGAAGCAGATCGGCTGCAACCTCATACTGCCGGCTTTCCAATTGGTCGAGTATGGTCAGGTGCTCGCGCAGCGATTGCTTCAGCCGGAAGACGTTGACGCCGGCATAGGTCCCCGGCAGCCGGCGCAGCCTGAGATGGTCCGACAGCGCGTCGGTGACGAAGCGATTGGCGGCGCCATCGGCGATTAGGCTGTGAAAATCGATGTCCAGCCGCTGGAACTCTTTGGTATCGAATGCGGCATCGGGCAGCGCCAGCAGCGCTTCCATGCCCTGGCGCAATGCCGCCGCGCGGGTCCCGTCCAGCCGGAAGCCGGGCGCCAGAATGGCGGCGGGTTCGAGCAGCAGGCGGAACTCGTAGCTTTCTCCCTGTGCCTCCGGATCGTCAGGAGCCCGCCTGAACAGCCAGGACTGACCCGGCGCGCGGTCCAGAAGATTTTCATCTGTCAGTCTCTTTAACGCTTTTAGTACCGTCTTCCGCTCGGCGTCATACCGCCGTATCAGCGCGCCGATGGTCACCGTCTGATCCAGCCGGCGCGCCGACCGATCGCGTAGGATCATCTCCGCGAGTTCGTCCTCCTCGGTGACGGGCAGATCGGCGGCAAGGGTCGCCTGGCTGGTGAGGTCCACGGCCAGGCGATAGCCGGATTCAGCCTCCCAGCGTACGACGCCTTTTTCGGTGAGCAGCCGCAGCGCTGCCCGCACCGGAGTCCGCGAAACGTTGCAGAGCGAGGCGATCTGCTGTTCCGGGAGATGAGCGCCGGCTTCGAAGCCGCGTTGCCGGGCTACATCCAGGATGCGCTGAGCGAGATCGAGATGGTTGGTGCGCGGTCGTCTGGCGGCGGCTTGCATGGCGATTCTCGTGAGCGGGCTTGATCGCTGCGGTTTGACCGGTCGCCCTCATAAGCACAATCGGCGATTTCGCAGCGATCTGCCAAATTATGGATTGACGTACTTTTTTCTGCAATAGTACTGTGCGGTTAATCGGCAACAAAAAGACCGGGGGAACAGGATCGAAGCGGCTGCACAGTCGCAAGCGCGGTCCGACGATGATTGAATTCGACGATCAACCAGAATGGGAGTCTGTCATGACCGCCTCAACCCGCCTGCGTCATCCGTTAAAGATATCTTCGGTCGCGCTTGGCCTCACCCTGGCGCTGTCGGCGCCGGCTTCTGCCGCCGACCTCGTCATTTCCAACTGGGACGGCTACATGGCGCCGGATGCCATGGCCGCCTTCAAGGCCGCGACCGGCGTTTCCGGCGAGGTGGTGGTTCACGCCACCAATGAGGAGATCATGGGCAAGCTCGTCGCTTCGGGCGGCAAGGGCTATGACGTGGTCTTCGTCTCCTCGCCCTTCGCCGAAGTGCTGAACAAGCTCGGCCTGATCGAGACGATCGACCACGCCAAGATCCCCAACCTCGCCAATCTTTATCCCGAGGCGGCGAAGCTGCCGCACGACGCCGGCAACAATTTCTCCGTGCCTTACACCTGGGGCACCACCGGCCTCTGCTACCGCTCGGATCTGGTCAAGACCGAGCCGACCAGCTGGAACGATCTTCTCGCCCCATCCGACGCGCTCAAGGGCAAGACCACCATGCTGGCGACAGACCGCTGGCTGCTTGCCGCCGGCCAGCTCGCCAAGGGCTATTCGGTCAACGAGACCGACCCGGCCAAGCTCGCCGAGGTCAAGGACCTGCTGATCTCGGCCAAGAAGACCTTGCTCGCCTATGACGACACCACCTTCTACTCAAAGCTGGTCTCGGGCGAGGCGCTGATGGTGCAGGCATGGGATGGCTGGTGCAACTACGGCATCGCCGAGAAGCCCGAGATCAAATACGTCATCCCCAAAGAGGGATCGGATCTGTGGGTCGACACGATGGTGGTGATGAAGGCGTCGGCCAACAAGGATGCTGCGTTCCAATTCATCAACTTCATGCTGGACGCCAAGAACCATGCCTGGGCGGCCCAGAACATCGACTACAAGGTGCCGAACAAGCCGGCTATGGAAAGCTTGCCAGCCGATTTCCTCGCCAAGTTCCCCAATATGAGCATGCCGGTGGCCGAGCTGGTCAAGTTCGAGCAGTTGCGCGACGTCGGCGATGCCCAGCGCGATTATTCGAAGATCGTCAGCGAGATCAAGGCCGCGCAGTAACCGGCATCAAAGTCAGAGATCGCGGTCGACGGCGGGCCTCCGCCGCCGGCCGCTGAGTGCGGTATCGCAATCGTGTCCCAAACCAGAATTCGCTCCTCCTTGCTGATGGCGCCGGCGCTGGCCTGGCTCACTGCCTTGATGGTCGTGCCATGCGCGCTGGTTCTGGCGCTGGCCTTCTTCCGGCGCGGCATCTATGGCGGCATCGAATACACGTTCACGCTGGAGAATTTCGGACTGGTGTTCGACCCGCTCTATGCCGGCATCTTTCTCAATTCGGCACGCATCGCCGGCACGGCAACACTGATCGCGGTGGTGATCGGCTATGCCGCGGCCTATGCGATCGCGGCAGCACCGCGCCGGTGGCAGCCGGTGTTCCTGTTCTTCGCGGTGCTGCCGTTCTGGTCGAACTACCTGATCCGCACCTATGCCTGGATCGTGTTGCTCAACCGCGAGGGCCTCATCACCCAGCTCTTGCGCTGGTTCGGCTACACCGGCGAGCCGCCGTCGATGCTTTACACCGAAGGCGCCGTCATCGCCGGTCTGGTCTACAATTATTTGCCCTTCGTCATCCTCGCCTGCTATGCGCCGCTGTCGCGGCTCAATCCGGAGCTCGCTGAAGCCTCGCGCGATCTCGGCGCTTCGGCCGTGACGACATTTCGCCGGGTGATCCTGCCGCTGACGGTGCCCGGTATCGCCGCCGGCGCCGTGTTCGTGTTCGTGCTATCGATCGGCAATTTCGTCACGCCGGCGCTGCTCGGCGGCGGTCGCTTCCAGATGATCGGCAATCTCGTCTACGACCAGTTCCTGACCGCCAATGACTGGCCCTTCGGCGCGGCGCTGGCGATGGCGCTGATTGCCATTATGCTGCTGGTGCTGACCGCGCAGGCTTTGGCAGCAGATCGCGCTGCTGGCCGTATCGCCGAAGCGAAAGGAGGCGCCAATGGCTGAGCGCTCCCCCGCCACGCGGCGCATGCTCTGGCTCGTGCTTTCGCCGGTCTTCGCCTTTCTCTACATCCCGATCGCCGTGCTGGTGGCGTTGTCTTTCAACCAGGGCGGGCTGCCGACCGTCTGGTCGGGCTTTTCGCTGAAATGGTACGCCTCGCTCGCCGGCAATTCCGCGATCCTGTCCGCCGCCCTCAACACGCTGATCGTGGCGCTGGTCTCGACCGCAATCGCCACGCTGCTCGGCACGCTGCTGGCGATCGGCGTCGAAATGCGCCGGCAGTATGGGAGAGGCCTCGAGGCGCTGATCTTTGCGCCGATGATCATTCCCGACATCGTGCTGGCGATCGCGCTGCTCAGCTTCTTCTCCATGCTCGACTTTACCCTGGGCCTGCACACCATCATCCTCGCCCATGTCGTCTTCAACCTCGCCTTCGTCTGCTCGGTGGTGCGCGCGCGGCTGAAGAGCTTCGACTGGTCGATCGTCGAGGCTTCCGCCGATCTCGGCGCTTCCGCGCTCACCACCTTCCGGCGGGTGACATTGCCGGTCATTCTGCCGGCGGTCGTCGCCGGCGCGCTGCTCGCCTTCACGCTCTCGGTCGACGAATTCATCATCGCCTTCTTCACATCAGGTGCAGGTCGCGCCTCGACCACGCTGCCGATGCAGATCTATTCGATGATCCGCTTCGGCATCACCCCGGAGATCAATGCATTGGCGACCATCGTCATGGCGGTCTCAATCACCGCGCTGACCTTGTCGCAGCGGCTCAACCGTGGGGTGATCGGCCAATGAACGAGCCGCGCACGCTGCTGGCGATCGACAAGGTGTCGAAGAATTTCGGCCGGGTGACGGCCGTCGACGGCATATCGCTCGATATCCGCGAGAACGAGTTCTTCGCCTTGCTCGGGCCTTCGGGCTGCGGCAAGACCACGCTGCTGCGCATGCTGGCCGGCTTTGAGACACCCAATCACGGCCGCATCCTGCTCGACGGCCGCGACATCGCCAGGACCCCGCCTAACAAGCGGCCGGTCAATCTGATGTTCCAATCCTATGCGCTGTTTCCGCATATGAGCGTCAGGGCAAATGTTTCCTATGGCCTAGAAATGGAACGCTTGCCGGCAAAGGAAATCCGCTCACGTGTCGACGCCATCCTGGCGACGACCGAACTCGTTGCCTTCGCCGACCGCAAGCCGGAGCAATTGTCGGGCGGCCAGAAACAGCGCGTCGCGCTTGCCCGAGCGCTGGTCAAGCGGCCGCGGCTGCTGCTGCTCGACGAGCCGCTCGGCGCGCTCGACAAGAAATTGCGCGGCGCCATGCAGCTGGAGCTGAAACGCCTGCAGCACGAGGTCGGCATCACCTTTGTCATCGTCACCCATGACCAGGAGGAATCGCTTGTTATGGCCGACCGCATGGCGGTGCTGAGGGACGGCAAGCTGCTACAATGCGACACGCCGCACGCGGTATACGAGTATCCGGCGGACCGCTTCGTTGCCGACTTCATCGGCGTCATGAATTTCGTGCCGGGCAAGGCCGACGGCCACGGTGTGCTGGCGGCCAATGGTGCGCGGATATCAGGTACGGTTCCCGCAACGCTTTCGCCCGGCGCCGCGGCGGTCGCTTCGGTGCGGCCCGAACGCATCCGGCTGTTCCCGTCGCCAGAAACGGCCAACCGCACTGCCGGCACCGTCGAAGCGTTGGCCTATCAAGGGCTCGACCTGCAGCTGCATGTCCGCACCGCTCTGTCGCCTAAGCCGTTCCTGGTGCGCGTCACCGCCGACGCCGCCGACCGACGCCCGGTTGCGTCGGGCGATGCGGTCGAGCTCGGCTGGGATGCCGCCGACGTCAGAATTTTCGCAGATTGATTGAAGGAGAAGCTTTCATGGCGCAGAAGACGATCGCGTTTTTTCCGGAAGCGGCCTACGGCCCGGCGCTCAATTCCGTCGGCATCGCCCAGGCAGTCGAAGCGCGCGGCCACAGAGCGGTGTTCCTGTCGGACCCCGGCTTTATCGACGCCTACAAGGGCTACGGCTTCGAGGCTCATCCGGTGAACCTGTCCGAACCGATGCCGCCCGAACAGATGGCCAAGTTCTGGGAAGACTTCATCAACGGCCACATCCCGAACTTCCGCAAATCGCCCTACGACCAGGTCGACAACTACGTGAAGGATTGCTGGACGGCGATCGTCGACAGCGCCAAATGGGCTGAGAAGGATCTGCCCGGCGTGCTTGCGACGATCAAGCCTGATGTCATCTGCGTCGACAACGTCATCCTGTTCCCGGCGATCAAGCAGTATGGCAAGCCGTGGGTGCGCGTCATCTCCTGCTCGGAAAACGAGATCGAGGACGAGGACATCCCGCCGCATCTGTCCGGCTGCGGCGAGAACGACCACACCTGCCATCAGCGCTATCGCGACCATTTCAACGCGGTCATCAAGCCGATTCACCATGACTTCAACGCGTTCTTGATTGCCAACAACGAAGCGC
The DNA here is from genome assembly GCF_040319125.1 of Mesorhizobium sp. M0938. NCBI lineage: Bacteria > Pseudomonadati > Pseudomonadota > Alphaproteobacteria > Hyphomicrobiales > Phyllobacteriaceae > Mesorhizobium > Mesorhizobium sp. M0938. Next base: position 427,507 of record NZ_JAMYNS010000002.1, on the reverse strand, counting down.
CTTATCCGATCGGCCAGTTCTTCGAGGCCTCGCCGTACCTTAATTTGCTGCTCTATCCCGAGGCGGCAAAGTTCAAGCGCCGCCATCCGCTCGACCCGGCAAAATTCCAGTATCTGGAAGGCTGCGTGCGGCAGGAGAAGCCCTACACCGTGCCGACTTTTGCGAAGAATAACGACGGGCCGCTGCTCTATGTTTCCTTCGGCAGCCTTGGCGCCGGCGATGTCGATCTGCTGAAGCGCATTATTGAAACCTTGGGCAAGACGCGATACCGGGCGCTGGTCAATGTCGGCGGCTACAAGGACCAGTACGCCGACGTGCCCGGCAACGTCATCGTCGAGAGCTGGTTTCCACAACCCTCGGTCATCCCGCAGGTCGATGCGGTGATCCACCATGGCGGCAACAACTCGTTCACCGAGTGCCTCTATTTCGGCAAGCCGGCGATCATCATGCCCTATGTCTGGGATGGTCATGACAACGCGACACGGGTCGAGGAAACCGGCCACGGCTTCGGCATGCCGCGCTACGACTGGAGCGACGCCGCGCTGATCGCGAAGATCGAAGCCTGCCTGACAGACCCGGCAATCAGGGCCAAGCTGACGAAAACGTCGGCGCAGATGCAGTCGCAAAACGGCCCGGAGAAAGCGGCGGGGCTGCTGGAACAGCTTCTATGAGCGCGATGTTTGACATGCCGAGCCAAGGCACCCCCCTCTGGCCTGCCGGCCATCTCCCCCTCAAGGGGGGAGATTGGATGTCACCTCGGCTTTCGCCAATCACCAACATCGCAGGAGTGAACAGGGCGGCGAAGCTGCTAATCTCCCCCCTTGAGGGGGAGATGTCCGGCAGGACAAAGGGGGGCGCCGTAGAGCGAAGCCATCTCGAAAATGAGCGTCGCGTCGGCGGAGCACCCGCATGACCTCCTCCGCGCCGCATCTCCACCAAGCTTCCACCCGCATCGACCTCGTCGATTGGGGCGCCCAGCCGGATGCGCTGGAAGGCGCGTCCCACTCCACCGGCAGGCTCGTCCACAAGGGGCCGAACAACCAGCCGGAATCCGGCATCTGGGTCTGCACATCAGGCCGGTGGCGGCTGGCGATCCCGCGCGACGAATTGTGCCATTTCGTTGCCGGCCGCGCGACTTACAGGTCGGATGACGGCGAGGTCATCGAGGTCTCTGCCGCCACCGTGGTCATGTTCCCGGCCGGCTGGGTCGGTGAATGCACCGTCCACGAGACCATCCGCAACATCTACATGCTGGCCTGACCTGGGAGCTTGAAGACATGCCGACACCGCACTGGCCGAAGGCCTCCACTCGGGAACTGGAAGACTGGGGCGCGGGCAGCAGCCCGATATCCGGTTCGCCGCGCGCCTCGGGCAAGATCCTGTTCAAGCACCCGGACGGATCGAGCGAATGCGGCCTGTGGTCGTGCACACCAGGCACGCGCAAGGTCACCTTCCCTGCCGACGAGTTCTGCCATTTCCTGTCGGGGTGCGGCCGCTATGTCCACGACAATGGCGAAGCGGTCCCGGTCGAAGCCGGCACGCTGGTATTCTTCCCCGCCGGCTGGACCGGCACGTCTGAAATCACCGAAACGCTGACCAAGGCCTTCATGTGCCGATGAGCACGTGAATCCCTTTCAAGGAAATCGAAATGACCACCCCCATCATGAAAGCGCCGCTCGCCATCACCGACCTCGTCGACTGGGGCGTCATTCCCACCATGATCGAGGGGGAATCCCACACCTCGGGCAAGCTGCTGCACAAGGGACCGGAGGGCCGCTCCGAATGCGGGCTGTGGGTCTGCACCCCAGGTAAATGGCACTGCCACGTCACCCGCGACGAGTTCTGCCACTTCCTCGATGGACGTTGCACCTATGTGCATGAATCCGGCGAGGTGATCGAGATCGAGCCGGACACGGCGGCGTTCTTTCCGCAGGACTGGAAAGGCGTCTGCACCGTCCATGAGACGATCAAGAAGGTCTACATGATCCGCTGAGCGGGGTTGAAAGGAAGACCATGGAATTCTTCGCTGACCGGCCGGCTTTCTTCGTCAATCCGGATTATCGGCCGATGGCCGGCACAAGAACGCCGGTGATCGACCCGGCGACGCTGGAAACCGTCGGCGCGATCGCGGCTGCAACCGACGGCGAGATTGACGCCGTGCTGACTGCGGCGACCAAGGCGCAAGCCGCTTGGAAAAAACTAGACGCCAAGAGCCGTGCCAAGCATCTGCATGCAGTGGCCAACGCCATCGAGGCCGCCGACTTCACGCACTGCGCCGAGCTGATGGTACGCGAGATGGGCAAGCCTTATCCGGAAGCAATCGGCGAGATTGCCAATTGCGCACCGATCTTTCGCTACTATGCCGAAATGGCGCGTGACGATGCCGGCAAGATTGCCGGCACGACGCAGGCCGGTTCGTTCCAATATGCGCGCTACGAGCCTTACGGCACCTCGGTGCACATCATGCCCTACAATTTTCCGATCCTGCTGATGTGCTGGACCGTCGCCGCTTCGCTCGCCGCCGGCAATGCCTGCGTGATCAAGCCGGCCGAAGCGACGACATTGTCGACGCTGGATTACATGGCCGTGTTCCGCTCCTTGCCGGAGGGTCTGGTGTCCTGCCTGCCGGGCGGGGCGGTCACCGCGCAGGCGCTGATCGCCTCCGGCCGCACCCACGCGGTCGCCTTCACCGGTTCGGTCGCCGCCGGCAAGGCTGTCGCCGTCGCCTGCGCCGAACGCATGAAGCCGTGCGTTATCGAGGCGGGCGGCAGCGATCCGCTGATCATCAGCCGGCACGCCCCGCTCGACGTGGCGGCGGCCGGAAGCGTCACTGCCGCGTTCCATCTTACGGGCCAGGTCTGCACCTCGGCCGAACGGTTCTTCGTCGTCGATGCCGTTCACGACCGCTTTGTCGAGCTGTTTGCGCAGAAGACACGTGCGCTGCGCATCGGCAACGGTTTGGACAAGACCGAGATCGGGCCGCTGGTCAGCGAGGCGGCGCGGGCGAAAGTCATGCGGCTGGTCGACGATGCGGTGCACAATGGCGCCAAGGCGGTCACGGGCGGTCGCATTCCGCCGGCGCACAATGTCGGCTGGTTCTACGAGCCGACGATCCTGACCGGCGTCATATCAGACATGGCGATCGTGCGTGAAGAGTGTTTCGGACCGGTCGCCGCGATCTGCCGGGTCAAGGATTTCGACGAAGCGATAAAGCTTGCCAATGACAGCCCGTTCGGGCTTGGCGCCTCGGTCTTCACCACCGATCTCGCCGAGGCGCATGAGGCTGCGGAGCGGCTCGAGGCCGGCATGGTCTGGGTCAACAATCCGCTGATCGACAATGACGCGCTGCCGTTCGGCGGCTGGAAGGCATCGGGCCTCGGCCGCGAACTCGGCCGGCAGGGGCTGGATGCCTTCCGCCGTTCGAAGATGGTCATCATCGACCACAAGCCGGCGATCCAGGACTGGTGGTATCCCTATCCCGACAGCTGGTTCCGCGAGGCCGGCGGACGCAAGCACGTATGAGGTACGAGGGCTGCGTCAGCCGATGCTCTCGCCGCCGTCGATTACCAAAGCCTGACCGGTCATGAAGGACGAACGATCGGAGACGAGGAACAGGATGGCTTCGGCTATTTCTTCCGCCGCGGCCCAGCGCTGCATGGGAATCTTGGTGCGGACGTAGCGTTCGATCGCCTCCCGTCCACCCATCTGAGCGATGAACGGTTCGTTGAAGGGCGTATCGACCCAGCCGGGACAGAGCGCGTTGACGCGCACATTGTGCTTGGCATAGTCGAGCGAGATCTGCCGGGTCATCGCCACCACGGCATGTTTTGAGGTTGCGTAGGCGATCATCTCGCGGTCGTAGAACACCCCCGAATTCGAGGCGGTATTCAGGACGACACCGCCGCCTTGTTTGATCATCGATGGCATGACGAGCCTGGCGGCGAGGAACTGCGCCCGCACGTTGATCCGCCATGAGGCATCCATGCCGTCGACGTCGACTTCGGTCAGCGTGCCGCCGACCTGGACGCCGGCGTGATTGTGCAGGATGTCGATCCGACCATGTTTACCCAGCGTTCCAGCGATGAGCTGCTCGACCGCCGCGTCGTCGCCGACATCGGTGGCGACCGCCTCGGCCCGGCCGCCTGCGGTACGGATGTCGGAAGCCGTTATCTCACCGGCAGCCCGATCCCTGTCGGCGATCACCAACACCGCGCCTTCCCTGGCCATGATCATGGCGCCGGCACGCCCGATACCCGACCCGGCGCCGGTCACCACGGCGATGCGATCTCTCAAAATCATGATGCGACTTTCAGTTTGTCGGTTTGCGTTGGCGCAATTGCCATTGAGCAAGCACCACAAGCAGCACCGAGGCGACGAGGACGATCGTCGCGATGGCGTTGATTTCGGGCGTCACCCCGCGCCGGATCGAGGCAAAGACATAGATCGGCAACGTCGTCTGTGCGCCGGCGACGAAGAAGGCGACGATGAAATCGTCGAAGGAGAAGGTGAAGGCGAGCAGGAAGCCGGCGATCACCGCCGGCATGATCTGGGGCAACACGATCGAGCGGAATGTCGTCAGTGGGGTGGCGTACAGATCGCTCGAGGCTTCGACCAGATTGCGGTCGAGGCTGCCGAGCCGTGTGCCGACGATCATCGCCACCAGCGCCATCGAAAACAGGCCATGCGCGGCGATGATCGAGCCGTAGCCGAGCGCCAGGCGTGGCGGCTGGTCGTTCGGCCACAGCGAAGCGAGAAACGGATTGACGACCCCAAATAGTTGGACGAGCGCGACCAGCGTCGAGATGCCGATGACGACGCCCGGAACGACGATCGCAGCGCCGAGAAGTGCGTCGAAGATGGCCCGTGTCCGGGCGCCGACGCGCGCCAGGCCAAGCGCTGCCGCCGTGCCGCAAAGTGCTGCGAGCAAGGCGCTGATGGTGGCGATGAACAGGCTGTTCTTCAGCGCCTCGACCAGGAACGGGTTCGACAGCGCCTTGCCGTACCATTGCACCGAGAAACCGGTGAATTCGCTGGCGTGGCGACCGGCATTGAAGGAGAACAGCACCACCAGCGCGATCGGCAGGTAGAGAAACGCAAAGACCGCTATGACGAAGGCGCGCATCAGATCAGGTCCACCCGGCGAGCGCCCGAAAGCCGGGTCGAAATGCGATTGGCGACAAGCAGCACCACGACCGAGACCAGAACCAGCGTGATGGCGATTGCCGATCCGAACGGCCAGTTACGCGATTGCAGGAACAGATCGACCAGCGCGTTGCCGATGAAGAAGACCTTGCCGCCACCGAGCAGCGTCGGGATCAGATATTCGCCGAGCAGCAGGATCATGACCAGCGAGAAGCCGGTCATCACCCCCGGCAGCGACAGCCGCAGCGTCACGCCAAGGAATGTCGAGATCGGCGTTGCACCGAGATCGGCGGAGGCTTCCAGCAGCCGGCGATCGTGCCGCTCGAGGCTGACATAGATCGGCAGGATCATCAGCGGCAGATAGCCATAGACGATGCCGAGCAGGACCGCACCCGGCGTGTTGATCAGCCGCACGTCGTCGAACCCGACATAGGCCAGCAATGCCGGAATGCCGCGCCCGCCCAGAACATACATCCAGGCGTAGGTTCGCATCAGCAGGCTGGTCCAGAACGGAATGACCACGAGCGCAAGCAGGATCAGCCGCCACCGCTCCGGGGCGCGCAAGGCGAGGTAATAGGCGACCGGATAGGCGACGAGCAGACAGGCCAAGGCGCCCGCCGGCGCCAGCACCATCGTATTCCAGAAGGCGGTCGCCCGCGCCGGAAGATTGGCATATTGCGTGAGCGTGAAAGCAGCCTGATAGCCACCTTCCGGCGCCCGCTCGCCGACGCTGAAAACGGCGATCGCGACGAACGGCAACACCAGAAACACCACCAGCCAAGCGGTCGCTGGACCGAGCAGCAGCGCGGTCAGCAGCTTATGACGAAGGACATTGCTGCGCATTGAAAAATCGCCCCGGTGCCGGCGGACATCTGCCCGCCGGATGAGTTGCCCGCATCGGACCTATGGCCGGTTCAAGCCGACTTGAAGCGGGCCATCAGTTCGGCCCGGGCCGGATCGGTCAGCGTTGCAGCCGCACCGAATTCCAGCGGCGTCAACAGTTCCGCCGCCGGGTAGAGGATCGGATTGTCCAGCACTTCCTTGGGCAGCAGCGCGTTGACCCGTGCGTCGGTGGAAGGCGCACCATTGGCCAGGTGCTCCTTGACCGCGACCTTCGGGTCCATCAGGTAGTTGAGCAGGGCATAGCCGGCAGGCTTGTTGGGCGCGTCCTTCGGAATGGCATAGAAGTCGGTCCAGATCTCACCGCCCTCCTTGCCAAGCACATAAGCGATTTCGGGAATGTCGCGGTGGAGCTGCGCCCCGTCATTGGTCCAGCACATCGTCATCCAGGCGTCGCCGGCACGCATCGACGGCTGGTAATCGCTGGAAACCGCAAACAGGTGGGGCTTTACCTTCAGCAGCAGTTCCTCCGCCTTGGCGAGTTCGTCCTGCTTCAGCGAGTTGAACGAGAAGCCGTAATATTTCAGCGCATTGCCGATCGTGGTGAGCTGGTAATCATGGACCATGGCCCGGCCGTCGCCCTCGGCCATGGCCGTGTCCCAGAATTCCTTCCAGCTCGTTATCGGCTTGGTCAGCTTCTTGGTGTTGACGGCAAATCCGGTGGTGCCCCAGTTCTTCGGCAGTGCGTAGGTCGCACCGTCGATCGTGCCTTCCCCAGTAAAGCGCGGGTCCTGCTGCGAGCCGTCGAAATTGGCAAGCTTGGCCATGTCGAGCGCTTCGATGATGTCGAGCTTCTTGTAGGTGGAGATCGTGTAGTTGGTCGGCACGAAAAGGCTCCAGCCCGAGGCACCTGCCTGTAGCTTGGCCAGCATCTCCTCGTTTGACCCGAACACATTGACCTCGACGGCGACGCCCGTCTCGGCCTTGAAATTCTCGAACGTCGCCGGATCGTGGTAATTGGGCCAGGTGGCGATCGACATGCGGTCGCCAAGACCCTCCTGGGCGAAGGCCGGCGAGGGCATGATGCCTAGTTCGCGGGCCATCACCGCCGTTGCGATGCCAAGACCGGTGAGGCCAAGGAATTCGCGGCGGCCGATCGAGCCGCGCTTGAGCCGCATCAATTGATCGACGAATTTTTCGGAGCTTATCGGCAGTCCGTCACGATGTGATTTCGACATGTTTATTTTCCCTCTGGTTGGTGCCGTTATTTTTGGTATCAGGGAACGCGAGCGGCGTTCCTGATGTAAAGCCGATGGCGACGGGTTCACCCGGCTTGAAGAGGTTTCCGCTGCCGATCAGGTGATCGGCCTTGGCGAGCAGCGTTCCGATACCGCCGACCTCGATCGCATATTCCGCGGTCGCGCCCAGAAAGATCCGGTTGCGGACAATGCCGTTCAGCCGGCCGCTTCCCGGCGCGCCGAGGCTTAGAGATTCAGGACGCAGGCTGACCGAAACGGCTTCGTCCTGGCGCAGCGAAGTCCGTTTGCGCGCGGCAATGACAGTGCCGTCGGCAAGCGCCACCTCGACGAGGTTGCCCGAGTGCCCGGCGATCTTGCCGCTCAACAGATTGGTCTTGCCGACGAAGTCGGCGACGAAGAGGTCGGCGGGCTCGTCATAGATCTCGCTTGGCTGTCCGAGCTGGACGATGCGCCCGCCATTCATGACGCAGACGAAATCGCTCATCGACAGGGCTTCTTCCTGGTCGTGCGTGACAAGGACGAAGGTGATGCCGATCTCGCGCTGCAGGTTCTGCAACTCTATCTGCATGTCGGTGCGCAGCTTCTTGTCGAGCGCCGCCAGCGGCTCGTCGAGGAGCAGCACCGCCGGCTTGTTGACCAGCGCGCGCGCCAGTGCGACACGCTGCTGCTGGCCGCCGGAAAGCTCGTGGATCTTGCGGCGGCCGTAGCCGGCAAGCCGCACCATGGCGAGCGCCTCGCCTGCCCTCAGGCTGATCTCCCGCGACGACAGCCGCGGCCTTGCCTGGCGCAGCCCGTAGGCGATGTTGTCCTCGACATCGAGATGCGGAAACAGCGCATATTGCTGGAACACCATGTTGACCGGCCGCCGGTAGGGCGGCGTGCCGGCCATGTCACGGCCGCGGATGAAGACCGCGCCTTCGCTTGGCTGTTCGAAGCCGCCGATCATGCGCAGGCAAGTTGTCTTGCCGCAGCCGGACGGCCCGAGCAAGGCGACAAAGGCGGATGGCGGGATGGCAAGATCGATGCCGCTGACCGCAGTCACGCTGCCGTAGCGTTTGGCGACCCCGCGAAACTCGATATCGGGTACTGCGGTCAAAGCTGCGGCTCCAGCAACAAGACAATCTCGAAACGCTATCAGAGCCAATGGCAGCTAGTATATACCTCGCAGGTGGTATATTTGGTCTATTTTCTCGTTTAAGGGGGTATAATTGAGCGTATTGCGCAGCGACGAATACAATCAGCTCGCTACGCTCATCGCTGCGACGCGGGAGACGAGCGGCGAACTTTTCGGCAAGGCGTTGGTCGCCTGGCTGCGGCAGCATGTCAGCTTCGATCACTGTGTGATCTTCGGCTATCGCGGCGCCTCACGGCCGCCGCTGCTGTTCGAGACGTTCTCGCCGGCCGAAAGCCACGTCTTCGTCGCACTCTATCAGGAAGGGCCTTATCTGCTCGACCCGTTCCATCACGCGGCGGTCGAGCGCAAGGAAGGTTTTTGGCGCATGCGCGAACTGGCGCCGGACCGCTTCTATGCCAGCGAATATTACCGCTCCTACTATAGCCAGACCAAGCTGGCCGAGGAGGTCGGTTTCTTCGTGCCGCTGCCGGGAAAGGACGCGCTGGTGGTCTCGCTGATGCGATTGCATGCTTCAGGACCCTTCGGAACCGCCGATGCCAGGCTGCTGCGCGACATGGCGCCGGCAGTGATCGGCTTCATCAGGTTGCGCTGGCCGGCCCTTCCGGCCGACGAACCGGCAGAGACGAAACAGGACGAGGCGATTGCGCCGGTCAACGAGTTCGAACGTGCTCACATCTGGAAGAGCCTTTCGCTCACGCCGCGCGAAAAACATGTCGTCGACCTGGTTCTTCAGGGCCATTCGACGGAATCCATAGCCCGAGCGATGCGTATCGTACCGGGAACCGTAAAGGTTCATCGCCGCAACATTTACCGCAAGCTCAAGATCAAGTCGCAGGCTGGTCTGTTCGCGCGTTTCGTCGAGATCATGGACGCCCGGATTCGGTAGTCCACGATTTCGAAAATGGCCTCGCTCAGGCAGTTTGGCTGGCAGCGCCTTCCCAGGAGCCGGTTTCAGCCATCTGTCTGAGCAGGGGCGCCGGCTTGAAAACGTCCTTGCCGGTCCGCTCGTGCCAGTGGTCGAGCCGTCCGATGATCTTGTCGACACCTTCGAGGCCGGCCCAGAACATCGGCCCGCCCTTGCCCACGGGAAAACCGTAGCCGTTGACCCAAACGATGTCGATGTCGGAGGCGCGGGCGGCGATTTTCTCCTCGAGGATTTTCGCGCCTTCGTTGACTAGGGGATAGAGCGTACGCTCGATGATCTCGTCAGCACCAATCGTGCGCGGCGCGATCCTCTTTTCGGCAGCCTTGGCACGGATCAGCGCTTCGACATCCGGGTCGGGAACCGGTACGCGTGAACCCTTCTCGTAGAGATAAAAACCCCGGCCGGTCTTTTGGCCGAAATGTCCCTGCTCGCATAGCGCATCGGCGATCGCGGCTGTCTGGCCCCGTGCCTTGCGGTTGCGCCAGCCTATATCGAGGCCGGCAAGATCGCCCATCTGGAACGGCCCCATCGGCCAGCCGAAATCGGTAAACACCTTGTCGATCTGCTGTGGCGTTGCACCTTCCAGCAACAGCGCCTCGGATTCCGCGCCGCGCGCGGCCAGCATGCGGTTGCCGACGAAGCCATGGCAGACGCCGACGACGACCGGGACCTTGCCGATCCGCCGCGCCAGCTCGACAACCGTCGCCAGCGCGTTCGGCGCGGTGTTCTCGGCACGCACGATTTCCAGCAGCTTCATAACGTTTGCCGGCGAAAAGAAGTGCAGGCCAAGCACATCCTGCGGCCGCGAGGTCGAGGCGGCGATTTCGTTGACGTCGAGATAGGAGGTGTTGGTAGCGAGAATCGCGCCCGGTTTGGCCACCGCGTCGAGCCTGCCGAACACCGCCTTCTTGACTGTCATCTCTTCGAACACCGCCTCGACGATCAGGTCGCTATCGGCGAGGTCGTCATAGTCGGTGGAGCCCTTGAACAGGCCGAGCCGCTGACGCTTGGCGTCTTCGCTGAGCGAACCGCGTGCGACGGAGACGGCATAGTTCTTCTCGATCGTCGCCAGCCCGCGTTGCAGCGCCTCCTGCGTCGTTTCCAGCAGGGTCACAGGAAACCCGCCATTGGCGAACGCCATGGCGATGCCGCCGCCCATGGTGCCGGCGCCGATGACGCCGACCCGCGCGATCTTGCGCCTGACGATATCTTTAGCCCCAACCTTCGCCGCCTCGCGCTCGGCGAAGAACAGATGGCGCTGCGCGCGCGACTGGGCGCCTCCGATCAGTTGCAGGAATAGTTCTCGCTCCGCGGCCAGAGCCGCCTCGAACGGCAGCGTGATGGCGTTGCGAACCGACTGCGCGCAGGCGATCGGCGCTTCGAGCCCGCGCGCCTTTTTGCCAAGCTCCGCCGCTTGCCTGTCGAATGCAGGCAATTCCGCCTGATCGAGACGGTCGTTGCGGTCGCGCACCGGCGTGAATGGCCTGCCAGCCATTTCGCTTGCGAAACGAACCGCGTGTGCAGTCAGGCCGTCCTCGAAGACGGCGTCCACCAGCCCGGCGGCGAGTGCCTCGGCCGCACCGATCGGCGTGCCCGAAACGACCATGCTGAGCGCCTTCAGCGCGCCGACGAGACGCGGCAGCCGAACCGTGCCGCCACCGCCGGGCAGCAGGCCGAGCTTGACCTCCGGCAGGCCGAGCTTGGCCCCGGCATCGGCAACGCGAAAATGGCAACCAAGCGCCAGTTCCAGGCCACCGCCGAGCGCTGTGCCGTGGATAGCGGCGACCGTTGGCTTGGCGATGGTTTCCAGCAGGGCAATGATGGCGCGCAGATCCGGCTGCTGCACCGGCTTGCCGAATTCGGTGATGTCGGCGCCGGCGACGAAGGTTCGCCCGGCGCAAGCGATGACGATGGCCACGACACCAGGCTCGTCCCGCAAGGAGACAAGCGCCTGCATCAGCGGCTCGCGAACATGGAAGCTCAGCGCATTGACCGGCGGATTGTCGATGGTCACGACCGCGACGCCGCCATCCCTTGTAACGCTAACGAAATTGGACACGCAAACCTCTTCCAATGATGACGACCGACAACGCCAAACGGGATTTACAGGGTGAATGGCCGGATGGAAACGGATGTTTTCCGGCAGGCTCTCGTCAGCGCCGGCTGACACGGACTGATGCCCTCTTCCTGCATGTGCATGGCGTTCTTGCTATCGGCCTGACCACCTCGGAAGCGCAACGCTAAGCAGAAAACGAACTAAATTCTTCTCCAATTTGAGAAAATTATTCCAATAACCTCCTGAAAATAGCACTCGACAAAGTCTACTGATTTTATAGATTAACCGGCGAGACGGAGGTTCGACATGTCCTATATCCAGAACGCCCAGACTGATCGCAACGGCCAAAGGCTGGCGAATGCCCAGAGCTTTCGTCCGGCTTATGCGGGCGCTTTTGCCTATCTCGTCTTTGCCCTTGCGTTCGTGTTCACCGGGGCAGTCGTTCTAGGCCTTATTCCCTGATTCTCGGGGCGCTGATCCCGTCGGTCAGCGGCTGGCCGTTTCAGACATAGTCGCTTCAGAAATACCGGAGTTGAATGAGCCGAATGCCGGAGCGCTTTCGCGCGCCCGTGATTCAACGTGATACCCATGTTTCCAACGTGATGGAGGAGATGGCAATGCCGATCGAGTTCACGCATGTTCCCGGTAAAACGCATCCCGCCGACGCCAGCTTTTTCTATGATTTCATCGAGACCGCGACAAAGCTGTCGCTGATCGAGGATGCCGGATTCCAGAAGATCGTCGTCGACGATCCGGCAGGGCTGCTGACCAATATGGATCTGGCCGCCCAGGCGCTGGACCGCACCTCGTCGCTGGAGGCGGTTCTCACCCATTGGGCCGGCGTGATCGAACCGACCGTGGCGGCGCGGCAATTGGCGGCTCTCGACGCGAAAAGCGGCGGACGGCTGTCGCTCAGGATGCTCAGCGAGCCGCTGAGCGACGACGATGCCGAGACGCGCCCGGTCGGTCACACCGTCGTCTGGCAGCGCATCGACGAATATCTGGTGCTTTTGAAGCGACTGTGGTCGAACGACCGGCCCTTCGACCATGAGGGCGCCTTCTACAGCATCAAGGCCGGCTATGTGCCGCGCAAGGGACCGCATGGCGCCGACGTGACTATTCGCATGGGCGGTCAATCGGGAACGGCGCTCAAGGTCGCGGGCCGTCATGCCGATGTCTTCGAACTGACGCCGGGCTCGCTCGATGAGATCCGGCAACTGATGGAGCGGGTGCGCATCGCCGCCGCTGAACATGGCCGGGCCGGCAAGCTGCGCTTCGCGCTTCCCGTCCGGTTGGGTGTGCAGGACAATGCCGCCTCTTGCCAGAAGGCGGTCGAGGTTGCCGGCCCGCCGGCGCATGTCGCGCTGTCACTACTCCCCTATGCGGCTTTGGGTATCCAGGAGTTCATGCTGGTCGGCGTCGACCGGCCGCGCGAGATCGCGTTCGCCGCCCGCGAAACGATAGCGCTCCTGCGCAATTCGCTGGCGCGTCGCGAGGCCGATGTGCCGCAGCCTGGGGCGTTTGCGTCGCGCGCGACAGGAGAGGCACGCGCTTCTTCCTGACGCAACGCTATCGCCTCATTTCAAGACCCGCTCGACAATTGCGCCGAAGGTCGGCGGGTCGAACGCCGGCAGGATGAGCGGCTCGACGAAGCCGTCGCGCCGGGCCGTCAGCACATATTGCAACATGGCCTCGTTGTCAGGCATTTCGAAGATTTGGACAAAGTCATAGGCGCCGAGCGTGGCATAAAAAGCGAGGGATTTGCCGCCGAGCGCTGCGACCCGTTCCTCGCTGATCTTGCGGCGATCGGGGCTGCCGGCGAGCTCCGCCAGCCCCTTGTCCGTCAGTCGCATCAGCGAGATGTAAAGCCGGCTGGTCGCAGCCGGTATGCCAGCGGTCTCGTTAGACATCTCAGTGGCCCTTGCCGGAGAGTTGCGACAGGGCTTCGATGACGGCGCTTGAATCCGTCAGTGCGCCGAAGATGCCGTTCTCGACCGTCACCATGTGCAGCGCGGCCTCATGCGCATATCTGTCGCCGCTGGCGCAGGCATCCGAGATGGTCAGGCACTGAAAGTTGCGGTCGCAGGCCTCGCGCAAGGTTGTGTGCACGCAGACGTCGGTCGTGCATCCCGAAAACAAGAGATGGGTGATGCCTTGCGCGCGCAGCACGTGCTCGAAATCGGTATAGGTGAAGGCGCCGTTGCAGGTCTTGTCGACGATGATGTCTTTAGCCGCCAAGTCGATCTCGGGAACGATCTGGAAGCCGGGGCTTGAACGCAAAAGAATGTCGGTGCCTTCAAGGCCGGCCCGTTTGCGGCGCCATTTCTCGTAGGGCGTCATGTCGGCCATGTCGGCGCGGTAGCCCTGCCTTGTGTGGATGATTTTCAGGCCTGCCGCGCGAGCGGCCGCGATCAACCGGTTGACCGTCGGCAGGATGGCCCGCAATGGCGCAGGATCGTAGCCCTGCTTGGCGAAATAGCCTGTCGTCGACAGGAAATCCTCCTGCAGGTCGACGACGATCAGGGCGGTATTCTCAGGCACCAGCCTGCCATCGTAGGGAAAATCGAAAGGTGTCGCCTTGATCATTTTTCTCTCTTCTGCGGCCAGATATGTTCGCCGGCTCAAGACCCGTTGGCTTCGTTGGGCAGGACGCCGATAGCGGACGGGTCAATCCGGCAGTCGATGATCTGTCCGGGAACGGCCGCGACGGCCACGTCCGAGCGCAGCGTTGCCACCATCTGTTCGCCGGTCGCTGTCTTGAGCAGGATGCGTTCAAGCGCGCCGACAAAGGAATTCTCGACGACCGTCGCGCGAAAGCCGATCTCACCGCTCGTTGCCTGGCCGATACGGATGTCCTCGGGGCGCACCCATACGGTCAAGGCGTCGCCCGGCCGCTCGCGGCGCCCCTTGACGGGAGGAGAGCCGAAGCGCGTGCCGAACGCCTCGACCATCGTCTCGTCATCATCGGCGCGGTGGCCGGTCAAGAAATTGTTCTCGCCGAGAAAGCCGGCGACGAAGCGCGTCGACGGTTTTTTGTAGAGGTCACGCGGCGGTCCGATCTCGACGACCCGGCCGTGGTTGAACACCGCAATGCGATCGGACATCGCGATCGCCTCCTCCTGGTCATGAGTGACATAGACGAAGGTCACCCCGGTCTCACGATGCAGCCGCTTCAACTCCTTCTGCATGGATTCGCGCAGCATGCGGTCGAGGGCGGAGAGCGGCTCATCGAGCAAAAGGATGCGCGGCCCGAAAGCCAAGGCGCGGGCAATGGCAACGCGCTGCTGCTGGCCGCCCGACAGTTCGCGCGGCTTGCGCTCGGCCAGATTGTCGAGACCGACCAGCGACAACATCTCGGCCACCCGTGCGGCGATCTTTGCCTTCTCCCATTTTCGGACCCTGAGCGAGAAGGCGATGTTGTTGGCGACGGAGAGATGCGGGAACAGCGCATAGCCCTGGAAGACAAAGCCGAAATTGCGGTCTTCCGGGTCGACATTGGTGATGTCCCTGCCGTCGAGGCTGATCGTCCCTTTGCTCGGCGTGGTGAAGCCGGCCAGTGCCATCAGCAAGGTGGTCTTGCCGGACCCCGAAGGCCCGAGCAAGGTGACGAACTCTCCCGCCTCGACCGAGAGATTGATCCCGGTCAGGGCAGTGACCTTGTCATAGGTCTTTGCCAGATCGTCGACGACCAGCAATGCCATGTCAGTTCGGGGCCATCAGTTCGGGGCCAACCATTCAGATCGGATCCCTGATCAGCGGCGCCGTCGAGCAATGCAGGCCGCCGCCGCCAAGCTCGACCGTCTCGTAATTGCAGGTCAGAACGGTGATCCCGGCGGCGTCGAGCCTGTCGGCCAGGCGCTTCGAGCGGCTGCCATGCATGATCACGCGACCGGGCGCCACGGCCAGGCAGTTGAGCGACATGGCGCTGTCTTCCGGGGGCAGTTCGATCATCTTGATGCCGCGCTTCTCCAGATATTCGATGAACGGGTAGGGCAGTTCGTTGACATTGACGATCGCTGTCTCGACGTCGACCATAATGAAAGCGCCGTCGATGTGAATGCGGTATCCCGGCATCGGCACCTTGATTAGCTCGACACCGAGCCCGGCGAGGATGCTTTCGACCTGCCGCACGCCTTCCGGGTTGCAGGCGATCGAGACCGTGCAGACGGCGGTCTTGGCATCGATGAAGGCGAAGCCGCCGCCTTCGAAGACGGCCGAGCCGTGGATGGTGCCGAGGATCGGGCATCCGGCCTTGGCCAGCGCCCTTGTCACCGGCAGCTCCTCGCCGCGACGCACGCGCCGCGCCAGCCGGGTGACGATGGCGCCGCCGGGAACACCGATGACGCTGTCGCGCGTGTAGATCTGCTTCATCGCGCCGGGGGCGGCCTTGTCGACGAGGATGACATCGACGCCTTCCGAACGCAGCAGGCCGGTGAATTCGTCATGGGCGCGCTGCATGGCGGGTAAATCGGGCATTGTGCGACCCATCCAGTACCAGCCCTTTTCCGGATCGCCGAAACCGCCGACTTCAGGCATCGGCTTGTTCTCGACGACGGAAAGCTCGTCTCCGGGCCGATGCATCAGCACGGCGCGCAGCTTGCCGACATCGTTCGAGCAGCCCCAATGGCGGCCCCATACCGGAATCTGCTCCTCAGCCGTATCGAAGCCCGGTTCCGGAACGGAGCCGAAGATGCTGAAGAACTTGTTCTCCCGGTACTCATTGTCGCTCATCGCGGTGCTCATGGGTATTCCTTTCCTTTCGATCTGTTTCCGAGGTGTTTGGGCTAGAACTTCTGTTGCCGTTGCCTGCGTTCGATCAGCGCGCGTGCAACCAGCGCCAGCACGGTAACGACGAGAAGCACAGTGGCGATCGCAGCCAGCGCCGGATCGACCGCGTCCTGGATGCTCGTCCAGATGCGGCGCGGCAATGTGACGACGGCGCGTCCGGTGATGAACAGTGTCACCGTGATCTCGTCCCAGGATGCCACGAAGGCCAACAACGCACCTGCGGCAACGCCGGGAACGATGTTCGGCAATATCACCTTGCCGAAGACTGTCATCGGCCGGGCGCCAAGGCTTCTGGCGGCCTGCACGAGCTTCTGATCGAGGTTTGAGAGCGACGCGCTGATGGCCAGCACGGTCAGCGGCAGGGCGAGCACGACATGCACCAGGACGACGCCGGTATAGCTGTCGAGCAGCGACAGGCGCGCCCACAGCTTGACCATGCCGACGGCGTAGATGATGGGTGGCACGATCATCGGCGACAGCAGAAGTATGCGCATCAGCGACGGCCACCAGCCGCCGGCGGCCCAGGCGCCAACGGCAAAGGCGACGCCCAGCGCGGTGGCGATTGCGGCGCAAGCCAGCGCAATGCCGGCGCTGGTCAGGATGCTTGGCAGCCAGCCCTTGCTCCAGTCGGTCAGCGCCGCAAAATGCTGCATCGAAATGCCATACTGCGGCAGCGACAGGTAATCGCGATCGGTGAGCGCGACCGGTATCACCACCAGGATAGGCACGAACAGGAAGCCGAGCAGGCACCAGGCCACAAAGCGGGGCAGGCCGACTTCGATGAGGCGCCGCGGTTTCATTGCTGCGGCCTCGCGACGAAGGCGGCGCGCAGCGCCGGGCTGCGCATGGCGGCAAAGACGATGATGCCGACGACCAGCAGCAGCATGGTCGACAGCGATGTCGCGAGATCCCAGCGCGAGGTGCTCGATATCTGCACCGAGATGTATTCGGCGATCATCAGGGTCTTGCCGGCGCCGAGCAGAGCCGGCGTGACCAGGAAGCCGAGCGAGAAGACGAAGACGAACAAGGTCGCGAGCGCGATGCCGGGCAGGCTGAGCGGCAACCAGACGCGCCAGAAGATTGTGGCTGGGCGCGCGCCCAGCGAGCGGGCCGCCTGCATGATGCGACGGTCGATGTCGGACAGATTAGCGTAGAGCAAAAGGATGGCGAACGGCATCATGTAGTGGACCATGCCGATGGTGACGCCCAAGAGATTGTAGACGAGATCGAGCGGGGACGAGATGACGCCCATCTCCATCAGGGCGCTGTTGAGGACGCCGCGACGGCGCAAGATGGTGATCCAGGAAAACGCCCTGACCAGCACCGATATCCAGAACGGCACCAGCACCAGGAACAGCGAGATGCGGCGCCAGCCTGCCGACATGTGGATGATGGCAAAGGCGACGATATAGCTCGCCAGCACGGTCAGCACCGTGGTCATGACAGACACTTTGAGCGTCGTCACGACGACGCGGCCGACCGCCGCGTTAGCGAACAGGCTCTGGTAGTTGGCAAGGCCGAACTTCGGCTCGGTCAAGCTCAACGCCAGAACCTGGAGGATTGGCGCCGCATAGAGGCCGATCGCCACCAGGCTGGCGGGAACGGTCAGCAGCAGAGCTGTTGTCTTGAAATTTCGCATCGGATCAAATCCGCATCGGATCAGAGGCCGCCGCCTCGCCAGCGGCAGCCCTTCCGTGTTGGCTCGTCAATCAGCTCGAGATGAAATCCAGATACTTGTTCTGGAGTTCGGTCTCGTGTTCCGCGTAATAGGCGGGGTTGAGCACGATCTGCGAGGCCGCATTCTCCTTCGTCGTCGGGTTGACGGCGGCGTCCGCCGGCGTCATCAAGGCCAGCGTCTTGGGGTTGGAAGGCCCGTTGCCCATCAGTTGCAGCAATACGAGCTGACCGGCCGGGTCGAGCGTCGAATTGATGAATTCGAACACTTTCTTGCCGGCGGGATTGCCCTTGGGAACCGACCAGGCGCTGGCCGAAAGGACGTTTTGTTCCCAGATCCACTTGAACTTGTCGGGCGTCTCCTTGTTGAGCAGGTTGGCGCGGGTGTGCCAGATGTTGCCCATCACGACTTCGCCCTCGCGGAACAGCTGCTGCGTCTGTGCCCCGCCTTCCCAGAAGATGATGTCGGCAAGCATTGGCTTCAGCTTCTTGAACGCCCGGTCGACATCCAGCGGATAGAGGTCGGCGGGCGCGACGCCGTCAGCCAGGAGGACGAATTCGAGCTGGCCCTGGATCCATTTGCACATGGTGCGCTTGCCCGGGAACTTCGCCGTGTCGAAGAAATCTGCCCAGCCGGTGGGTGCTGTGCCCTTGGTCGCTTCAGCGTCATAGGCGAGCACGTTCGAATAGACATAGTTCGAGACGCCGAACTCGCCGGCGAAATTCTCGGGCACCTGCGATTTGTCGACGATCGTATAATCGATCTTCTCGACCAGATCGCCCTTGCCCAACGTTAGCGAGTCGATCATGCCGCCATCGGTGGCGTCCCAGATGACCTTGCCGGATTCGACCATCGCGCGGATGGTGCCGACAGCGGGGCCGGCCCCGTCAATCACCACCTTCATGCCGCTCTTCTTGGTGAAGGGGTCGCCATAGGCCTTGGCGAAAGCATCCGCCGCGGCGCCGCCCCAGTTGCAGACGACAATTTCCGAGGCGTCGGCCTGGGCGACGCCAGGCTTGAAGGCGGCCGCAAGTCCGAGGCCGCCAAGTGCTATCAGGAAAGAGCGGCGATCGATCTCACCGCGGTTGAACTTTTCGAGCGCGATCTCGGCCGCGTCTTTTGCGAAATGCGAGATTGTCATTTTTCATGCTCCCATTGTTGATGTTGATTGCAGGTCTTCGCGGATTTGATCCGTCTCTGTTGTCTTTCTGGGCCATGATCTTTTCCGAAAACCAGGTCCCACTTTTCGCTAACGCGGACCTTCGGTTCGGGATCATGGCCTATCCCACTCTTGCCGGCGGTCGGTTTTCCCCTGAGGCGTTTCCAGCTGGTTTCCACTTTATTGTGCGCGGCGCGGCCACGGAGTGGCGCACGACAAGCTTCACCGCGACCGGCGCTGCGTCCGGTATTTCGGCGCCGTTGATGTGGTCGATCAGCAGGCCGACCGCGCGGCGGCCGAATTCCTCCGCCGACTGATGTACGGCGGTCAGCGGAGGATCGAGAAGATCGACGTTGCGAATGTCGTCGAAGCCGACCAGCGACAGGTCGGTCGGCACGGTGATGCCGAGCGTGCGGCAGCCCTGCAAAATCCCCAACGCCAGCATGTCGGCGGAGGCGAAGATGGCGGTCGGCGGAGTGTCGAGCGCGGCGAACCGCAGGAATGCATCAAGACCGGACTGCTCGTCATAGTCGCCGAAGAAGACGTAGTCGGGGTCCACCTCCAGGCCCCGGTGCTTGAGACTGTCAGCAAAAGCGCCGAACCGTTCCTTGCTGCTGAGCAGCGCCGGCGGCCCGCCGACAAAGGCGATCGCGGTGTGGCCGTGCTCCAGGAGATGCTCGGTCGCAAGCTGGGCGCCGAGCCGATTGTCGGCAAACAGGCGCGGCGCGATGGCGCCCGGAACGTCCTCGTCGACCAGGACGACATTGCTGCAAGTATTGATCTTTTGGACCAGCGCGCCGTCGTCGGGATGGTTGGTCATCAGGAGGATGCCGTCGACCTGCGCGTCGTCGATGCGCGACAGAAAGCCCAGTTCCTTGGCCGCGATGTTGCGGCTGTTGAACATCACCAGGCTGTAGCCGAGACGGCTCGCTTCCTCTTCCGCCGCGCTCGCGATGGCGGCGAAAAAAGGATAGGAGATGTCGGAGACGATCAGCCCAATGGTTTCGCTGCTGCCTTTGCTCAAACGCCGGGCAATGGCGTTGGGGCGATATTCCAGTTTCGCCACGGCTGCCCTGATGCGCTCGCTGGTTTCCGCCGGCAGCTTGATACGGCCGTTCAGGTGACGCGAGACAGTGGTAACCGACACGCCGGCCGCGTGCGCCACATTCCTGATCGTCGATGCCGTAGGCTTCTTCATAAGGGCGGGCTTCGCCAATGTTTCTTGTCGATCGGGATTTCAGCATAGGAAATCGGGTTTGTAAACCGCTTTACTAAACCGGTTTCGTAAATTACGTTCCCGTTACGGATGGGCAGAGCCGGCGAGCGCGGTCACGGAAATCGGCAGGGAGAAAAGGATGGCTACGACGGGACGCGTTCTGATTGCCGGTGAATCATGGACCGTGCACAGCACCCATCAAAAGGGGTTCGACAGCTTCTCGACGGTTGAATATGCGGAGGGGATCCGCTGGCTGCGCGATGCGCTCGAAACCGGCGGCTGGCAGGTGGATTACCAGCCCGCCCATGTCGCCGCGCGCGATTTCCCGTTCGATGCGAAAGCGCTCTCCCAATATGATTGCGTGATGCTGAGCGATGTGGGCGCCAACACGCTGCTGCTCCATCCCGACACATTCGTTCGCTCGGTCGCTTTGCCCAACAGGCTGCATGCAATCCGCGACTATGTCGCAGCGGGCGGCGGCTTCGTCATGATCGGCGGCTACATGACCTTCCAGGGCATCGAAGCCAAAGGCCAATATTCCGGAACGGCGATCGAGGAGATCCTGCCTGTCAACATCGCCAAGACGGACGATCGCGTCGAGTCCCCGCAAGGGGTGACGCCGCAAATCCTCGAGGCGGCGCATCCGATCGTCGCCGGCCTCGGGTCGGCGTGGCCGCACCTGCTCGGCTTCAACCGCGTCGCGCCGAAAGGCGACGCCACCGTGGTGGCAAAGGTTGGCGATGATCCGCTGATCGTCGCCGGCCAGTACGGCAAGGGCAGAAGCGTCGCCTTCACCTCGGATTGCGCACCGCATTGGGCGCCGGCCGCCTTCGTCGAATGGCAGGGCTATGCGCCGCTGTGGCGGCAATTGGCGGCGTGGGTGTCCGGTAAATAATCTCCGGCGGAGCCGGCTAACAGTGGGACATTTCGGTGGCCGCCAGGGCAAAACACTTGGCGGTGCCAAGGCTCGCACTCATTGCCGGCCTTTCCACATCAGCACCATGAAGTAAGGACCACCGACCAGAGCAGCTAGCAAACCCGCCGGAATCTGCCACGGGAAAATGAGCATCCGGCCGGCCCAGTCGGCCGAAACAAGCATCATGCCGCCAAGGATCGCGGATGCGAAAAGCGGCGGCAAGGCGCGCTGGAAGCCGAGCATGCGGGCCAGGTGCGGCGCCATCAATCCGACGAAGCTGAGCGGCCCGATGACAAGCGTGGCAATTGTCGTCGGCACGGAAATAAGCACCAGCAGGATGATCCGCACGCGAAAGAGGCTAAGCCCGAGCCCGCGCGCGGCGGCTTCTCCAAGCGGCAGGATGTCCAGCCAACGGATGGTGAGGGGCACGATGGCCAGCAGAGCAATTGCCGTCACAGCGGCGATTGTGGCATCGGCGGCGGTGGCCCGGTAGGTGGAGCCGGATAGCCAGCCGATGAGTGTATCGAGCCGAGGATCGCCGCTGGCAAGCATCACCGCCGAAAATGCCGACGCCATCGTCGCCACGGCGACACCGGAAAGCAGCAACCGATCATTCGCGATGGGCTGCCGGCGCCCGGCCTGCGAAATCATCACCAGGCTGGCCAGCGCCCCGACGAGACCGGCGGCGATCATTGCCGGGCGGCTGACATCAGTAGTCGCGACGAAAAGCAGCAGGATGCCTAGCGAGGCGCCGCCAGATACGCCCAGCACCTCGGGCGCCGCCATCGGATTGCCGGTCATCCTTTGCATCAGCGTGCCGACCACGCCCAGCATCATACCGGCGGAAACCGCGACGGCGACGCGAGGCGCTCTGAGCGGCAGGAGGTCGGCAAGTTCGGCGGCCGAGGCCACGTGCCAGCCGGTCGCGCCTCGCCCGACAACAAGCGCGGCGCAGAGAAGAAGCGCCATCACGACGAGCCCGGCCAGCAGATGGGCCCAGCCGCTACGCCTGCGCACGGAAGACAGCATGGCGCCGTCCCGATCGGGGCTGGTGCGCAATTTAGGCAGGAGGAGAAACAGCAGCGGCGCACCAAGAAATGCAGTCGCCACGCCTGCCGGGATTTCGGAGGTGAACGGCATGACCTGCACCAGCCGATCGGTCAGCCACAACAG
The DNA here is from genome assembly GCF_040319125.1 of Mesorhizobium sp. M0938. NCBI lineage: Bacteria > Pseudomonadati > Pseudomonadota > Alphaproteobacteria > Hyphomicrobiales > Phyllobacteriaceae > Mesorhizobium > Mesorhizobium sp. M0938. Next base: position 405,223 of record NZ_JAMYNS010000002.1, on the reverse strand, counting down.
CGCGGCACCTGTAAGCGGCGCCCAGATCATGCGCTGGCGCAAGGTCCGTGCGCCGGCGAGCCTGACCAGCGCCGGCGCCGCAAGCGCCACGAAGCTGATGACGCCGACGGCTGCGACCACCATACTGCTCAGCGCGACGGCAACAGCCATCCCCGCCAGTCGTGTCACCACGGGTTTCGTCCCGAGGCTTTCCGCGCCCTCGTCGCTCAGGTCGAGAAGCCGCAGCGGCCGGAGCAGAAGGAAGGCGGCAATGCCGGCCACCGCGAGCCATGGCGCGAACCCGAGCACCACGGCGTCGCCGTTCTGGATCAGCGAACCGCTCTGCCAGATGAAAAGCTCCTCGGAATATTCGCGATTGGCTGCCATCAGCAGGGCGCTTGCCGAACTGCATGTGAGGCTGACCACCAGGCCGGAGATGATGATCGCGACCGGCGAGAAACTCCGGCCTTGGGCCAGAGCCAGAACCGCCAGCGTCGACAGGGCGCCGCCGGCGAGCGCCACCCATTCGCGACCTTGCTCCAGCATCCACGGCGCGTAGAGCGTGGCGATCGTCAGGGCGACGGTGGCGCCCGCATTTGTGCCTATGGTGGTCGGCTCGGCGAGCGGATTACGCAGCACCTGCTGGAGCAGCGTGCCGGTCAGGCCGAGCGCCGCGCCGGCCAGCAGACTGATCGCCAGACGCGGCAGAAAGGCATGGCGGTAAAGCAGCTGCCGCGGATCGGCAAGGTCCGTCGCCCCGAGCGATTGCCACCACATGTCGGCGGGCAACAGGCGCAAAAGCTGGGCAGCGGTAAGATATGCGGCGAGCACCGCCGGCACGCCGACGAGGGCGACGAGCATCCAACCGCCTGCCACGAAACGAGCACGACGGTCGGCCGTGGACTGCATGACGGTCATGCCCGGGCCAGCAAATTTGCGAAGCGGGCAGCGGCGGCAAGTCCGCCAAACGGCCATACCGGCGGGATTGTTCTGACGTTGCCGGCTTTGACGCAGGGAAGATTCGCCCAGAGGCTGCTTTGGTCAATCCTGATCTTCACATGCGGGGGGATCGGATCGAGGGAAATCACGCGAGCCTCGCCTATCGCAACCAGGTCTTCGATGCCCAGCATCGAAAACCCCCAGCCATCGGTCGGCGCCGTCCAGGCATTGGTGAGGCTCAACCTGTCGAGCACGTCCTGGAACAGACCGCCCTTGCCGTAAACACGGACGTGACGGTCGTCGAACATGCTGACCACCGCGAGCGGTTGCTTTGCCCGTTCTGAAAATTGCGCCTTGATCTGGGCGATTGCCGCCGCCGTCTCCCGGATAAGCCGTTGCGCCTCAGCCTCGCGGCCGAGTTGCAGGCCAAGTTTCAGCGTTTCAATTTCGGCCTGGCGATAAGGCGCCTCGGTACCGTCGTAGAAGGGTACGGTGTGCACTGGCGCGATCCGCTTGAATGGTGCTTCGTCGAGCCCGAAGCCATAGGCGCCGGTGATCAGGTCGGGCTTGAGTTCCAGGAGCAGTTCGAGATTGGGCTCGCCGCGCGAGCCGAGATCGATGCAGCCGGCGGGAAGATCCGGACCCACGACCCAGTCGCGATAACCTTTGATGTCAGCGACCGCGACCGGGCCGATCCCGAGCGAGATGACCATCTCTGCCGAAGTCCATTCGAGGCAGGCGATCCGCGGCGGCCGCGCGGCACGCGCCGGCAATGCCGCCATTCCACAACAGGCCGCAGCAAACGCCCCGATGCACTCACGCCTGGTGAGCGAGCCGGCAGCGGTCCCGATGTGACGCCGCGATACGGTATTGTTCACCAACGATACTTCATCGAGCCGGTGATCTTGCGGCCCTCTCCATAGAAGCAGCCGGAACTCCGATTGTAACAAGTCGAAACATAGGTCTTGTCGAACAGGTTGCTGGCGTTGAGCTGGAACTTCATATTCTTCCAGTCGTAGTGGAGGGCGGCGTCGACCAGCGTTGCCGCCGGCACCTGGAAAGAATTCTCGTCGTCGCCCTGGCTCGAACCGATATAGCGGACGCCCGCGCCGAAGCCAAAACCCTCCAGTTTGCCACTATGGAAGGTGTAGTCGCCCCAGAGGGACAAGCGGTGGTTAGGCACGCCATAGGGCATGTTGCCGCCGTTGCCTTCGGAATCGTCGAGGATCTCCATGTCGATGTAGGCGTAGGCGAGCTTGATGTCCCAGCCAGAGTCCAGGCTTGCCACGCCTTCCACCTCGATGCCGCGCGAGCGGATCTTGCCAGTCTGGAAACTATCGTTGCCGAAACTGCGCACGACGTTTTCGCGGGTCAGATCGAAGGCGGCGACCGTCACGAAGCTGTTCCAGCCTTCCGGCTGGTACTTCACACCGACTTCATATTGCTCGCCGGTTTCCGGCTTGAAGGCTTTGCCGTCGCTGCCGGTGCCGATTTCCGGATAGAATGACGTCGAATAGCTGAGATAGGGCGCCAGCCCGATATCGGAGAGGTAGACGAGGCCGACCCGGCCGGTGAAGGCGCTGTCCGACTGCTCGATCGTGCTATCCTCAAGCTTGTCCAGAATTTCGCTGTTCGTCCAATCCTGGCGGCCTCCGAAGGTCAGCGCCCAGTTTTCGTATTTGATCTGATCCTGCGCGTACAGACCGACCTGCCACTGCCTGGTGTCGGTGTCCTTATAGGGCGTCAGATCCGTCACTGGCGCACCGTAAACCGGATCGAAGATGTCATCGAGCGGAGCGACCGTTCCTGACCCGCCCCAGTCGCTGTAGTCGGTATACTGGTAGTCGAGGCCCATCAGCAGGGTGTGGGCGAGCGGTCCGGTGTCGAACGTCGCCTGGGTCTGGTTGTCGACCGAGAAGTTGCCGAGCTTCGAGCGCCCGGCATCGGCATAACGATGATAGGTATGGCCATCGGGATCGAGGCCGGGATCCAGATCGGGATTGGGGTTGGCGCCGCCGCCGAACACGCCAAGCTGCTCGTCATTGTCGAGGTAGGAATAGCGGGCGTTCTGGCGCAGCAGCCAAGTTTCGTTGAATCGGTGCTCTAACTCGTAGCCGACCATGGCAAGCGTCGGGTTGAACTCGTTGAATGCCGGCTCGCCGACGAAACGGCTGTTTGGCAGGCGTTTTCCATCGAGGCCCGGGAACACCGTTCCGTCGGCCGGCAGGAACTGGATGCCCCAGCCGGTTCGATCGCGCTGGTAGGTGGCGAGCAGTGTCAGGCTTGTGTCTTCGTCTGGCTGCCATTTGAGCGACGGCGCAAGAAAAATGCGGTCGTCGTTGACGAAGTCGACATCGGTTTCCCCGTCACGGAAAAGCCCGGTCAGCCGGTAACTGAGCACGCCGGCCTCATCGACCTTGCCGCCCATGTCGAACTGGGCTTGATAACGGTCGAAGCTGCCGGCGCTGACTTCGATCTCCTGGAACGTCTCGCCGGTCGGACGCTTGCTGACGTAGTTGATGATGCCGCCCGGGCTATTCTGGCCGTAAAGCACTGAGGCAGGGCCGTGCAGAACTTCGATGCGTTCCGCACCATAGGGATCGAGCGAGAGGAAGGTCGCGAAATCCGATCCCTTGAGGCGCAGGCCGTCCTTGTAGAAGGCTTCGTCCGATATATCGAAACCACGGATCTGCAGGCCGTAACCACGGGTGTCGTTGCCCCACATCTCACCGGCGACACCTGCCGTGTAGCGCATGGCATTGCCGATGCTTTCCACGCCCTGCGCCGCGATCTGATCGGCGGTGATGACCGATATCGACTGCGGCGTCTCGATCAGCGGTGTGTCGGTCTTGGTGGCGGTAGAGCCCTGGGTGGCGACATAGCCGTCGAGCGTTCCAAAGGCGCTTTCGACGCGTTCCTGAACATTGATCGGGTCGAGAGTGGTGGTTTCCTGCGCGACGGCGTGGCTGCCAAGCAGCGCAGGCAGCGACATCGCCGCGATCAGCAGGTTTCGGCGCGCAGGCATTTCATCTCGGATTCTTCCGCGACCAGAACCACTCACCATCTCGGCACGCCTCACTTTTTTGAATTTCGACGCAAATTCGGCGCGTCACAACATTTTGTTGACTCAAAAAGTCATCTTCATTGTTGACTAGTAAAGTCATGTTTCATAGTCAACCGGGCACGGCGCCGAAAACCGGATTGCCGAAAATTGGATTTCGAAATGAGTGCGCAAAGCTGGGGAGAGGCCGATACTGTGGCTGGAATTCATGCCCAGACTGCTTTCAATGTCGAAGCGGTGCGGTTCGCCGTCGGCGAGCGGACGCTGCTCGGCCCTGTCACGCTCGAGCTGCAGCGCTCACGCGTCTACGGGCTGATCGGGCATAACGGCTCGGGCAAGTCGACGCTGATCAAGCTCCTGGCGCGCCAGCAGCCGGCAAGTTCGGGCGGCATCACCTTCGCGCAGCGGCCGCTGGTGCAGTGGGGCGCGCGCGAGCTCGCCCGTGCGCTGGCCTATCTGCCGCAGACGACGCCGGCGGCGACCGGCCTGACCGTGCGCGAGCTGGCGACGCTCGGGCGCTATCCCTGGCATGGTGCGCTCGGCCGCTTCGGACACGAAGACAGGCGCCATGTCGACGAGGCGCTTGTCCTGACCGACATGGCCGACTTCACCGACCGGCTGGTGGACGAATTGTCCGGCGGCGAGCGCCAGCGCGCCTGGCTGGCGATGCTGGTGGCGCAGAATGCCGGCGTCATGCTGCTCGACGAGCCGATCTCGGCCCTCGATATCGCCCATCAGGTCGAGGTGCTGGGGCTGGTCAAGGATCTCAGCCGCAAACGCGACCTGTGCGTCGTCGTGGTGCTGCACGATCCCAACATGGCGGCGCGCTACTGCGACGAATTGATCGCGCTGAAGGACGGAAAGCTGCTGACGCGCGGCACGCCGGACCAGATCATGCAGGGCGACGTGCTCAAAGGAATTTTCGGTGTGGAGATGGGCGTGTTTGCGCACCCCGTGACCGGCCAGCCCATCGGCTATGTGCAATGAGGCCACTGTGAGAATAAGGAAGAAGCCCTTGTCCAGACATGGTTTGTTCGCGGCGTTGATCGCATCCGTCATCCTGTCGGCCGGCGGCACTGCCGCCCAGGAGCAACCGGGCGCTGTCGCCCAGGAGCAACCGGGTGCGGCTCCGGCGATCGAGGCTCCCGCCCCCGCGCCTGGAGAGGCTGCGCCGGGCGCGGTCGTGCCGCCGGCGACGCAGCCCACCGAGACGGGTCCTTCCACGGCGACGTCTCTGACCCTGCCGCATGATCTGTCGCCATGGGGTATGTTCATGGCGGCCGACATCGTCGTGAAAGCGGTGATGATCGGGCTGGCATTCGCGTCCTTTGTCACCTGGACGATATGGCTGGCCAAATCGCTGGAGATCCTTGGCGGCAAGCTGCGCGCCCGCCGCGCGGCACAAGCGATCGGCAATGCCGCGACGCTGAACCAGGCCGGCCGCGCGCTTGGCCACGATGGCGGACCTGGCGCCCTGCTGGTGCGGGCAGCCGAGGAAGAGACCGCGCTTTCGGCCGGCTCGCTCGACCAAGTGTCCGGCGACGGGCTGAAGGAACGGGTCACCTCGCGCCTGTCGCGCATCGAGGCGGCGGCGGCGCGGCGCATGTCGCGCGGCACCGGCGTCCTGGCGACGATCGGCTCGACCGCGCCCTTTGTCGGCCTTTTCGGCACGGTCTGGGGCATCATGAACGCCTTCATCGGCATCTCGCAGGCGCAGACCACCAATCTCGCCGTCGTCGCGCCGGGCATTGCGGAAGCCCTGCTGGCCACCGCGATGGGGCTTGTCGCGGCGATCCCGGCGGTGGTCATCTACAACGTCTTTGCACGATCGATAGCCGGCTACAGGCAGATCCTCGCCGACGCGTCGGCAGGGGTCGAACGGCTGGTCAGCCGGGATCTGGATTTCCGCACGGTCGCGCCGGCAAAGTCGATGGCCGCGGAATGAACACGGAGCGACGCCATGGCGGCTAGAATTCGAGAGAACATCGACGGCGATCTCGAGGAGAACCACGAGATCAACGTCACGCCGTTCATCGACGTGATCCTGGTCCTGCTGATCATCTTCATGGTCGCGGCACCGCTGGCGACGGTGGATGTCAATGTCGACCTGCCGGGCTCGACCGCAACGCCTGCTCCCCGGCCGGAGACGCCGCTGTTCCTGACCCTGAAAGACGATCTCAGCCTGGCGGTCGGCAACGATGCCGTGCCGCGCGAAGCCTTCGCCGCCACGCTCGTCGGCAGGACAAAGGGCGACAGGCAGACGCGCATCTTCCTGCGTGCCGACAAGGCGGTCGGCTATGGCGATCTGATGGAGGTGATGAACCTTTTGCGGGGCGCCGGCTATCTGAAGATCGCGCTGGTCGGCCTCGAGACGATGCCCGGCGATGCCGCGGCGCCGCAAAACGGAACGGGTCAATAATGTCGCCGGCGGCCGCCCTGCCTATGGCCGATCAGCGCCGTTTCGGCGTACGCGAGATGGCGTGGTGGGCGGGCGCGGCTGCGCTGGTTCTGGTGACGCATGCCGCGATCGGCTATGCGATGCAGAGCTGGCGCCCGGCAGCGCCCGATGGCGGGCCGCCGCAGGCGCAGGTGATCGAGCTGTCACCGATGGTGTTCACGCCGGCCGTGCCGGCCCCGATGCCGGAGGAGTTGACGCCTGATCAGCCGGATCCGGCCGAGGAACCCGAGATAGCCGAAACGGAGCCTCCACCCGAACCGCCCGTCGAGCAGGCAGAGCCGGTCGAAGAGCCGTCGGAAGCCGCTCCGGCCGACGCAGTCGAGCCCACCCCGCCGACCGTGGCGGAACGGGTCGACCAGCCGCCGCTTGAGGAGGTCGTGCCGGATGTTGCCGAGGCCGTCACGCCGGAAGTGGTCATCCCGCTGCCGCAGCCGAAGCCGGTCGACAAACCCGTCGAGGCCAAGCCAAAGAAGCAGGCAAAGGCCAAGGTGAAGGAGCCGGCTGAGGTCAAGGCGAAGAAGCCGGTCAGAGAGGCCAGACAGCGTCCGAAAAAGGAGAAAGCTGCACCGGCTGTGAAATCCGCAGCCAGAGCGGCCGCAACGAAACCGGCCAAAGTAGCGGCTTCGAGACGCGGCGACTCGTCCAAGTGGGACTCGCGCCTGAGTGCATGGATCAGGCGGCACACGGACTATCCGAGGGCGGCGAAAGCCCGGCGCGCGGAAGGTAGTCCGCAAGTCGCCTTTACGGTTGACGGATCCGGCCGCGTTCTATCCGCCAGGCTGGCTCGTTCCTCCGGCGATGCCGACCTCGATCGTGCGGCGCTCAACGCGCTGCAAGGTGCCAAAGTGCCGGCGCCACCGGCAGAACTCGGCTCGCGGATAAGTCGCACGGCGCCTTTCGTGTTCAACCTGCGCAACTAGGCAGCACGACCGAGGACCAGGTTCTTCCGGCTCCAGGTTGTCCTTGCCGGATGCGGATCATTGCAGCCCGCCTGCAGCAACGATCTCGATACCAATAGTCATCCGGTTGTCATATGCCGGCCATATACATCCATAGTTCCGGATTCTAGGATGTATGGATAAGAACACCGCTCTTCTCGCATTGGCAGCGCTTGGCCAGGACACCAGGCTCGAAGTGTTTCGCCTGCTGGTCCGGTCGGGCGCAGATGGTGTTCCCGCCGGCGAGATCGCCTCGCGCCTCGGTACGGTGCAGAACACCATGTCGGCGCATCTGAAGGTTCTTGACCATGCCGGTCTGGTCCGCGCCGAGCGCGACGGCCGGACAATCCGCTACGTCGCCGACATGACCGGCTTTCGCGATCTGCTTGCCTATCTCATGGAGGATTGCTGCAACGGCGCGCCGGAGCTCTGTCAGCCGGTCATTCAGGCGGTGACTTGCAACTGTTAGAAGGGAGGACTACGCCATGAGTGAGCCATACAATGTTCTTTTCCTGTGCACCGGCAATTCGGCACGGTCGATCCTCGCCGAGGCGATCCTGAACCGTGTCGGCGCCGGCAAGTTCAGGGCCTATTCGGCTGGATCGCACCCGAAGGGAGAGGTCCATCCCTACGCGCTCCAGCTTTTGAAAACCCTCAACCACGACACGTCCTTCGCCCGTTCGAAGGACTGGCAGGAATTCGCCGTTGCCGGCGCGCCCGAGATGAATTTCGTCTTCACGGTGTGCGACAACGCGGCCAATGAATCCTGCCCGGTCTGGCCGGGGCAGCCGATGACGGCGCATTGGGGCGTGCCCGACCCGGCCGCCGTGGGAGGCACGGACGCCGAAAAGCACCTGGCCTTTGCCGAAGCCTACCGCATGCTTAACAATCGGATCTCGATCTTTGTCAGCCTGCCGATGAACTCGTTGGACAAGCTGGCGCTTCAGAAGCGGCTCGATGAGATTGGCAGCGAGCTGCCCAAGGCCGGTTGAGTCAGAAACAGAAAAGACGCACGATGACCGATCACACTCTCGAGACCGACGAAAGCCCATCGGCCGGCATAGGCTCTTTTGAAAAATACCTGACCCTTTGGGTAGCACTCTGCATCGTCGCGGGCATCGCACTCGGCCATCTACTGCCAGGGTTCTTCCACGCAGTCGGGGCGGCCGAGGTCGCCAAGGTCAACATCCCCGTCGCTGTTTTGATCTGGCTGATGATCATCCCGATGCTGCTGAAGATCGACTTTGCCGCTCTGGGTGAAGTGGGCCGCCACTGGCGCGGTATCGGCGTGACGCTGTTCATCAACTGGGCCGTCAAACCGTTCTCGATGGCCCTGCTCGGCTGGCTGTTCATCGGCTGGCTGTTCCGTCCCTATTTGCCCCTGGAGCAGATCGATTCCTATATCGCCGGACTGATCATCCTGGCGGCAGCTCCATGCACGGCTATGGTGTTCGTATGGTCGAACCTGACTAAGGGCGAACCGCATTTCACCCTGTCCCAGGTCGCGCTCAACGATGCGATCATGGTTGTCGCCTTCGCGCCGATCGTGGGCCTTCTGCTTGGCCTGTCGGCCATCACAGTGCCTTGGGATACGCTCGTCCTGTCGGTGGTGCTCTACATCGTCATTCCGGTCATCATCGCGCAACTCCTGCGCCGCTGGCTGCTTGCATCCGGAGGAGAAGGCGCGCTGAACGGCCTGCTTCAGACGTTGCAGCCGCTGTCGCTTGTCGCGCTGCTAGCAACATTGGTCCTGCTGTTCGGCTTCCAGGGGGAGCAGATCATTGCGCAGCCAATGATCATCGCGCTGCTCGCAGTGCCGATCCTGATCCAGGTCTACTTCAACTCCGGCCTTGCCTACCTGCTCAATCGCATCTCCGGCGAACAGCATTGCGTGGCCGGACCCTCCGCACTCATCGGCGCATCGAACTTCTTCGAGCTGGCGGTCGCGGCAGCGATCAGCCTGTTCGGATTCAGTTCGGGAGCTGCGCTTGCGACCGTCGTCGGTGTGCTGGTCGAGGTGCCCGTCATGCTGTCGGTCGTTTGGATAGTGAACCGCAGCAAGGGCTGGTACGAACGTGGTTCGGCAGTCGCCGCAACGAAGGAAGCGGAAAGGACCGCGAAATGAGCATCACCATCTATCACAACCCCGACTGCGGCACCTCGCGCAACACGCTCGCCATCATCAGGCAGTCCGGCGAAGAGCCTGAGGTGATCGAGTATCTGAAAAATCCGCCGTCGCGCGAACGGCTGGTCGAGCTGATCGCGGCGCTGGGGATGACACCGCGCGAATTGCTGCGCGAGAAGGGTACGCCGTACGCCGAGCTCAATCTCGACGATCCCAAATGGACGGACGACGAGATCATCGATTTCATGCTGGCGCATCCGATCCTGATCAACCGGCCGATCGTGGTGACGCCGCTTGGCACCATGCTTGCTCGGCCGTCCGAAGCTGTTCTCGATATCCTGCCCAACCAGGATATCGGGCCGTTTACCAAGGAAGACGGCGAGGTCGTCGTCGACGCCGAGGGTAAGTGTGTCGTCTAGATATTTCGAGCTTTTTCGAAATTTGCTTTGACACCATGACGAGCTGTATTTATCTATTTCGATTAAACTCGAAATATAAAGAAGCCTTAGATCATGACAGTAGCCGAACACGCAGAGTCCCTTCCGAACATCCAGATGGAGCAGTTCCCGGCGATCGATGAATCGGCGCTGTTCAATGTGCCTGTCGCGGCTCATAAACCTCGGATTCTGATGCTCTACGGCTCCCTGCGGGAGCGCTCTTATTCCCGGCTGGCCACTGAGGAAGCTGCACGTATCCTGACCTGGCTCGGTGCCGAAGTCCGTATCTTTAATCCCGCTGGTCTGCCGTTGCCGGATTCGGTACCTGCCGATCATCCTAAGGTGAAGGAGTTGCGTGAGCTGTCTCTGTGGTCCGAAGGTCAAGTCTGGTGTTCGCCCGAACGCCACGGTTCGATGACCGGTGTCATGAAGGCGCAGATTGATTGGCTGCCATTATCGCTGGGCGGGATGCGGCCCACTCAGGGCCGCACGCTTGCCGTCATGCAGGTTTCCGGCGGTTCGCAGAGTTTCAACGCGGTCAACCAGCTTCGCATCCTTGGCCGCTGGATGCGGATGGTCACCATCCCCAATCAGTCGTCGGTGGCCAAGGCTTCCAACGAGTTCGACGAGGCCGGCCGCATGAAGCCGTCACCCTACTACAACCGGATCGTCGACGTGATGGAGGAGCTGATGAAGTTCACGCTGCTCTTGCGCGATCGATCCGACTATCTCGCGGACCGCTATTCCGAGCGCGTCGAAAGCGCCGAACAGGTCGCCAAGCGGGTCAATCAGCGGTCGATCTGAGGGGTTATTGCCGCTCGTCGGCGTCGGGCTGGATGCGCCGCTCATCCCGATCGGTCCCACACGCGGCTGCTGTGGATACCGGTATACGAGTAATTCGAGAATTTTCGAAATACTAATTGACGCGATCTGGTTTCGGCGCTACCTTACTTCCATGAAACTCGAACAAGCAGCAAAACAACTCGAGGCGCTCGGCAATCCGACGCGACTTAATCTCTATCGCACACTGGTGAGGGCAGGCGAAACCGGGCGACCGGTCGGTTATCTGCAGGAAACGCTCGGCATCGCTGCGTCGACCCTGTCGCATCATCTCCACCGGCTTATCCTGACCGGCCTGGTCACCCAGGAGCGCCAGGCAACGACCTTGATCTGCCGTGCCAATTACCCCGTCATGAACGATCTCCTCGGCTTTCTTGCCGACGAATGTTGTGCCGATGCCGCATGCGGCCCGGCTGTCGGCGAGGCGGCTGCGTAACTCTTTTTTGGCCAATATTTCTATAATCCTAGAAACATAGAAGGTGCGTCATGGCTCCCAATAGCAATCTCCCGGTCGCCATCATCGGCGGTGGACCTGTCGGCCTGGCCGCCGCCGCCCAACTTGTCAGCCGCGGCCTTCCGGTCAAGGTTTACGAGGCCGGTCCCGCGGTCGGCTCGAACCTTCTGGATTGGGGCCATGTGCGGGTCTTCACGCCGTGGCGCTATTGCGTCGATGCGGTCGCCCGAAAACTTCTCGAGAGCCACGGCTGGCAAATGCCGGAGCCGGAGGCATTCCCCACGGCGGACGAAATCGTCGGCCAGTATCTCGCGCCGCTCGCAAAGCTGTCCGAACTGGCGCCGTCGATCGAGACCAATGCCCGTGTTGTCGCCATTTCCCGCTGGGGAGCCGACAAGGTGTTGAGCAAGGCGCGGGAGACGCGTCCGTTCATGCTTCTGGTCGAAACCGCCGAGGGCACGCGCCGAGACAGCGCGCGTGCCGTCATCGATGCGTCCGGCACCTGGCAAACGCCGAACCCGCTGGGCGCGGGCGGCTTGCCGGCCGAAGGCGAGAGGGAATTTGGAAACCGCATCGCCTACGGCATTCCCGATGTTCTCGGCCGCGACCGTCATCTCTATTCAGGCCGCACGACATTGGTCGTGGGCGCTGGCCACTCCGCCGCCAACGCCTTGCTGGAACTAGACAGGCTTGCGCAAACCGAGCCGGGCACCTCGGCGCTATGGGTAACGCGCAGCACCGATCTCGTCCGCATCTACGGCGGCGGCGATGCCGACGCCTTGCCGGCGCGCGGCGAGCTTGGCTCCGATGTCCGGGAGCTCGCCGAGAGCGGACGCGTGCGGCTGATGACGGGCTTTGCCACGGTTGCCATTCGCGAGGTCGACGGCGGTCTGATGGTCGAAGGCCAGACAAAGGATGGATTGCGCACGCTCGGCCCCGCCGACAGGATCATCGCCGCGACGGGTCAGCGTCCCGATCTCGCCTTGACCCGCGAGCTTCGGCTGGACCTCGATCCGTGGCTTGAAGGCGTCAAGGCGCTGGGGCCGCTCATCGATCCCAACGAACATTCCTGCGGCGACGTGCCGCCGCATGGCCACCGCGAGCTCAGCCACCCCGAGCCCGATTTTTACACGGTCGGCGTCAAAAGCTATGGCCGCGCGCCAACCTTCCTGCTGCTGACCGGCTATGAGCAGGTCCGCTCGGTCGCCGCGGCACTCGCCGGAGATATGGAAGCGGCCGATGCCGTGCAGCTGGTGTTGCCCGAGACCGGCGTCTGCACCGTGCCGGCGTCACTTTCAGGTTCGTCATCTCAGGGTTGCTGCGGCGGGCCGGCGCCGGCTGCTGTCGATGCCTGCTGTGTCGACGACGCCAAGGCGAAAGCCAGCGGCAAGTCGGGATGCGGCTGCGGCAGCACGCAGTCCGTCGCCGCGCGCAGCGGCGATCTCGAGATCGTGGATGCCGCTCAATGAGCGACCGGAAGATCCCGGCCGCGGCGCTCTGGGCGTTGGGGCTGACGCAGATCATCGGCTACGGCACGCTCTATTACAGTTTTAGCATCCTGGTGCCGTCGATCGCGCTCGAGTTCGCCTGGCCGGAACAATGGGTTTTCGGTGCCTTATCGGCGTCGCTGCTGGTCGGTGGCCTGTTTGCGCCGACAGCCGGGCGCTGGGCCGATCGCTTCGGCGCCGGCCGGGTGATGACCTTTGGTTCGGCAGCGGCCGCGGCAGCACTTGTCGCTTGCGCGCTAGCACCCGGTCGGGTGACCTTCGTTTTGGCCCTGATGGCCATGGAGCTGGCGTCCGCCTTCGTGCTCTACAGCGCCGCTTTCGTGGCGATCGTCCAGATCGGTGGAGCCAGGGCGCAGCGAAGCATCACCCATCTGACGCTGATCGCCGGCTTCGCCTCCACCCTGTTCTGGCCGCTGACGGCGGCACTGCACGAATACCTGACCTGGCGCGAGGTCTATCTGGTCTTTGCCGGCATCAACGTCGCCATCTGCCTGCCGATCCATGCCTGGCTGGCGCGACTGTCGCGCCGGGCTGGGGAAAGCGCTTCGGCGGCACCTGCGGTCATCGGGTCGGCAGGCGGTGCGGTTGCCTTTACCCCGCGCGACCGCAGCAGGGTGTTTCTGCTCATGCTTGGCGGCTTCGCGGTCGAGGGTTTCGTGCTGTCCTCGATCCTCGTTCACATGGTGCCGCTGACGACGGCGCTCGGACTTGGCTCGGCCGGGCTCGTCGTCACCACGCTTTTCGGCCCGTCCCAGGTGGCGAGCCGGCTCATCAACATGCTGTTCGGCGGCCGGCTGGCACAGACCTGGCTTGCGGTCATCGGCGCGACATTGCTGCCGCTCGGCCTTGTCGTGCTGCTGGCGACGACACCATCGGTCGCCGGCGCCATCGCCTTCGTCATCCTGTTTGGATTGGGCTCGGGTCTCGCCAGCATCGTCGGCGGCACGCTGCCCCTGGAACTGTTCGGACGGGAGCGTTACGGCGCCCGGCTCGGCTGGGTGACGGCGGCGCGTCAGTTCTCGTCGGCACTTGCACCATTTGCCCTCGCCATGGCGATGGCAGGCATGGGCGTCCAACCATCGCTCTGGCTGGCCGCGGCGGTCGGCATGCTCGGCATATTGGCTTTCTCGGCAATCATCCTGATCAGAAGGCAGCCTCTTGAGGTTGCGATACCTCTTGTGAATGCCAATAGCAGCTGATCCTAACAGTCCCCCGCCCAGATCGGCGGATGCCGCGTCGGCCATTGCGTTACCTGCTCCAGCTCATGGGCAATGCGGAGCAGCCGGTGATCCTCATTCTGGCGGGCAACGAGCTGGATGCCGACCGGCACGCCGCCCTCGGCGTGAAAGAGCGGAAGGCTGGCGGCGGGCTGCCCGGTGACGTTGAAGATCTCAGTGAAGGGCGCGAACCCGTAGGCCCTGTTTGCCCATTCCTCATAGTCGAAATGCGTGCCGTTGCCGTTGATCTCTCCGAGCCGGAGCGGTAATTCGGCCGTGGTCGGCGTCATGATCAGATCGAACCGATCGAACTTTCTCGCCATGGCGAGAGACGCTCGATGAGCGCAACCCAGGGCATCGAGGTAATCGGCCGCCGAGGCTTGTTCGAAGCGTTCCAGCGCGTGGCGGCTCAGTCGCTCGATTTCACCGTTTTCCGGCATGCGGCCGATCTCACCGGCTCGTTCCCGGATGGTCAGGCCAATCTCCGACATCCACAGGAGGCTCCAGCCGTCGCCGCAATCGGCCTCGGGTGGAAACGATGCTTCCTCCACCTCGTGCCCCATCTTCTCGAGCAGCGCCATGGTCTCCAGAAACCGGGCCTTGATTTCGGGCGCGATGTCGGTGCCATCGGCTCGCCGTTCCAGGCAGGCGATGCGCAGGCGCTCGCTCGGCGTGCGCAGCCAGTCGAAATAGGAGGGCACCGATCTGGATACGCGGTAAGGCGCCCCCAGTTCCGGGCCGGCGGTCATATCCAGCATGGCAGCGCTGTCGCGGACCGTGCGCGAAAGCACGTTTTCGGCATGAAGTCCGGCTCCGACCTCGCCGCGATAGGGGCCGAGAGGATTAAGAGCGCGGGAAGGTTTTAGGCCGAACAAGCCGCAGCAGGCCGCCGGCACGCGGATCGATCCGCCAATATCGGAGCCATGGGCTACGGGCACCATGCCGCTCGCGACGGCGGCAGCAGCCCCACCGCTTGAGCCGCCGGCTGTGATCGTCAGATCGCAGGGATTTAGCGTCGGCCCGCGGAAGGCCGGCTCGGTCACGAAGTCGTTGGCATATTCCGGCGCGTTCGTCTTTCCCAGAAATACCAGGCCGGCCGTCCGCCACCGCCGGACGATCTCGCTATCGGGCTTGGGCGCGGCATCCCTGAAATAGGCGGAGGAATGCGTTGTCGGCCAGTCCGCCGTGTGGATACCGGTATCCTTTATGAGGAAAGGAACGCCGGCTAAACGAGCGCTTCGATCCACGTTCCTTGCGCTGGAACGAGCGCCTTCGGCATCGACTAGGGTCACGGCATTGAGGACAGGATTGATCTTTGCGATCGCCTCGATTGCCGCCTCAGCCACCTCGGTAGCGGACAGGTCGCCGGAGCGAACATGTTCGGATAGCGCAACGGCGTCGAGCGCCGCATATTCCGGCAGCTTCATGGCTGGCTCATTTGCCTCGGCTCATTGTGTGCCGGAAAATGTGCAGAGATCAGCTGGGCGATCAGCGCCGGGTCCTCCCAGTGCGGGTTGTGGCCGCTATTTGCGGCTTCGACGACTGCAGCGGTGGGAAAGGCTTCCACCAGCCGCTGCCGATGCATACTGTCGAACAGCGGGTCGCGCCCGCCGTTTACGATCAGCGTATCGACCTTGACGCTTCGCGCAGCCGCCGTCAGATCGGTGCGGCGCACCTGATCCAGTATGGCGCGCCAGCGTGGCGCTGGCATGGTCGACGCCTCCGCCGCCGCCATTGTGAGGAAGTCGGGTGGAACGTCCGCCTCGCAGGCGTGCCAATAGGCATAGAACGGGTCCGTCGGCGATATCGGGTCGCGCAGTGATTGCACCCCGACGACCATCGGATGCGCATCGGGGATTTCGGGCTGCAGCGTGCCCGCAAGCAGCACCAGTCCACCGGCCAAAGCCGGATGCCGGGCAACCATCTCGATTGCAATCATGCTGCCCAGCGAATGGCCCACCAGAACCGGCCGTACGAGCTGCAGTTCGGCAATGAACGCGGCAAGATCGTCGGCGAAATCGGCCGGCCCGAAGCCGCTCGTCCCGGCCTGCGAGGCGCCGTGCCCGCGCAGGTCCGGGATGATCAGGCGGCGGCCTTCCAGATAGGGCACGAGCAGGGAAAAACTGCGGCTCGTATCGGTAAAGCCGTGGATGAGGACAAGCGGCGGCTCGGCGCCGCCGATTTCGATACAGGCCATGGCGATCCCGCGGATAGCGACACTTCGCTTGCGGCCGGCCCATCCCTCCTGCATTGCTGAGTTCACAGGCCGAGCTTTGCCTTCACGGCGTCGAGCGCCGGCTTGCCGTCGAAGGTGGTAACGCCTTGCAGCCAGGCGTCGAGCCTTCCCTCATTTTCCGATATTGCCTTCTCAGCGGCATCGAGCGGCGCCATGCCGTCAATGATCAGGTAGCCCATGCCGGTATTCTCGAAGTCGATGTCGAAGCTGAGGTTCTTCAGCAGCTGCGCGGCGTCCGGACAGGCTTCCAGATAGCCCTTGCGCACCTGGGTGCTGACGGTCGCCGCGCCAAAATTGGGGCCGTAGAATTTGTCGCCGCCAGTCAGATATTTGAAGTCGTACATCGTGTTCATCGGATGCGGCGCCCACCCCTGGAAGACGATGAAGTTCTTCTCCTTTATGCGATATCCGACCTCCGACAACATGCCGGCTTCGCTCGACTCGACGACTTCCCAACCGTTCAGACCGAGGCTCGGGTCGGCGATGGCGTCCATCATCAACTGGTTCGATCCAGGTTCGATGCCGTACATCTTGTTTCCGAATTTGTCGGCGAACTTCTTGAGGTCGGCCACGTCCTTGACGCCTGCTTCCCAGACATAGGTTGGAACGGCAAATGTGTATTTGGCGCCTTCGAGATTGATGCGGACGGTCTCGACCGAGCCATCCTGCTTGTACGGGGCAAAATTCGCGACCATGGCCGGGTCCCAATAGCCGAGGAAGACGTCGAGATCATTGTTCTTCAGGGCGGCGTAGATGACGTCTATCCCGAGCAGTGTGCTCTGCGGCTTGTAGCCGAGAGCGTCGAACAGGACGGAGGCGACACCGGTGGTGAAGGCGAGATCGTTCCAGCCAGGCTCGGCCATGCGGACGACTCTGCATTGTTCCGGTTCCGCGGCCTGGCTCGCCTGCGGCGCAAGCGCCAGAACACACAAGGGCATGCTGATAAGAAAGGCGCGAAGCATTCTGATATCTCCCGTTGTTGACCGTCTGGTCTGATTATTGTCCCACTGGTCAATTGTTGATCTCGGTGGACGGGAATGTCAATATGCATTTGCATCGGGACCAATCATGAAACTCACCCGCCTCAGCGACATCCGCCGCAAGGAGCTGCGCCAGGCAGCATTCGCCGTGCTTCAGCGGGAAGGCATAGCCGGCGCGACGATCGAGAAGGTCGCGGCACAGGCCGGCGCGTCGAAAGGCATCGTGCTGCATTATTTTAGGGATAAGCGAGAGCTGTTCGAACACGCGATGCGCGAGTCGAACCTGGTGCTGCGCGATGCGGTGGTGGCACGGCTGAAAGGCGCCCATACGCCTATGGAAAGGCTCGACGCGGTGATCGACGGCAATTTCGAGCCGCATTTCTTCCAGCCGTCGCTTTGTCATGCGTGGCTCTCGCTATGCGCGGAGGTGCCGCGCGACGAAAAATTGAAACGCATTCAGCGCGTCATCCACAGCCGGATGCGTTCGAATTTGCTGTCCGGCCTGCGCAGTCTTGTCGTCGAAGCTGATGCAAACGATATCGCTTTCGGCATCACCACGCTGATCGACGGACTATGGCTGCGGCTTGGCCTGCAACCCGGCAGCGTTTCGCGCGACTACGCGCTGCGCCAGGTCAAGGACTATGTCGCCGCGCGGCTGGCAAGCGCCGAATCGCCGGCCGCGCGGCCCGCATCAGTCGGCGTCGAGAAGGCCAGCTAGCCGGCGCCTGATGGCTGCGCGCCATCCGCATTCGTCCAGCTTGTGCGCAACAGCGAGCCGTCGGCCATGCGCGCTCGACGGGCCGCGATGCGGTTGATAAGCCCTCTCCCCAAGGAGAGTCGAGACATGACCGTTGCGATCGAGATGGGCCACACGACCGCGGGCGCCCCGGCGGCGCTGGATCTTGAGGAGCTGCTGGCGACCCGCCTTTTGGTGCAGGGCAATTCGGGCTCCGGCAAATCGCATCTGCTGCGCCGGCTGCTGGAGCAGAGCGCGCCCTGGGTGCAGCAGACCATTATCGACCCCGAAGGTGATTTCGTGTCGCTGGGCGACCGTTTCGGCCATTTGGTGATCGATGCCGAGGAGCATACCGAGCGCGGCCTGCAGAGCGCCGGCGAGCGGGCACGCGTCCACCGTGTCTCGACAGTGCTCAATCTCGAAGGGCTCGACGCCGAGAACCAGATGCGGCGCGCCGCCGCCTTTCTCGGCGGGCTGTTCGAGGTCGCCCGCGACCACTGGTATCCGATGCTGGTGGTGGTGGACGAGGCGCAACTGTTCGCGCCGGCGGTTGCCGGCGAGGTGTCGGACGAGGCGCGCAAACTCTCGCTCGGCGCCATGACCAATTTGATGTGCCGCGGCCGCAAACGCGGGCTTGCCGGGATCATCGCCACCCAGCGGCTGGCCAAGCTCGCCAAGAACGTCGCGGCGGAAGCGTCCAATTTCCTCATGGGCCGGACTTTTCTCGATATCGACATGGCGCGCGCCGCCGACCTTTTAGGCATGGAGCGGCGACAGGCCGAGGCTTTTCGCGACCTGGAGCGCGGGCAGTTCATTGCGTTGGGCCCGGCGCTATCGCGCCGTCCGCTCGGCCTGCGCATCGGCCCGACCGATACTAGTCCGCGCAATGGCACCCCGCGGCTGATGCCGCTGCCGGAATCGGCGCTTGAGGATGCCCGCGCGATCATCCTGGCAGCCCCGCCGCCCGAGACAGTGAGGCCGCAGCGCCGGGCGGCGTCGCCGGACCTGCTCGACCAGCTGATGGCGGCCAAGTCGGCGGCGCTGGAAATGCGCCCCGAACCGGTGGAGCCGCCGATTAGCGCCGAGGATCTGGCGGAGCGGCGTGAGCGGGTGGACCGTGTCCTGCGCGCCGTGATGGCGCAGCCCGACGCGGGGTTCCGTGTCATCGGCGTGCTCTATCAGGAGTTCGTGGTCCGCTGCCGCATCGAGGGCCTCGCCTCGGTCGTGCCGGATCTGCCGGAGTTCCGCCGCATGCTGACGCGCGCCCGCGCCGGGCTCGGCTCCGACATGGCAGGGGATGACGCGTGGCAGGATGTCTCGGTTCGCGCCTCGCTGCTGCCCGAGGATATGCAAGGCGTGTTCATGATGATCGCCCGCGCGGCGAAGGAGGGCTGGCCCTGCCCGAGCGACGCGGCGATCGCCCGCGCCTATGGCTCGCACTCGCTGCGCCGCGCCCGGCGCCTGCTGACTTACATCGAGGAGCAGGGGCTGATCGTGTGCCAGCTCGACGGTGTGGGACGGCGGACGGTGACGCTGGTGGAACTGGCCTGGGCGACGGCACCGGGCGATCCGAATGCGGAGGAGGCGGAGCAGGGGCGTTTGGCGGTGTGAGGTGGGTGAAGGGTGCGTGAGAAGAAGAGCCTTTCTTCAAGCTGCTGGTATAGTCGATGGTAGGCACAGCGGCCATGCCTGCATTGCGCCCATAGGCGGACACTCCGGAACGGCCAATTCCTCGCCCCAGCCATCCGGAAGATTTCTATGCGACGCGTGCGGGCCCCGGCCCGGGTTTGAGCACAGTAGCGAGCACGATGCCAGCGACGATAAAGGCAGCGCCGATCAGGTCGTAGCCGTGCAAGCCCTCGCCAAGCAATAGATAGGCGAGTATGGCGACGAACACTGTCTGCAAATAGAGCAGCATGCTCGCCCGGCTCGCACCAAGGGTTTCCACGCTTTTGTTGTAGAGATAGTACATCAAGGCGCCGCCCGGGCCTGCCAGATAGGCGAGCGCGAGAATGCTATTGACGTCCATGGTGGAGCGTTCGTCGTTGAACAATTCCCATAGATGGAAAGGCAAAGCGACCAGCGCGCCGGCGCCGAGCAGCAGCACGACCATCGGCAAGAGTTCGATGCCGAACCTGGCACGGCGCAAAAGCACGGTATACAGGCCCCAGCAGAACGCGCTGCCAACGATCCATAACTCGCCAGCGTTGAACCTGAGCTGAAGCAGTGCCGTCAGGTTCCCGTGCGCGACGATGAAAACCATCCCGGCCAGCGCAACCAGCGCGCCAAGCGACTTCCAAAGCCCGAGCGGCTCGCCAAGCAGAAAACGGGCGAGCACCATCGTCATGACAGGAGATAGCGCCATGATGATGCCGGCCGTGGTTGCGTCAGTGTCGTTGAGGCCATGGTAGATCATGCCTTGGCACAACGTGAGGCCGATTGCGCCGACGGCGACGACCTCCACGGCGCGCGTTCGCAAAAGTTCGATCATTGCCTCATGGTGACGGTGCACGATCGGCAGCAGGATGGCGCAAGCCAGCGCCAGCCGCCAGAAGCATAGCCCCCAAGGCGGCATTTCAGGTGCCACCCATTTGGCCGCGATATAGACACCGGCCGAAAGCAGCCAGCACAGGACAGCGGTTGGATAGCCGGCCATGGAGGATGCGGGACTGACGGCAGGTTGCGTCGCTTGATGCGCTATCGGCACTGCCTGCATGCCATGCCCTCCCGCGATGAGCCTCCGCCCGAGGGAGGTAATATAGCCTGTGGCGTTGGATCGTGCATCTGGTTTTGGATGGTGGAGGGAATCGGGCCGGCCGCACTATGTCTCCCGATGGGGTGGAAACTCTTTCCCCTGAGTGGAAATGCGTCCTGACTTCGAGGGCGGCAACCTGCCGGCTGCAGCCGGATGCCGGGCGGACATTATGAAACCTTCTGACTATCAAGCCGTTGTCGGCGATGCCAGAGGCTGAATTCAAAGCCAAACCGCCCGGCAGCGCCAAACCGCCCGGTGCGAGAAAGCCGCGCCCGTCGCGCCGAGAGAAATCGCGTCCAGAGGTACCGAGCGAAGAGAAACCAGGCGAAGAGAACGCCCCGGTCATCGAACCCGCTCCCGAGGTCGACGGCGAGCCCGCGCCACCGCCGGAGGCGATCGAACCCGATCCTCAGCTGACGCCCGAGCAGGCCGAGCAGGCGCGCAAGAAATATCTGCTGAAGCGCTTCTGGATCAGCGGGCGCGGATACTGGGGCGGCGGCGGCGACAGGCTCGCCTGGCTGTTCACGATCGCGCTGTTGATTCTGATCTGCATCAATGTCGGCTTCCAGTATGGAATCAATGTCTGGAACCGCTCGATTTTCGATGCCATCGAACAACGCAATGCCCGCACCGTTTATTTCCTGAGCGCCGTTTTCCTGCCGCTCGTGTTCGGCAGCGGAAGTCTGGTCGTTGCGCAAGTCTACCTTCGCATGACGATCCAGCGCCGCTGGCGTTCCTGGCTCACCACAGCGGTCATCGCGCGCTGGCTCGCAAACGGCCGCTATTATCAGTTGAACCTCGTCGGCGGCGACCACCAGAATCCCGAAGCCCGCATCGCGGAGGATCTGCGCATTGCCACCGAATCCCCCGTCGACTTCATCGCCGGTGTCCTCAACGCGTTTCTGTCGGCTTCGACCTTCATCGTCGTGCTGTGGACGATCGGCGGGGCGCTGACGCTGACGATCGCGGGTTCGAGCGTCACCATTCCCGGCTTCCTCGTCATCACGGCGGTCGTCTACGCCGCGATCACCTCCACGTCCATGACTGTCATCGGCCGCCATTTCGTCCACCTCTCCGAGGAAAAGAACCAGGCGGAAGCCGAGTTCCGCTACACGCTGACGCGCGTGCGGGAAAACGGCGAGAGCATCGCCTTGCTCGGCGGCGAGGAGGAGGAGCGCAGCGGCATCGACAGGAATTTCGGCCATGTGCTCAGGCAATGGGCGCTGCTCACAGGCCAGCACATGCGCACGGCGCTGGTGTCGCAAGGGTCGAGCCTGTTTGCGCCGCTCGTGCCGGTCCTGCTTTGCGCTCCGAAGTTTCTCGAGGGAAGCATGACGCTTGGACAGGTCATGCAGGCTGCGTCCGCCTTTGCCATCGTGCAGGGGGCGTTCGGGTGGCTGGTCGACAACTATCCACGTCTCGCCGACTGGAACGCCTCGGCCCGGCGCATCGCTTCGCTGATGATGTCGCTCGACGGGCTGGAGCGCGCCGAACAGAGCGACGCCCTGGGGCGGATCCAGCGTGGCGAGACCGAAGACGATGCGATGCTCAGCCTCGACAATCTGTCCGTGACGCTCGACGACGGCACCTCCGTGGTCAAGGAAACCGAGGTCGTGATCGAGCCAGGCGAGCGGGTGCTGGTGGCCGGCGAATCGGGTTCGGGCAAGAGCACGCTGGTGCGAGCCGTCGCGGGTCTGTGGCCATGGGGCGGCGGCAGCGTCAGTTTCCACGCTGAGAGACGACTGTTCATGTTGCCGCAACGGCCGTATATCCCCTCTGGTACGCTTCGCCGCGCCGTCGCCTATCCAGCGGCGGCCGACAACTGGACGACCAACGAGATCAAGGCTGCCCTCGACAAGGTGGGCCTCGCCTATCTCGCCGCTAAGATCAAGGAAGACGCGCCATGGGACCAGACCTTGTCGGGTGGCGAAAAGCAGCGGCTCGCCTTCGCGCGCCTCCTCCTGCACAGTCCCGATATCGTCGTCCTGGATGAAGCGACCTCAGCGCTCGATGAGAAGAGCCAAGGCAGGATGATGGAGGTGCTGCTCCACGAATTGCCCGATGTCACCATCATAAGCGTGGCGCACCGAGCCGAGCTGGAAGCCTATCACAGCCGCAAGATCACCCTGGAGCGGCGCAAGGACGGCGCAAAGCTTGTCAGCGATATCGAGCTTGTCCCGCGCAAGGGCAAACGGAACCTGTTCACGCGCGCCCTATGGGGCTCCGGTGCGACCGACAAGCGGCGTGCAGGGAAGTAGGCTCATGATGGCTGGGACGGAGAGTTGCAAGACCGCATGGCCGCAACGGTCAACGTGTGCAGACGTAAGTCGACTTTGCCAGAAGCAGGCGCCGCGGCGCCTTCACCTCTGTTTCACAATCCGCAAATACGCCGCCGTCACGAGCAGCACGATCACCCGAACAATATCCGCCGCGCGCCCTCCGGCATTTGCAGAATGGTGAGCAGTGTCGTCAGCACGGTGAGGATCAGGGCGCCGATGATGGTGCCGGTATAGCCGCCGCGGCCGCCGAAGATCGAGGTTCCGCCGATCACGGCGGCTGCCACCGAAGGCGGCACCAGCAGTTCTTTAGTTAGTTCCCGAAGCGCCGATGGACGCTTCGGGGTTGACGTAGTCTCATTCACTTGCTTGTCGCAGCCTGCTCGATGAGTGCAGCGACAGCCTCGGGCTTTGATACATAGACGGCATGGCTGCCGGCGGTTTCTGTGACGGTTGATCCGGCACGCCCGGCCATCATGCGCTGCGCCGCCGGCGGGATCATTCGGTCTTCAGACGCAACCAGGTAGTAGCTCGGCTTCGACTTCCATGCCGGATCGGTGACTGCGCCGGTCAGCGCTTCGACGCCCCACGGAACCTGCGAATCGGCCATGAACGATGCCACATCGGCGTCTACATCTGCTGCGAACGAGGCAGCGAACTTGTCTTTGTCGAGGAAGAGGAAACCATCCACGGGCGGCAGGATCGGCGGCACAGGCGCGCCAGCAGGCGGATTGGCGATCAGCGAGGAAACGGACTCACCCTTGTCCGGTGCGAACGCTGCAATGTAGACGACAGCCTTCACCTTCTCGTCCGTGCCGGCTTCGCTGACGACGACGCCACCATAAGAATGGCCGACGAGAACGACAGGGCCGTCCTGTTCGGCAATCGCGCGCCTTGTCACGGCTACATCGTCAGCCAACGAGGTCGTCGGATTCTGAACGATGGTGACGTTGTAACCGTCCTTCTTCAGGATCTTGTAGACGCCTTGCCAGCCCGAACCATCGACGAAGCCGCCGTGGACGAGAACGACGTTCTTTACGCCTGCCGGCTGTGCGGCGGCGGGTGTGAGAGCGGTTGCCGCCATTGCAAGTGTCGCAGCGGCGGCGATGAGGGTCTTGATCATATCGGCATCTCCTTGTTTGTCACGATAATCATTATCGCGATAATCAACGTGTACAGATGCGCATTCGGCTTGTAAAGCGATTTCTTTATCGCGATATCATTTTCTGTGATAGTGGACATCCGCGCCACGAAATGGAGGCTACAATGGCCAACGACCCCGTGCTACCGCTTGATGGTCAGCTTTGCTTTTCGATCTATTCCGCCTCGATCGCCATTCAGCGTGTCTACAAGCCGATGCTGGACGAGCTTGGCGTCACCTATACCCAGTACCTGGTATTGAGCGTCCTTTGGGAGCGCGACGGACTAACGATCGGCGCTATCGCGGACAGGCTGGCGCTGGAGCCAAGCACGATCACGCCTGCCGTAAAGCGCCTCGAAGCTGCGGGCTTTGTTGCTCGCCAGCGCAGCACAACGGATGAGCGGCAGGTGCAGGTCCATCTCAGTGAAAAGGGCGCTAGCCTTCACGCCAAGACAGGCTGCTTGACGGCCGCCCTACTGCTCCATTCGGGCTTCACGGCACCCGAAATGATCGAGCTAAACCGTAAAGTGCAGTTATTGCGCGACGGCATGAGAGACGCTGCCGCTCCAACTCCGGTCGCGTAGTCCTTCGCTACGGCGTCTGCTTTCGCCGGTAGCGGTCCTACTGGCGGCAAAGCCGGCTGTCCGCTTCGGGTCACAAGCAGCGGCTCGCGCCACCCCTACCGATCCTCGATAATCCGCAAATATGCCGCCGTCACAAACAGCACGATCAGCCCGAACAATATTCGCCGCGCGCCTTCCGGCATTTGCAGGATGGTCAGCAGCGTCGTCAGCACGGTGAGGATCAGCGCCCCGATGATCGTGCCGGTGTAGCCGCCGCGGCCGCCGAAGATCGAGGTTCCCCCGATCACGGCGGCTGCCACCGAAGGCAGCACCAGCGGTTCGGCCAGCGATAGCGACGGCGCCTTGATCAGGCCGATATAGAGCAGGCCGGTGATGCCGGCGAGCACGCTCGAGATGATGTAGAGCGCGGTGATGACCTGCCAGTAGCGGACGCCGGACAGGCGTGCCGCCCCTTCATTGTCGCCGACCGCGTAAAGCAGGCGGCCAAAGCCGGTGCGGTTCAGGGTGAAGACGATGAGGATGGCGACGGGCACGAACAGCAGCAGCGCATTGGGTATGCCATAGGTCAGGCCGGTGCCGAGCCAGGCCAGGAAGGGCGGAATCTTGGCGCCCGAAGCGATGACGGTGCGCTGGTAGACCTGCAGGCAGCCGGTGCCGATCAGGCTGGTGCCGAGCGTCATGATCAGCGGGTGCACGCGAAAGACGCCGACGCCGATGCCGTTGACCAGGCCGATCAGCACCGCCGGCACCAAGGCGATGAGGATCGCCACCGCCGGGTCATGGTTGACGACCTGCGTCGCCATGATGAAGGCGCTCATCGTCGCCACGGTTCCGACCGACAGATCGATGCCGCCGGTCAGCATGGTCATGGTCTGGCAGCCGGCGAGGATCGCCAGCGGGATGGCGAACTTGACGGTGTTGGCGAGCCAGCGCTCGTTGACGATGCCGGGGCGCAGGATCTGCAGGATCACCACCAGCATGACCAGCAGGATGATCAGCGGGATCAGCGGCCGGTCGGCCATGAAGCGTTTCAGGCGGCGGCCGAAGGGGACGGGTTGGGGAGTGATCGCGGTTGTGCTCATCAGATTGCTCGCGATTGGTTTTGCCCGGGGCAGGACAGAGGGGGGCGCCGTAGAGCGCCAAGCCTTACTTCATTCCGATGCGCCAACCTCACGGCACTGCTCATCATTGCCGCCCTCTCATCGTAATAAACGCCCCGAACATCACCACGGCGACCATGATCGCGCCCTCGATGATTGCGGTGACGTTGGGATCGATGGCGAGCAGCGTCAAGTCGGTGCGTACCAGCCGCAGCACGAAGACGGCGACGATCGGGCCGAGCAATCCGCCCTTGCCGCCGCCAAGCGCGACGCCGCCGAGCACCACCGCCGCCACGCTGGCAAGAAGATAGGGGCCGGGGATAGGCGCGCCGATGCCGGTGCTCATAGTCAGCGCCAGTCCGCCCATGGCGCCGAAAAGCCCCGACAGGGCATAGGCGATGATCTTGGTGCGCGCGACGGGCACGCCGCTGCGAAATGCTGCCAACTCGCTGCTGCCGATGGCGTAGATCGAAAGGCCGAGTTTTGACCGCTTGAGGGGTATCCAGATGATGCAAAGGCAGACGATGAGCAGCACCAGCGCCTTCGGTATCCAGGCAGAGATCCCCGGCAGCCCCGGAATCGGGACGGTGCCGATGATGGTCGCCCGCAGCCATTCGGCCACCCCACCGCCGGGCGCGCCGAGGACGAGCAGGGCGGCGCCCTGCAGGACGAACAGGGTGGCCAGCGTGACGACGATATCGGGCACGCGGGTGACGACGATCAGCATGCCGTTGACGGCGCCCAGCACCAGCCCCATGGCCAGCACGAACGGCACCACGAACAGCGCGTATTCCTCGCTGGCGCCGTCCATCATCGAGGCGGCGGTGACGCTGGTCAGCGCCATCATGGCGCCGACGGAAAGATCGATACCACCGGCGATGACGACAATCGTCTGGGCGGCCACGGCAAAGGCGTAAGGCAGCACCGCGCGCACCAGCGAGCCGAAATCGCCGCTGCCATAGCCCGGCTGGATCAGCTTGGTGATCACCAACAGCACCACGAACAGGACAATCAGGCCGGCGACCCAGCCCTGGCGGCGGATAAGGCGGCTCAAGGCGTCACCGCCGGGTTCGCGCCAGCAAGGATGCCGACATCCTCCTTGGCGCCGCGCGGCAAGCCGTAAGCGGCGCGCATCAGCGCCGGCTCGTCGGCGAGTTCGACGGGGAAGACATCGACGACGCGGCCCCCAAAGATGACGATGACGCGATCGCAGACACGCTGCACCTCCTCGAGCTCGGACGTATAGAACAGCACCGACTTGCCCTGGTCGGCGAGTTGGCGCAGCAGCTTGTAGATCTCCTGCTTGGTGCCGACATCGATGCCGCGCGTCGGGTCGAAGCAGAGGATGGTCTGTGCCTCAGCAGCGATCCAGCGGGCGATCGTCACCTTCTGCTGATTGCCGCCGGACAGGCGCTGCACCTCGCGCTGGGCGCGCGTGTCGATCTGCAGCCGCTCGATCGCATTGACGACCCTGGAGCCTTCCTGCCGCATGTTGATCGGCCCCCAGTTGCGCAAGGCGGCGCTGAACGGGAGCGCGATGTTTTCACGCACCGAGCGCTGCATGGCGAGCGCCTCGGTGCGGTCGCCGGGCACATAGGCGATGCCTGCGCGGATCGCATCGGCCGGATGCGCGAATTTCACCGGCTGCCCGTCCACCTCGATCGTCCCGCCAGACGGGC
This sequence comes from Mesorhizobium sp. M0938, assembly GCF_040319125.1. NCBI lineage: Bacteria > Pseudomonadati > Pseudomonadota > Alphaproteobacteria > Hyphomicrobiales > Phyllobacteriaceae > Mesorhizobium > Mesorhizobium sp. M0938. Next base: position 377,780 of record NZ_JAMYNS010000002.1, on the reverse strand, counting down.
GGATCGAGCCGGCAAGTGCTGCGAAGAGCTCGTCCTGGCCTTGGCCCTCAAGCGCGACGACACCCGCGACTTCGCCGTTCGCCAGCTCGAACGACACGTCGTTGAGCTTGGTGCCGACACGAAGGTTCGCCACGCCGAGACGCGGACGGCTATCCCTGGGCGAGGCGGCCTGGCCCGCCTGGCGCGCGGCCACTCGCGTCCTTTCGATCTTGGCGCCGAGCATCATCTCGACGATGCGCTCCTCTACGCCCGGTTCGATGTCGACGACACCGACGGTCTCGCCGTCACGAAGCACGGTGGCGCGGTCGCAAAGCGCCGATATCTCGACAAAGCGGTGGGAAATGAAGATCACCGAACGGCCGCTGTCGCCTTGCCGGCGTACGACTTCGAGCACTTTTTCGGCAAGGTTTGCCGGCAGTGCTGCGGTCATCTCGTCGAGCAGCAGAACGTCGGGCTCGACGGCTAGTGCGCGCGCCAGATCGAGCACGCGCAGCACGGCAAGCGGGATGTCGCGCGCGGTGTCGCGGATGTCGAGGTCGGGAATGCCGAGCTCGCGCACCCAGGCGCGGAACGGCTCGACCGGCGTGTCGGTCAGGCGAAGGTTGGAGGCAACGTCGAGATCCGGGATGAGCGATGGTTCCTGGTAGACCGGAAGCAGGCCGGCGCGGCGCGCATCGGCAGGCGAGCGGACGTCGCGGGCTTCGCCGCGGATCAGGATATGCCCGGCATCGGCGCGGATGGCGCCGGTCAGGATCTTGACCAGCGTCGATTTGCCGGCGCCATTGGCGCCCATCAGCGCGTGAACCTCACCCGGCAGAACCGAAAGCGACGCGTTGCGGAGCGCCACCACGGCGCCGTAGGTCTTCACGACGCCGGTGGCGTCCAGGAGGGGGTTTTGCTGCAAAGGGTTTGTTGTCAAAACGTGTTGTTCTCGTCCAAACTGTCCAAATATTTATGACGCCAACCACTTACGCTGTCCGCATCAGAAACAGAACATTCTTGCTGGCGCTCTACGGCGCCCCCCTCTGTCCTGCCGGACATCTCCCCCACAAGGGGGGAGATTGGCAGCTTTGACGCCGACCCTCTTCTTGCAACGCCGAAGATTGGCCAAAGCCTTGGTAACGGCTGATCTCCCCACTCGTGGGGGAGATGTCCGGCAGGACAGAGGGGGGCGCCGTAGAGCGCCAACCAATCAACTCGTTGTATCGCGAGGACGGCAGTTCGCCGTCCTCGCTACGCTGCTCGAAGCGATCATTACTCGCCAGGGCCTTTGCAGGCGACGATCTGTTCCTTGGTGTAGGTGGTCCAGTCCGGGATGGAGATCGAGACCGGCCATTCCGGGCTCAGCGACGGATCGGCGGCGGCCTTCAGCTTGGCCTTGCCCTCCTCGGTGGCGTTCTCCCAGAGCTGCGGCTCGACCAGCACGGTCTGCTCCGCCGGCTTCTTGCCGTTCAGGATCTGAAGGGCCAGCGTCACGCCGGCGCCGCCGATTGAACCGGGGTTGGTCACCGCCGCGCCGACAAGGCCTTCGACCGAGTTCAGCTGGCCGACGAAGCCGGCATTGTCGGCGCCGACCACCGGCACCAGCGGCGTCTGCGACTCGACCAGCGCATCGACGATCACATTGTCGATGCCCGAGGTCCAGATGCCGTTGACGGGCGTTCCGGTGGCGATGAAATCGAGGATCTGCTGCTTGGCCTGATCTTGCTGCCAGCCGGTGAAGACCTCATGCACGACTTTGACGTCGGGGAATTCGGCGAGCGCCTTCTTGAAGCCCTTGTCGCGGTCGCTGTCGGCCGAGGCTCCGGCCGCACCCCGCATATAGACGACGTCGCCCTTGCCGCCGATCTGCTGGAACAGCCATTTGGCGCCGAGATAGGCGTACTGTTCCTGGTTGTTGGAGATGATGTAGGCCGACGGCTCGGTGACCGCCTGGTCGACGGCGACGACGACGATGCCGGCCTTGGTGGCTTCCTCAAGGGCTGACTTGATGCCGGCCGGATCGGCCGGGTTGACGACGATGGCGTTGACCTTGGCGCTGATCAGGTTGCGGATATCCTCGAGCTGGCCGGCGGCGTCGGTGTTGCGATGGGCGATGTTCAGCTTGGTCACTTCGCCGGAGGCAAGCGCCTGCGCCTTCATCGCGCAGATCATCTCCTCGCGCCAGCCATTGCCCTGGACGGTGTTGGAAATGCCGATCGTGTATTTGGCTTCGGCGGCCGAGACGCCCACCGAAGCCATCAAGGCCGCGCTGGCGAGCAGCGGGACCATTGCCAGATATTTCCTGTTACGCATGTACGTCTTCCTCCACATTGATTTCGGTTCAGTTCAAAGCAATGTCACTTCACGAAGGGGCGCAGCACGTCGCGGGCCAGCAGAAAGCCCCGCTTGACCTTGTCGTCGCTCCCTTCAAATCGCCGGTCCTCGTGTTCGATGATGATGGGTCCGTCATAGCCGGCGCGATAGAGGCCTGAGAAGATGACGTTCCAGTCGACATCGCCGAGCCCCGGCATGCGCGGCACCTGCCAGCCTATGCCGGCCGACAGGATGCCGCGCTCGTAAAGTGCATCAGGATCGATCATCAGGTCCTTAGCGTGGGCATGCAGCATGTATGGGCCGAATTCCTTGATGAAGCGGGCCTGGTCGATCATCTGCCAGACCAGATGCGACGGGTCGAAGTTCATGCCGACATCGCTGCCCCAGGCCTCGAGGATACGGCGCCAGATGTAGGGCGAATAGGCGATGTTGTGCCCGCCTGGCCACTCGTCATAGCTGAAGATCATCGGGCAGTTTTCAAAGGCGAGCTTCACGCCGTGCTCGCGCGCGTGGGCGACGATGGTGGGCCAGACCTTGAGGGCCTCTTCCCAGTTGGCGTCGATGGTTTTTGAAGCGTCGCCGCCGCAGAAGGTGTTGACGACCGGCACGCCCATATGGCTCGCCAGCACGATCACCTTTTTCAGATGGTCAATGACGGTCTTGCGGTGGGCGGCATCGGGATGCAGCGGATTGGGGTAGAAACCGAGGCCCGAGATCGACAGGTTCTTTTCCGCCAGTGATGACGCGATTTCCTTGGCCTGCGAAGCCGAGGCCGAGGCGGCGTCGATATGGCTGGTGCCGGCATAACGCCGGGCGGACCCGGAGGATTTCGGCCAGCAGGCAATCTCCAGCGCCTCAAAGCCGACCGAACTCGACCAATCGGCAACCTCGTCAAGCGAGGTGTCCGCAAACGGTGCGGTGAGCAGTCCGAGCTTCATAGTGCCTCCCTTCCCCCTACTATGCCGATTGTGTGGGCCGCTTCAACCGTGCGGCCGTCGGCAAGGCACAAACCTGTCTGACGAAAGCCATCGGATCGTCGCCGAGCAGGCCGTCGAGACCGGCGATGATCGCGTTGCGGAAATCGCCGTTTGCGGCAAGCTTCGGATCGAAGATCGTGTCGATGGCGAGGATCGCGGCTGCCAAAGCCTTCGTGTCGGCGCCGATCGCGTCGGCAAGGCCGGCGATCCTGTCGCCATAAGGGTCGGACACCGGCCAGCGTCTGCCGAACCGTGCCGAGGAGCGGATCAGATAGGCCATCCAGCCTGCAACCGGGACCGACAAGAGCGCGATGCTGTCGCCACGCTGCAACCGCTCGCGGATCGGATTGAGAAGCCGCTGCACGATCTTTTGCGAGCCGTCGGTGGCAATCTGGTGATTGCGATGCCGGATCGCCGTATTTCGCAAGCGAGCGAGGCTTTGCTCGACATAGGCCAGCGGCGCCATACCCGGCACAGGCATCAGCGTCGGAAGCGTCTCTTCGATCAGCATGCGCCGAACGAAAGTAGCGAGCAGCGGGTCGGCGATCGCATCCGACGTGTGCTCAAGGCCGGCCAGCACGCCGAGCGTGGCAAGCGTGGTCTGGGCGCCGTTGAGCACCCGCATCTTGAGGTGCTCGAACGGCGTGACGTCGCCGACGAAGCTCGCGCCGACCCGGTCCCATCGCGGCACGCGGCCGGCGAATTTTTGTTCGATCACCCACTGCCTGAACGGCTCGCCGACGACGACGGCGGCATCGCGATAGCCGAAACGCTGCTCCACGGTATCGATGTCGGCCTGAGAGGTCGCTGGCGCGATGCGGTCGACCATGGCCGAGGGGAAAGCGACGTTGGCGGCGATCCAGTCGGCAAGAGCGTTGCTGCGCCGGCTGGCCAAAGCCTGCACAACATTGGCCAGGATGACGCCGTTGGTCGGGATGTTGTCGCAGGAGAGCAGCGTCACCGGACGACCATGCGAGCTCATCCGCAGTTCGAGCGCCCGCGCCAGAATGCCCGGCACGCTTCGCGGCGTTTGCGGGTTGGCGAGATCGTGGACGATGTCCGGGTGATCGACATCCAGCGCGCCGCTGGACGGGATGTGGCAATAGCCTTTCTCCGTCACCGTCATAGTGACCATCTCGATGTCGGCGGAAGCCAGCACGTCGAGCGCGGGTGCCGCACTGTCCTGGCTGTCGACGACCCTGGTGATGCTGCCGATGATTCGCGCCTCGACCTTGGTGTCCTGCCGGATCAGGCGCGTGTAGAGCCCGCTTTGCCTGCCCAGTGTCTGCGACAGGTTTGGAGCGCGGATGTTGATGCCGACCACGCCCCAGCGATCGAAATGGCTGGACAGGAGATCGTCGGTGTATTCCGCCTGGTGGCAGCGATGGAAGGCGCCGACGCCGATATGGGCCATGCCGGCGGCCAGCGCTGTCCGGTCGTAGGACGGCTTTTGAATGTCAGAACGAAGCCGGCTAATAAGTTTCGGGCCGAGCGTTTCGGGGGACGCTGAAGCGTTCACCGGTTCGCCCCCACGACCCACTGTTCCTGGTCGATCAGCGCACCGGTCATCGGCCCGGAGGCGTCGGAGAGCAGGAAGACGGCGAGGTTGGCCACTTCGTCGGCCGCCAGCAGTCGCCCGAAAGGTTGCGACGCGTTGGCGGCGTCGAGCCACCCCGGGCCCAGCCCAAGCGTCTCGGCCTGCATGATGCGCTCGGCCGGCGTGTCGGTCCAGCCGACATTGATGCCGTTGACGCGGATGCGGTCGAAGCGATGCGCATTGGCGGCGTTGCGGGTGAGGGTAGCGAGCGCGCCCTTGGTGGCCGAATAGACGGCGAGTTCGGGCGAGCCGCAATGCGCGTTGATCGATAGGATGTTGACGATGGCGCCGCCTTGACCTTGCTTGCGCATCTGCGCAATGGCCGCCTGCATCAGGAAGAACGGCGCCCGTGCGTTGACGGCGAACAGCGCTGCCCAATCGTCGAGGCCGGCATCGAGGAACGAGGCGCGGTTGGTCAGGCCGGCGGCGTTGACCAACGCGTCGATGCGCCCGAAGCGCCCGACGCATGCCTCCACCAGCCGCGCCGGCGCCGTGGCGTCAGCCAGATCGGCGGCGACGAATGCGGTGGGCGTGCCTATCTCTGAAAGCGCCGCTGCGACTTCGGCGCCACGCGCCGGCTCACGGCCAGTGACCAGCAGGCCGCCGGCGCCAGCGCGCCCAAGGCTTTCGGCAATCGCCCGGCCAATGCCTTGCGTCGCGCCGGTGACCAGCATCACTTTGCCCTCTAGCCGAAGCTCCATTGCTCCTCCCGGAACAAAGTTTCTATTTTTCTAAATATGGAACAAGAATTCCCGATAGTCAATCGTGTCCGTCTGCGGCCGTGCGGCGCGCGACGACGCCGTGGACAAGGGCCATGCCGACGGCGAGCGAAGCGGCAAGCGAGCGGAAGCCGGCGAAGTCGGATTCGACAACCTCCAGCCATGTGTCCGAGAACTTGACCAGGGGAGAAAACGTGCTGTCGGTTATGGCGACGATGCGCGCCTTTCGCTCATAGGCGACAGCAACGAGATCCGGCGTGATCGAGTTATAGGGGCTGAAGGAGACCGCCAGCACGGCGTCGCTCTTGCCAATGCAGCTGATCTGGTCGAGCGCGGTGGACCCGACATTGTCGACCAGCACATTGCGCACGCCCTGCTGCGACAACGTGAGCGAAAGATAAGTGGTGACCGGAAAGGCGCGTTTGCTGCCGATCACATAGATCAGGTCGGCCGCCGCCAGCAGGTCGACCATGCGCTCGAAGCTGGCAATGTCGAAGCTATTGTCGATGCGGCCGAGCGAAGCCTGAGAGGCGCCGATCATGCCGTTGAGAAAATGCAGATCGGCGTTGGGTTCGGTGGCCGCGCGATCCTGTCCGTCGCGCGCCCGGCTTTCCGGCCAGGAGCCTTTGACATGGTCCTTGAAAAGCCCCTGGAAATCGGAAAAGCCGGCATAGCCGAAGATCTGGGCGAAACGGACGAGCGTCGAGGGCTGCACACCGGCCTGCTCGGCGACCTGCGCGATCGTGCCGAGCGCGACGTCGCTCGGATGCTGCCACAGGAAGATGGCAACCTGGCGCAGGCGTTTTGGGAAATGCACGGTGCCGGACGACAGCACCGCGCGCAGTTCCTCATAAGTCTGCGGCTTGGTGTAGCCGAGCGCAGCAAGCGAGCGGCCCTGTTTCTTCGCCGGGGCCTCGTTGCGGCCGCCAGTGCCAGCTTGGTCGGGCGATCTGCGCGCTCCGCTCATCGCACAGGGAAGGCGGCGTCTAACAAGCTGTGTCTCGTCACCCGAACCCTCCTCCCAAGGTCATGACAGCCACCAAGCTAGCGCGGCATGATCGTTTTACAAAACAAAAATTGGAAATCATGTTCGAAAATGGCGTCCGACATCCTATAGTCGCGTTCACAATCTTCGGCACGGAGTTCTCAAATCATGGTCTATGCAACCTCGGACGGATCAATGCGCCAACGCCTGAGGGTCGGCATGGTGGGTGGCGGCCGCAACGCCTTTATCGGTGCCGTGCACCGGCTGGCCATGCGGCTCGACGACCAGATCGCGCTGGTTGCCGGGGCATTGTCCTCGGATCCGGAAAACGCGGCCGTCTCGGCCGCCGAGATCGGTATCGTGCCCGAGCGCAGCTATGCCGACTACCGCGAAATGGCGCGCGCCGAGGCGATGCGGCCCGACGGCATCGAAGCCGTCGTCATCGTGACGCCCAATCATCTGCATGCGCCGATCGCGACGGCGTTCCTCGAAGCCGGGATCGACGTGATCTGCGACAAGCCGCTGTCGACGACACTGACTGACGCAGAAGCACTGGTGAGCCTGGCGCGCGTGAAAAACCGTAAATTCGTGGTGACGCTCAACAACACCGGCTACGCTATGGTCCGGCAGGCGCGCGAGATGGTGGCGGCCGGCGAGCTCGGCCGGGTCGTCGCCGTGCACGCCGCCTACATCCAGGATTGGCTAACCTTGCCGATCGATGCGGAGGGCCAGAAGCAGGCCGAATGGCGCACCGATCCGGCGCGGGCCGGGCAATCGGCGGTGCTTGCCGATATCGGCGTGCACGCGTTCAACCTCGCAAGCTTCGTCTCGGGATACCAGGCCGAGCAGGTCTCTGCCGATCTCTTCACCGCCGTGCCGGGGCGGCGGCTCGACGACAACGCCCATGTGCTGGTGCGCTGGACGGGCGGGGCGCGTGGCACCATCCTGGCCAGCCAGACCTCTCCCGGCCATTACAACGACCTGTCGGTCCGCATCTACGGCGACAAGGCCGGGCTTGAATGGTCGGGCCTGCGGCCCGAAGAACTGCGCTTTTCGCGCCATGGCGAGGAAACGCGCACGCTTGTGCGCGGCGGTCATGGTGCGTCCGAGGAGAGCCGGCGTGTGTCGCGCATGCCGGCAGCCCACCCGGAAGGTTACATCGAGGCGTTCGCCAACCTCTATCGGGACGCCGCCGATATCATCCGCGCTCATCGCGCCGGCGAAGCGGTTGATGCCGTCCGCGCGGCCCAGGTGCCCGATGTCGTCGACGGCGCCCGTGGCGTGAAGTTCGTCGCGGCGGCCGTTGCCTCGAGTTCGGCCGGTGGAGCGTGGGCGCCGGCTTCGTTTCCCTGAGTGCCGAGAATCCAGGCTCGAAGGAACAGCAGTGGCCGGCACTTGGCATCGGTCAGCGCGCGGATCGATCCGGGCGCGCAAAATAGTTGCCGTGAAAGCCAAAAGGGATGTGATGCGGGACGGATGCCCGGGCGCGTTCGGCGAGCGTCGCGGCGTCGAGCACGAGCAGGAATGACGTGCCGGCACCGACATCGAGGACAACGGACAACAGGACGCCATCGTCTTCCTCCACGCCGGCCTGCCGCGCCACATAAACAGGCTCGCCAGCATAGCAGCCCGGTTCGACCCAGGTCGTCACGGTCGCCGGCGCGGTGGCTGAAAGGTCGATCTTGGCTATGGTGTGGAGGAAACTGTCCGGTTCACTTTGCCCGGCTCCCCATACGCAGCGGTACGATCTGCCTGCGCGGCGGGAATAGTCGATGCGCGGCAACTCGATGCGCGTGTCGCAGAGCGGTTCCGGCTCGATCTCGACAGCCGCAGAAGGATTGCCGTCGAGCGGAATGCGGTACCGCGTCAAGGTCGAGGTTGGGTTGACCTGCGCTCCGGAGCGCAGCCGGTCGAGGCGCAGCTCGTCGATGATCCTCGCATCAGGATAGGCGAGGAGGTCCACCAGCAGCGCACCGTCCGCCTCGAAGGCATTGACGTGGTGAAAGCAGAAGCACGCCGCCGCCCTGGCACGGGCGGCGACAGCGCCGGTCGACTTATCGATCACTGTGAATACCGTGCCAAACTCCGGCTGCCAGCGATAGTTTGTGATGAAGGGCCTGCCTGAGAAAGCGAGCTTGAGCGGGTTCACCCGAAGCGGAAACTCCGTCAGCACCAAATACCGTTCCGACATGCCGAAGGAATGCATGTAGCTCGGCCGATCAACGGGCAATTCGGCCAGGACACGCTGCACGCCGCTTTCGTCGACGAACAGGCGATACGTGCTGCGGCGACCCATCTCGATGACGTAGGAGTAGCCGCGCTCGCCGTCGCTGTGCGGGTGCGCAGTCGAGATCTGCCCCTTGATCGCCCGACTGAATTGGAGCCCGCCGTGCGTTTTGAGCGTGCGTGGATCGAAGCGGATCGGCATCGGCGTCTCGGTCAGCGCCACGATCTCGCCGGCCAGCACCGACACATTGACATTCGCATTGTCGGTCAGCTTCGGATTGAAGATCGCCATGACGCGACCAAAGATCGTGCGGCAGGGATCGGTCATGAATTCGCCGCGCGTGATGCGACCCGTCTCCATCGCCTCGCAATAGGATTGCGATCGGATGAAGCGGTTGGAATAGCCGACCGCGCCATCGCTGAAGTCGAAGGCGTGGAGCATGGCGAGACCGTCGAACCAATGCGTATAGGCTTGCCGGCCTACCTCGAATTTCGCGGGCCCGGTTCGGAGAAGCCGCCCGGTGAGCCACGCCGGCAATTCGCCTTCCACCTGCAACGGGAGTTGATCGACCTCCTGTTCGAGTGTGGTGAAGCCCAGTGCATAACGGCCATTCGCTTTGGGCATTCCAGCCTCCTTCACTTCGCTGGTGCCTCCGCCCTCCTGCTGCTAAACGCGTCAGCGTCGCCGATGTTTCGCATCCGAGCCGTAGAGCCGGACCGACTGCCAAGTTCCTGATAGCAGCGGGGTCAATCGGCTTCGCCACCAGGTCGCCGATCTTTTTTGATCGAGACAGGACCGCGTACGACGCGGTTCTGGGCGTCATAACCCGTCGGCGTGGCGGTGGACCTTCGTCATCCGCCCATATGCGGCCGCCGCCGTGCCGGGGATGACCGGTTGCGCGAACCACAGTCCAGCCAACGGAAAACCGTTCACTGGCAGCGAAATCAGATATTTAGGCTATCCCACTGGTGGAGCTGAGGAGGATCGAACTCCTGACCTCGTCATTGCGAACGACGCGCTCTCCCAGCTGAGCTACAGCCCCGTCCAGCGGATGGGCGCATTTATCGGGCGCGGCGGTTTCCTGTCAAGACGGTGTTCTGCCCAAAAAGCCGCGCGGCCAACCCTCCGCGCGGCCTGCCGCGGACAGCGGCTCTTGCTGCTTTCGCCCGTAATGGCTACATGTCGGCAACAATCGGAGACCGGCATGATAGCTCTCATTCAGACCATTGTCCTGGCGCTTGACATTTATTGGTGGATCATCATCGCCTCGGCGATTTTCTCCTGGCTCTACGCCTTCAACGTCGTCAACTCGCGCAACCAGTTCGTCGATAGCGTCAGCAACATGCTCTTCCGGCTGACCGAGCCGGCGCTGCGGCCGATCCGCCGCTTCTTGCCCGACCTCGGCGGGATCGACATTTCGCCGATTATCCTGCTTCTGATCCTGTTCTTCCTCCGGCAGTTCCTGCTCACCACGGTGGCGCCACTGGTCGTCTGACCGGTCATTCCATGACTGGGCCGTTTCGCCCGCGTGACGACGGCGTCGACCTGTTCGTCCGGCTGACGCCGAAAGCGGCAATGGACAGGCTTGAAGGCATCGAGATCTCGGCAGACGGGCGAAGCCATCTGAAGGCTCGCGTCCGCGCCGTGCCGGAAAACGGCGCCGCCAATCAAGCGCTTGAACGGCTGGTCGCCAAGGCACTGGGCGTGCCGCGATCGGCCGTCTCGGTCGTCGCCGGTGGCACGGCCCGGCTGAAGACGCTGCGCGTCCTCGGCGATCCGGCTGCGCTGGCGAAAAGCGTCGAGCTGCTCAGCGACGCCTGAACCGTCTCATTCCTTCGCGCCCCCTCAGTCCTGCCCTCGTTACCAAAACTTGGCATCTCCCCACGAGGGGGAGATCGGCAGCTTCGGCGTTCAGACCAGCCCGCGCTTGATCATCATCGCTTCGGGCGAAGGCATCTTGCCGCGGAAGGCGGTATAGAGCTCTTCCGGGTCCTTCGAGCCGCCGGCAGCATAGATGTTCTTCCTGAGCCGCTCGGCCAGCGCCGGATTGAACGGGTCGCCCGTCTCCTCGAAGGCGGCGAAGGCGTCGGCGTCGAGCACCTCCGACCACATGTAGGAATAGTAGCCGGCCGAATAGCCGTCGCCGGAAAATATGTGGCCGAATTGCGGGGTGCGATGGCGCATGGCGATGGTGTCGGGCATGTCGAGCTTTTCGAGCGTTTCGGCTTCGAAACGAAGCGGTTGGTCCGGCGCATCCGGCCGCGCATGGTAGGCCATGTCGACCAGCGCCGACGCGGTGAATTCGACCGTGGCGAAGCCGGCGCCGAAGGTGCGCGCCGCCAGCATCTTGTCGACCAGCGCCTTCGGCATCGGCTTGCCGGTCTTCACATGCAGCGCATGCTTTTCCAATACCGCCGGCACGGTCAGCCAGTGCTCGTAGAGCTGCGAGGGCAGTTCGACGAAATCGCGGCTGACCGAGGTGCCCGCGACCGAAGGCCAGGTGACGTCGGTCAGCATGCCATGCAGCGCATGACCGAACTCGTGGAACAACGTCTTTGCCTCGTCGACCGACAGCAGAGCGGCCTCGCCTTCCGGCGGCTTGGCGAAATTCATGATGTTGTAGATGACGGGCTTGGAGCCATGGCCAAGCTTGTAGCCGGATTTCAGCGCGCTCATCCAGGCGCCGGAGCGTTTCGAAGGCCGCGCGAAATAGTCGGCCAGGAACAGCCCGCGTTCGCTGCCGTCGGCATTTTTCACTACGAAGACACGGGCGTCCGGATGCCAGGCGGTGATGCCCTTCTTCTCCTCGAAGGTGATGCCGAACAATCGTGTCGCCACGTCGAAACAGGCGTCGATGACGCGGTCGAGCTGCAGATAGGGCTTCAACTCGGCCTCGTCGAAAGCGAATTTCTCGGCGCGCAGCTTCTCCTGATAGAAGCGCCAGTCCCAGGCCGCGAATTCTTCGTTGCTGCCGGCCTCGGCCGCCAACCGCTGCAATTCCGCCTGGTCGCTTGCGGCCTTTTCCAAGGCTTTTTCCCAGACCGGGTCGAGCAGCATATGCACCGCCTCCGGCGTTTTCGCCATGGTGTCGTCGAGCTTCAGCGCCGCGAAAGAGGCGTAGCCGAGCAGCTTCGCCTTCTCGGCGCGAAGGCGCAGCATATCGCGCACCACGGCGGTGTTGTCGCTGGCGCCGCCATTCTGGCCGCGCATGGTAAAGGCGCGGAAGGCGATTTCGCGCAGGTCGCGGCGTTCGGAGAAGGTCGAGAACGGCTCGTAGATCGAGCGCGACAAAGTGACGGCGTAGCGGCCCTTCTGGCCGCGCATCTCGGCGGCCTCCGCCATCGCGCTTTTCAGGAATTCCGGCAGGCCGGCAAGATCGGCCTCGTCAAGGAACAGCGCCCAGTCGCGCTCGTCGGCTAGCAGGTTCTGGCCAAATGTCGTGCCGAGCGACGACAGTTCCTCATTGATCGCCGCCAGCCGCTTCTTGCCTTCGGCGTCAAGCTTGGCGCCGGAGCGGACGAAGCTTTTCCAGGTCTTTTCCAGCACACGCAGCGTCTCGGCATCGAGATTCAGCGCCTCCCGGCGCTGGTAGAGATCGTCGATGCGGGCAAACAGCCTCTCGTTCATCGAGATCGCCGAAAAGTGCCTGGACATCTTTGGCGAGATCTCGCGCTCCAGCGCCTGGATTGCTTCGTTGGTGTGGGCGCCGGCCCGGCACCAGAAGATCGACGAGACATGGTCGAGCGCCTCGCCGCCAAGCTCCAGCGCCGCGAGTGTGTTCTCGACGGTCGGCGTCTCGGCATTGCCTGATATTGCCTCGATCTCGGCCTCATGCGCCTTCAATGCCGCATCGAAAACCTCAGAAAAATCGTCGTCGCCGATGCGGGTGAAATCGGGCAGGCCAAGCGGTCCTTGCCAAGCGGTCAGCGGATGGGCGGCGAGGTCGACGGCTTTTGTGGACGGCATGGACAAATCTTTCGCTGAGATGGCTGTAGAGGCAGGGCGGGATCATTACCGATGTAAGGCGCTGGCTTGCCGCACGCAATATTGCGGCTGGCCAGTACCCGCTCAGTAGCCGTCGCAGTTTTCCGCGATCGCCGCCTGCGAACTGGCGGTGATGCGGTTGTCGGCGATCGCGAAGGTTTCCTGCATCAGCATGTCGTTTTTGGGAAAATCATAGCAGGCGATCACCGTGGTGACGCCGCCCTCGGTCTTCTCGATCCGATGCCGGATTTCAGCCCCGGCGACAGCGCCTTTCCATTCGTCGATCGCGGCGATGAATTCCTGCTTGGTCTGGACGACGCCGAGGTCGTCGAGTTTTATCCGGACGTCGTCGGCAAGCAGGTCTGACAATTCCGTGCGATCGGCGACCAGCAGCGCCGCATACCAGCGGCCGATGAGCGCGCCGTCATCGGCGCGCGCGGACATGACTGAAAACAGCAACGCCGCTACGGCGAAGGCGATCGGACGGCATGCCATGCAACCCTCCTATGTGATTTCCGGCCGCTCGAAGTCACCGGTGTCCTTGTTCATCACCCAGAGCTCGCCGGTCGAGATGTCGAACCAGGCGCCATGCAGCGACAGCCGTCCCTTGCCTTCCAGGATCGAGACGCAGGGGAAGGTCCTGAGGTTGGCGATCGAATAGCGGATCGAAATGCGCTCCAGCGCGGTCTGGCGCTCCGTCGCCGTCATGAAGGTGCTGGAGGATACGGTCTCGGCCGCCGGTGCAATCAGGCTCATCCATTTGCCGATGAAGTCGCCGGGCGACAGCGGCGCGGAATTAGGATCGAGTGCTGCGCGGATGCCGCCGCAGCGACCATGGCCCATCACCACGATGTTCTTCACCTTGAGGCTCTGCACGGCGAATTCGAGCGCCGCGGAGGTCGAGTGGAACTGGTCATCGGGTGCATAGGGCGGCACCAGATTGCCGACATTGCGCAGCACGAAGAGTTCGCCGGGGCCGGCGTCGAAGATCGCCTCGGGAGCCGCGCGGGAGTCGCAGCAAGCGATTATCATTGTTTCGGGTGACTGGCCCTCGCGAGCGAGCGAGCGATAGCGTCCGCTTTCTGCGAGATAGCGGCCGCTCATGAAATTTTGGTAGCCGGTGAGTAGATGGTCAGGGAGATGAGGCATGGGCGGCGTCTGGAGCCTTTCCGGGTTGGGCGGCAGCTCTTTTTAAGTCAGGAAGGCTCTAGCGGCAAAAGCCGGTCGCGAGCAATGCCGAATTGTACAGGACTGCAATTGTCATGCTGGAAGGCCCCTCTCATTCGGCCTTCGCCGATGCGGTTGCCTCAGGAAATTCATGCCCAGATGGCGACAGGAATGCCAAAACGATCGGCGAGCGGCGGATCCGGAAACGGCCTTGCCTCACCGCTGGCGATGCGGCCGGCGATCAGCATCATCACCGCGGCGTCGAGAAAGTCGTCGGCAGCGGCGCCTCGCGGCGGCGCCCGATCGAGAAAGGCCCTGGTATAGCCGTGCTGGCAAAGCAGCGCCTTGCGTTCCGCCATGCCGGCCGGGTTGACGGCGCCTTTGATCTTCTTCGGCAAGTGCATTGCCTGATCGTTGTTCAGCCGGCAGAAGGCGACCTCCGGATGCGATTCGAACACGCGGCTGCGCAGTTCGGGACGCGCGATGAGCACGGCATCGATCTCGCGGATCTTGGTAAAGATGCCGAAGGCCTGGATCGAGACGCCACGCGGCGGATCGGAGGTCGCCTTCGCCACTTCGCTTGCCCGGCGATGGGCGGCATACCAGGCCTCGACCGTGGTGAAGCCATCTGTATGCGCGTAAAGCGCCGCACGCGAGGGGATGGCGAAGACGCTGGATTGCCTGTTACCGAGCAGCGGCCGCACCAGCGCCTCCGGCCCGCGTCCGCCTCTTTGCGAAAGATCGGGCAGACCGATCGGCATGTCGACGGCGACCGTCGCATCGGCCGGCAATGCTTCGAGGAGTGCTGCGAAGCTTGGAAAAACGGCTACCGAGGGTGCCGCGTCGGGGTTACGAAGTATCGAACCGGGGTTACGAGATGTCGAACCGGGATTACGAGGTGTCGAATCAGGATCGCGGCGAACGGCGATCCAGCCAGCCTTGCAGCCGTCCACGCCGACAAGCGCGACATTTCTGGCAAAAGTCACGCCCTTTTGTCCCGCCCCGGATGCAGGAGATGGCGAAGCTGCACCATCGCCATCGGGTGCGACAGGCTCTGTGCGTCGGTTTCGAGCTGCAATTCGTCGCCGCCGCGCTTGGCGGTGCGCGCCAGTATCTCGTAGACCGCCGCCGTGGTCGACTGCAGCGCCTTGACCGCCGGCTGACCGGACAGGATGCGCGCCAGATAGACGGCCGCGGTCAGGTCGCCGAGCCCATTGGGCGGCTTGTCGATGAGGCGATGCTCGGCCAGCAGCGCCTGGTTGCCGTTGAGCAGCAGATTGCCGGTACCGCCGGCCATCATCGCCGGCGCCGAAGTGACCAGCATGGTCGCTGGCCCGGCATGAAGGGCGGCCGTCATCACCGCTTTCAGGTCGGGCAGCGGCGCTCCCGCCATCCATTCCAGCTCGTAGCGGTTTGGCGTGGCGATGTCGGCGATCGGCATCAGCCGGTCGCGCATGGCGATGGCGGTGGTCTCGGGCACATAGAGCCCGCCCGAATCGCCCATCACCGGGTCGCAGATGTAGACGGCATCCGGCGTCTTCGCCTTGACCGCGCCGACCAGCGAGGCGACGGCGTCGGCCTGGCCGCCTTCACCGAGATAGCCGGACAGCACCGCGCCGACCTCGCCCAGCCACGGCGCGCGCTCGAGATCGGCCATCAGCGCCTTGAATTGATCGAGCGGCGGCACGATGCGCGTCGCCCGTCCATGGCCGGGATGCCAGGGCAGGATGACGGTCGGCACCGCCCACACCGGAAAGCCCAGCGTCTCGAGTGCAAAGACCGCGGCGCGGTTGCCGACCGAGCCGCGCGCGACATGGCTGGAGATGACGATGACCGCGCGCGGCGCGTCGTGTTCTTCGGCGTTCACGAGATTCCTAACTTTGGATGATGAAAAGCACGAGCCAGATCAACAAACCAATGGCAATAATGAGCCCTAGTGCCCGGCCAATGCGCGTGCCCCAATATTCGATCGGGTCCGACTGGTCGGCATCCACTGCTGCGACGTGATCGCGCGCGCCCTTCGCGGCTCCGCTAGTGAACGAGGTGCCGCCTGGGTCGGTCTCACGTGCCACGCGCTCAATGATACGGCGTGATTCATCGTCGCTGTCCTGGCGTCCGGCCATGGCGAATGTCCTATTTCGTGGCGACTTTAACCCGTTCGCCCGGCCAATCACAGGGCCTTGCGGTGGATGATAAAGAACCAGTAACGCTTCCACGGGGAGGTCATGTTCTTGCGCGCGGATTGTGGTAATGCTTCGCCTGTCAGTCTTATTGAGGGATCTTACCATGCTTGCCCAGCGTCTTTCCTCTCCTTTCGTCTTCCGCAACCTGCCAGCCTTGCTGATGATGGCGATCGTGCTGCCGCTGCTTGCCGGCTGCGGTTACAACACCATCCCGACGGCGGAGGAAAACGCCAAGGCCGCATGGAGCCAGGTGCTGAACCAGTACCAGCGCCGCGCCGATCTCATTCCCAATCTGGTCGAAACGGTCAAGGGCTATGCCGCGCACGAGAAGGATACGCTCGATGCCGTGGTCGAGGCGCGCGCCAAGGCGACGCAAGTGACGGTGACGCCGGAAACGCTGAGCAATCCAGAGGCCATCAAGAATTTCCAGGACAGCCAGGCCGGCCTGACCAGCGCGCTTTCCCGGCTGCTGGCAGTGGTGGAGAATTACCCCGACCTCAAGGCCAACCAGAATTTTCTGGCGCTGCAGGCGCAGCTAGAAGGCACCGAAAACCGCATTGCGGTCGCCCGCCGCGACTATATCCAGGCGGTGCAGGAGTACAATCTGACGCTGAAGACCTTCCCGTCGGTGATTTGGGCAACCCTGTGGTTCCGCGGCAACCAGCCGTTCGCCAACTTCACCATCGAGGAAGACAAAATGCAGACGCCGAAGGTCGATTTCGGTACGACGCAGGGCGGGTGATGAACAGCTAGTGAGCGTGATCCCTATTGGCCTTGCACTCCGTCTCACCCCCCTCTGTCCTGGCGGACATCTCCCCTGCAACGGGCGAGATTGCCAGCTTCTGCGTTCCGTTCACCCCTGCAATATTCAAAATTGGCGAAAGCCAATGCGATAGTCGATCTCCCCCATTGCGGGGGCGATGTCCGGCAGGGGGGATGGGACGAAGCGCCAGCCTCGCATTCCTGCCGGTCGTTCTAGCCCTTCTCTGCTTAACCCTCTTCCTCCCTCTCGCCGCCCTTGCCGCCGAATTGCCTGCGCTGACCGGGCGGGTCGTCGACAATGCCGGTATCCTCGATGCCGCGACCGAGGCGGCGCTGTCCCAGAAGCTTGCGGACTTCGAAGCCAAGGGCGCCGACCAGATCGTCGTCGCCACCGTCCCCAGCCTCGACGGCGAGGAGATCGAGCCCTACGCCAACCGGCTGTTCCGCGCCTGGAATCTCGGCCAGGCCGGCGAGGACAATGGCGTGCTTTTGCTGGTGGCGCCGAACGACCGCAAGATGCGCATCGAGGTCGGCTACGGGCTGGAAGGCACGCTGACTGATCTGCACACCAAACTGATCATCGAAAACGACATGGTGCCGGCCTTCCGCGCCGGCGATTTCTCCGGCGGCATAGTCAAGGCCGTCGACGACATGGTCATGGTGCTGGAAGGCAATCCCGAAGAGCTGGAAGCGCGCGGGACCCGCAACCAGCAGGCGCCGTTCAACACCGACGATCTCTTCGTCACGTTATTCATCGCCATCTGGGCGATCATCTTCTTCGGCAGCATCGCCGCCTCCATCCTGCCGCCGATCTTCGGCCAAAAGATCGGGCCTGGCCGCTATCGCTGGCTGGGCATGACTTTCGAGCCGAGCCGGCGGTCGTCCAGCGGTTGGTCTGGCGGCGGCTGGTCGTCGGGCGGGGGAGGCTGGTCGTCCGGCGGTGGCGGCTTTTCGGGCGGCGGCGGCTCGTCCGGTGGTGGTGGCTCTTCGGGAAGCTGGTGAGAGACAACATGGCGACACGACCGATCAGCCCTGAGGATCATGACCGCATCGCCGAAGCGATCCGCGCCGCCGAGACAAAGACCGACGGCGAAATCTACTGCGTGGTGGCCTATGCCAGCGACGGCTATTTCTTTCCGGCCGCCTTCATGGCGACGCTGGCCATGCTCGTCGTAAGCCTCGCGGTCAGTTACGGGCTGGAAGTGTGGTGGCTGTCGATCCGCTTACCGCATTTCGTCATTGCGCAGCTCCTGGCGATGGCCTCGGTGCTCGTTCTGTTGTGGGCGCTGCCCGGCTTGCGCATCCATCTGGTGCCGAGACGGCTGCGCTACCAGGCCGCGCACGCCAATGCGATAAAGCAGTTCCTCGCCCGCAACGTCCATCGCACCACGGCGCGCACCGGCGTGCTGGTCTTCGTCTCGATTGCCGAGCGCTACGCTGAAGTGGTCGCCGATAGCGGCATCGACAGCCGCGTCGGCCAGGATGTCTGGGACAGTGTCGTCCGCGACCTTACCGCGCATGCCGGCGACGATCGTCTCGCCGATGGCTTCATCAAGGCAATCGAAGCGACGGGCGCGGTGCTGGCCGAGCATTTCCCAGTCTCGGCCGGCGACAGCAACGAGCTCGACGATCATCTGGTCGAAATCTGAGTCGTTACGAACGGGTTCGTTCAGCGTTCAACGGCCCCTCGATCGCCTGTGCGAAAGCCTGGGAGCCGCTGACCGGACTCTTGCAATCGGGCGATGCGGGTTTATGGTTAACCAATCATGAATACGCTGAGCATCGATATCAGGAAAGCTGAGCCGCGCGACGCAAGCGCCATCGCCGACGTGCACCTGCTGGCCTGGAGTGGCGCCTATGCCGGCATCATCCCGCACCGCACGCTGACATCGATGATCAACCGCCGCGGCGCCGACTGGTGGGCGAACGCCATCCGTCGTGCCGCCACCGTTCTGGTCGTCGAGATCGGCGGCAAGATCGCCGGCTACGCCACGATCGGCAAGAACCGCGCCCGCGAGCTCAAGCAGCAGGGCGAGATCTATGAACTTTACGTGCGCCCGGAATATCAGGGCATCGGGCTCGGCAGCCGGCTTCTCTCAGCCGCACGAGCGCGACTGGCCGACCACGGGCTGAAAGGCATGGTGGTGTGGGCACTGGAGGACAATCAGAACGCACTCACCTTCTATGCCGGCGCCGGTGGCCGCGACGTCGCCGAGGGCGTCGAGATCTTCGAGCAGAAGGCTCTGAAGAAGGTCGCCTTCGTCTGGGAATGACGGCTCGACACTCCTTCCGCTGAACCCCCAGTCCGTTTCCAGTACCATTCGCCGCATTGCACCATGCGCCACCGCCCGCTATCGGTTTTCCAAATCGATAGAGGGATAAAAGTCATGCGTATCGAAGCCATAGCCATCGGAAAGAACCCGCCGGAGGACGTCAACGTCATCATCGAGGTGCCGATCGGCGGCGAGCCGATCAAGTACGAGATGGACAAGGAGGCCGGCACGCTGTTCGTCGACCGCTTCCTGCACACCTCGATGCGCTATCCCGGCAATTACGGCTTCGTGCCGCACACGCTGTCGGGCGACGGCGACCCGATCGACGTGCTGGTCTGCAACACGCGCGCGCTGGTGCCGGGCTGCGTCATCAATGTGCGGCCGATCGGCGTGCTGGTGATGGAAGACAATTCCGGCCAGGACGAGAAGGTCATCGCGGTGCCTTCGCCCAAGCTGACGCTACGTTACCAGAACGTCACCGAATACACGCAACTGCCTGACATCACGCGCGATCAGGTTCAGCATTTCTTCGAGCACTACAAGGACCTCGAACCCGGCAAATGGGTCAAGATCGAGGGTTGGCACGATGCCGCCTACGCCAAGAAGATGATCATCGAGGCGATCGAGCGGGCGAAGGCGAGCAAGTAGGCCAAGGCCCGAAGGACGAACAATGGGCTGTCGCAACCGTTGAGGTTGGCCAAAGCCCCTCAGCCTCGTCATCCTGGGGCGGAGCAAGGAGCGTAGCGACGCAGCGCAGACCCCTGGATCCATGCCGTGACGTCAAAGCGCTGCAACGGTGCAGAATTCTGGTCCGCTGCGCACTTCGGTTGATGTCACGGAATGGATCCCAGGGTCTGCGCTCCGCTTCGCGTCGCTCCGCCCAGGGATGACGAAGTCAGTTATCGACGCGGCCGAAGGCGGGGACGTCGCCGACCGTCACGCGCATGTCCGTGCCACAGGCGAAGCTCCGCGCCTTCTCGTCGGCGAGCTTGCGCGCCTCATCGTTGGCGGCCGGATTGCCGGTGGCCAGCACCAATGCGACCGTACAGCCCTCATACTTCTCCGGCTGGGAGACCTTGGCGACGACCAGCACCTCGGTCGATTTGCTCTCGTCCTCGGGATTGCTGATCGAGCGGCGGTGGATGACCGCGAAGGGAATGGCACGGTCGCCATTCGTCTCGATGCGCCATTCGAGCCTGGGTCCAGCCGAATTGAAGCCGATAAAACTTTCCCAGACCGCGGTCATGTCGCTGGACGGAAAACCGTAGAACAGCGATTCGCGGGCGTCGTCGTAGGCGATCAACACCGGGTAGCCGCGATAGCCCGAACAGGTGAGGCTCGCCCAGTCGCCATCGTCTTCCTCCGCCTGCGCATAGGTCACGCAGTCCTTCTTCGCGTCGAGATCGGTGTAGGCGCTGGAAATATCGCCGGCCTGGGCAGCCTGGCTGAGGGCGGCGAGGGCAAGCGGGATCATCAAAAGAGCACGCATCGCAGGCAACTCCGTTTCGGGCTGCCGTAGCGTATCGCATGACCCCGAAAATCGAAACCGATTTCGGAAAGGATCATGCGCAGAATCAAAGTGTTACAGCGTCCTTTGCGCGTCCGAAAGGACGCGCGGCGCTGTAATCCAAACGCTATTTCTTCAAGCTCGCTTCGATCAGGAGGTCGGCGTTGCGGGCGACGGATTTCGCCGGTCCGCCGGCGCCGAACAGCTGCCCGCTGATATAGGCGCCCTCGATCAGAAGCAGCAGCCCGTCGCCCAGCGTATCGGCGTCGCCGGCACCCATCGTCGCCGCCATGGCGCGCAGGCGGCGGCGCAATTCCTGTTTGTTGGCCTCACTCACGATGCGGGCCGGGTGGCCACGTTCGGGATATTCCACGGCCGCATTGGTCATGCCGCAGCCGCGATAGTCGGGTTTTTGCGTGCGCTTGCCGACGCGGGTCAGGAAGGCGGCGATCTGCGCGCGCGGATCGCCGGGATGGGCAGCCACCGCCTCGTCGAAGCGGGCCCAGAACTCGAGGTCGTATTGCCGGAGATAGGACGCCGCCAACTCGTCCTTGGACGGAAAGCTGCGATAGAGGCTGGGCTTGGTGACGCCGGCGCGCCGTACGATCTCGTCGACGCCAATCGCCCGGATGCCTTGCCGGTAGAACAGGTCGCGGGCCACGCGAAGGATTTTTTCGCCGGCGCGCGGCAAGGCTGACGCGTGAGGGTCTTTGATGGACGTTTCAATATTTTTGTCCGATGGCATGCAACGACTCTCTTGACAATGTTACTGACCGGTACGTATGGATGGCTTCAAGCAATTGCAACGTACCGGTCAGTAACATGATAGTCCAATCCCGCCCGTTTGGCCAGCGCTACGCTTTCGTCGTGGTCGCCGTCATTTTCCTCTGTCTGTTGATCGCAGCGGGCCTCCGGTCGGCACCGTCGGTCATGATGCTGCCGCTGGAGGAGAGTTTCGGCTGGCGGCGCGACGTCGTCTCGCTCGCCGCGGCGATCGGCATCTTCCTCTACGGCTTGACCGGGCCGTTTGCCGCGGCCCTGATGGAACGGATCGGGCTGCGCCGCACGCTGCTCGCATCGCTGGTGATGATGTCCGGCTCGACGGCGCTCAGCCTGTTGATGACCCAGCCGTGGCACCTGCTCCTCACCTGGGGCGTATTCTCCGGCGTTGGTTCGGGCGCGGTCGCCACGGCGCTTGGCGCCACCATCGTCAATCGCTGGTTCAAGACCAATCGCGGCCTGGTGATGGGTCTGATGTCGGCCTCCGCCGCCACCGGCCTGTTGGTGTTTCTGCCGCTGCTCGCCGCGCTCGCCCAATCGGGCGGCTGGAAGCCGGTCGCCATAGTCATTGCGATCGCCACCGCTTGCATGGTGCCGCTGGTCTGGCTGCTGGTGCCGGAGCGTCCGGCTTCGATCGGCATGGTGCGCTATGGTGCGGACGCCGACGACGTGCCGCCGCTTCCGCCGGCCTCGCAAGGCAATTTTCTCATGCAAACGCTCGGCACGCTGCGCCGTGCCGCCGGCACCCGCGTGTTCTGGTATCTGTTTGCCACCTTCTTCATCTGCGGCTTCACCACCAATGGACTGGTCGGCACGCACCTGATCGCGTTTTGCGGCGACATGGGCATCGGCCAAGTGCAAGCCGCCGGCCTGCTGTCGCTGATGGGCATCTTCGACCTGATCGGCACGACGCTATCGGGATGGCTCACCGACCGCTTCGATCCCCGCAAGCTGCTCGGCGTCTACTACGCGATCCGCGGCCTGTCGCTGATCTATCTGCCCTATTCCGGCTTCTCGTCGACCAGCCTGATCATCTTCGCGGTGCTTTATGGATTGGACTGGATCGCCACCGTGCCGCCGACACTCAGACTGTCAAACGAGGCGTTCGGCGACCGCAGCGGGCCGATCGTCTTCGGCTGGATCGTCGCCGGCCACCAGGTGGGTGCGGCGACCGCTGCTTTCTTCGGCGGCACCATGCGTGAATTGCAGGGCAATTACGAGCTTGCCTTCCTCATCGCCGGCATGACGGCAATAGCCGCAGCCTGTATCTCGCTGTTGATTAACACCAGCCGTCCGGCATTCGAGCCGGAACCGCAGGCGGCTTGAGGTGTGCTGATATTCAGGTGAAGCCGGCCTGCAAACGGCGGTTTCCTGCGCTTCCGGTGCTCACGTACCAAAAGTACGCTCCGCTCCGGTTCTCGGAAACCACCATTTTCGACTCGGCCTGACCTGAATCTCAACACACCTTCGCGGCCGAAACTTTAAAAAGGGTGGCCTGACGATCAGGCTGCCCCGTTTGAATGACGTTTTCTGCCTGTCGATTGTTATGAAACCTTCATGGTTTCGAGATGCGGCTGAAACATTGACGCTGGAGCTTGGCGGCGACGTTCAACGCCATCCAGGAGACAGCCATGAACAAGATTTCGCGCCGCGCTTTCGTCACGTCGGCGAGCGCCATTGGCCTCGTCGGCGCCTCGGGCCTCGCGCTGCCCTATTATTCGCGCGCCAATCAGCGGCCGGCATTCACCCATGGCGTCCAGTCCGGCGACGTCGACGCCACCGGCGGCATGATCTGGACGCGCACCGATCGCCCGTCGCGCGTCATGTTCGAAGTCTCCTCGACCGAGAATTTCGCCAACGCCGTCCGCCTTGCGCCGCTCGATACCTCGCCGGCAAGCGACTACACGGTGAAGCGGCTGCTCACCGACCTCGCCTCCGATCAGGACATCTTCTACCGCATGACAGCGGCCGATCTCGCCGACATCAACGCCGTCTCCGAGCCGATCGTCGGCCGTTTCCGCACGGCGCCGGCCTCGAAGCGCAATATCCGGTTCGCCTGGTCGGGCGACACAGCCGGCCAGGGTTGGGGCATCGACGACACCGGCATGAAGACTTACGCCACGATCGGCAAGCATACGCCCGACTTCTTCCTGCATTCCGGCGACACCATCTATGCCGATGGCCCGATGAAGGACGAGGCGGACCTGCCCGGCGGCGGCAAGTGGAAGAATACTGTTCTCATCGACGAAAAGCGCAAAGTTGCCGAGACGCTGGACGAGTACCGGGGTCAGTGGAAGTACAATTTGATGGACAGGAACGTCCTGGGGCTCAACGCCATCTGCCCGACCTTCTACCAGTGGGACGACCACGAGGTGGTGAACAACTGGTCGGATTCGAAGGACCTGAGCGCCGACGACCGCTACTCGGAAAAATCCATTCATGTGCTGGCAGCACGCGCGGCACGCGCTTTCCAGGAGATGACGACGATCCGCTACGAGCCGTCGGAACCCGGCCGGGTCTATCGCAAGGTCGCCTATGGGCCGTTGCTCGACGTGTTCTTCCTCGACATGCGTTCCTATCGCGGCGCCAATGGCCCTGGCATGCAGGATACGGTAACGCCGCAATCGCGCATTCTCGGCGAACAGCAGACGAAGTGGCTGAAGCGCGAGCTGGCAAATTCCAACGCGACTTGGAAAGTCATTGCTGCCGACATGCCACTTGGTCTCGTCGTCTGGAACGATGCCACTGAGAAGGCCGGCGCCGAGGCCGTCAGCAATGGCGACAATGGTCCGGCCAAGGGCCGCGAACTGGAAATTGCCGATCTTCTTCGCTATATAAAGAACGCTGGCATCAGCAACACCGTCTGGCTGACCGCCGACGTGCATTACACGGCGGCGCATTACTACAATCCTGACAAGGCGCAGTTCCAGGATTTCAATCCGTTCTGGGAATTCGTTTCGGGTCCGCTCCACGCCGGCACTTTCGGCCCCAATGATTTCGACATGACCTTCGGGCCGGAGCTGAAATTCATCAAGGCGCCGACCGCCGAGCAGGGCCAAAACCTGCCGCCGTCGGCCGGCCTGCAGTTCTTCGGCCTCGTCGACATTGACGGCGCCACCGAACAGATGACGGTGCGGCTGATGGATCGCGACGACAACGAACTCTACAAGATGACGCTCGATCCGGTGCGGTCGGCCTGAGGAGACATCCTTGGGTGGAGCGAATGCGAAGCGGAACGCAGATCCAAAGTCCATGCCGCGGCGTCGAAGCGCGCAACGGTCCGGAACTGACGGACAACGGGGGCGAGAAGGATCGATCAGAGCGGCTACGCCGGGGATGACGACTGCCGACGGCGGCAGTCAGTCCGGATAGCAGACGGTTGGAATCTCGGGCCAGACCGCGCTGTCGCAGCCGGCGTTTTCCTGCCTCTGCTTGAAAGCGGCGGTGACCGGTCCGGTCACCACCGGGTCGACGCCATCGGGAGCATCGGCAAAACGCTGTTCCGCCAGACGCGTATCGGACGGCAGGCCAAGGCGTGCTTCCTTCAGCGTCGCGGCCGAGTGCGCCGCGCCTGCCGCAAGGAGGACGGCGAGGGCAGCCCATGCGAGGATTGGCCGATATCCGATGCCCGTTTTGCTCATGAAATTTGAACTGTCCCGACCGCGAAAGGTTCCGCTTTGGTTAATAAATCCATTTCACACCAAGACGCTTAAGATTTGGTGACCATGTATTTGGTGGCACGCCTCCTCTTTCGCAATTGCGAAAAACCCTGTATGAGCCGCCCAACCGAAAGAGGCAGCGCCTTTTGGCCTGCTGCCTGCAACGCTCCCGAGACCACAACATGAAAATTCGTAATATCGCGATCATCGCGCACGTCGACCATGGAAAAACCACCCTCGTCGACCAGCTTCTGAAGCAGTCCGGCTCGTTCCGCGACAACCAGCGTGTCGCCGAGCGCGCCATGGATTCCAACGACCTCGAAAAGGAACGCGGCATCACCATCCTGGCCAAGGCGACCTCGGTCGACTGGAAGGACACCCGCATCAACATCGTCGACACCCCCGGCCACGCCGATTTCGGCGGTGAAGTCGAGCGCATCCTGTCGATGGTGGATTCGGCCATCGTGCTGGTCGATGCCGCCGAAGGGCCGATGCCGCAGACCAAGTTCGTCGTCGGCAAGGCGCTCAAGGTCGGATTGAAGCCGATCGTCGTCATCAACAAGATCGACCGGCCGGACGCCCGCCATGTCGAGGTGGTCAACGAAGTGTTCGACCTGTTTGCAGCGCTCGACGCAACCGACGAACAGCTCGACTTCCCGATCCTGTACGGTTCAGGCCGCGACGGCTGGGTGTCGGAAAACCCCGAAGGCCCGAAGGACCAGGGCCTGGCGCCGCTGTTCGACCTCGTTATCAAGCATGTGCCGGCGCCGACCGTTCATCCCGGCCCGTTCCGGATGATCGGCACCATTTTGGAGGCCAATCCGTTTCTCGGCCGCATCATCACCGGCCGCATCGAATCCGGCACGCTGAAATCCAACCAGGCGGTCAAGGTCCTGCATCACGACGGCACCCAGGTCGAAACCGGCCGTATCTCGAAGATCCTGGCTTTCCGCGGGCTCGAGCGCCAGCCGATCGACGAGGCGCAGGCGGGCGACATCGTCGCCATTGCCGGCCTGTCGAAGGGCACCGTCGCCGACACGTTCTGCGACCTGTCGGTGACCGAACCGCTGCATGCGCAGCCGATCGATCCGCCGACCGTGACGATGTCGTTCCTCGTCAACGATAGCCCGCTGGCCGGCACCGAGGGCGACAAGGTGACCAGCCGTGTCATCCGCGACCGCCTGCTGCGCGAGGCCGAAGGCAATGTCGCGCTGAAGATCGAGGAATCGCCTGATAAGGATTCGTTCTTCGTCTCAGGGCGCGGCGAATTGCAGCTTGCCGTGCTGATCGAGACGATGCGCCGCGAAGGTTTTGAGATCGCCGTGTCGCGTCCGCGCGTCGTCATGCAGCAGGGCGAGAACGGCGAATTGCTGGAGCCGGTCGAGGAAGTCGTTATCGACGTCGACGAGGAGCATGCCGGCGTCGTCGTGCAGAAGATGTCGGAGCGCAAGGCCGAGATGGTCGAATTGCGTCCGTCCGGCGGCAATCGCCAGCGCATCGTCTTCCACGCGCCGACGCGCGGCCTGATCGGCTACCAGTCGGAACTGTTGACCGACACGCGTGGCACCGCTGTCATGAACCGGCTGTTCCATGCCTACGAGCCCTACAAGGGCGAATTGCCGGGCCGCACCAACGGCGTGCTGATCTCCAACGAACAGGGTGAATCGGTGGCCTATGCCATGTGGAACCTGGAAGACCGCGGCCCGATGGTCATCGATCCGGGCGTCAAGGTCTATCAGGGCATGATCATCGGCATCCATAGCCGCGACAACGATCTCGAAGTGAACGTGCTGAAGGGCAAGAAGCTGACCAACATCCGCGCCGCCGGCAAGGACGAGGCGGTAAAGCTGACGCCGCCAATCCGCATGACGCTGGAACGCGCGCTGGCCTGGATCCAGGACGACGAGCTGGTCGAGGTGACGCCGAAGACCATCCGCCTGCGCAAGCTCTATCTCGACCCGAACGAGCGCAAGCGTTTTGAGAAGTCGGCGAAAGTGGTCGGCGCGGCGTAAGCCACTTTTTTCCAGCGATTATGAGGAAGGGAGCACGTGCGTGCTCCCTTCCTTTTTACTTATCCGCTGGCAGCCGAGATAATGGCCTCGCGATCGGATTCTGCGGCCAGATCGATGCGGATCGCCATCCCCGCTCGAGCCGGCTTGCGCAAGGCTTTGGCCCCGTCCGGACCGACGACCAGCAATCGCTTCTCTTCCCAGGCCTGAAGCCGCGATCGCGAGATACGGAGTTCGCTGGCGAGCAGCCGGTCGAGCCGCAAGGCTGTCGGCGTTTCGAGCCTGAGCTGGAGTTCGAGAGCGGTGTTTCGCGGCCTGCCGCCGAGCACCTCCTTATGAACGGCTGCTTCAGGAAACTCCTCGA
This sequence comes from Mesorhizobium sp. M0938, assembly GCF_040319125.1. NCBI lineage: Bacteria > Pseudomonadati > Pseudomonadota > Alphaproteobacteria > Hyphomicrobiales > Phyllobacteriaceae > Mesorhizobium > Mesorhizobium sp. M0938. The sequence continues at coordinate 350,271 of NZ_JAMYNS010000002.1, read as the reverse complement.
CGCGCCCGATCCTGCTTCGCAGTGCGACAACATCGAAGGCATGGCGATGCGCCAGGGCGGGGTCGTTGCTTTCGAGCGCCTGCAAAAGCGCAGGCTCGATGTCGCGGCGGTTGCACCGCTCCAGAATGCCGAAATTCCAGGAATTTTCGCAATCGATGCATCGGTAGATCAGCCACGCATCGATGCGTTTGCCATTGGCGTTGACGCGGAATTTTCCGCTGCTGTGGTGGGCCTTCAGGCCGCCGCAGCGGTTGCAGTTGATCAGAGGTCGAGGTGCGGTTTTGGGTGCGATCGCCCAGCGGATACGCAGTATCGAAGACATGCCGAAAAGCCCTTCCCGTCGGGAAGTTCGTCAGATCGGCGATGTCGAGATGCCCATGCGGGCACGGCGTGGCGAGAGGCTGCGGCGATCGGGAATCAGGTGTCGCGGATGATTGTGCGCGACAGCGGTTCAGCAGTGCCAAACCGGTCTCGAACCGCCACCCTGAAGAACACGTGATATGAAACAGAGGTCGCGATGCGGCGCCCTGCATTGTGTCGGGGGAGTTGACGAGACCGGCGGTTACGTAGGCAAAGTGAAGCTCGAAATTGTGTCGGGGCGCAACTTCTAGCCGTGGGGCGGCGGGCCGACAAGCCCCCCTATTATCGATGCTACCGCCACTGGGCCGTTTGCGCTAATATCGATCGGTCAACCCAAGCAAAGATCCCGGTCATGCAGTTCACATCGCTTCTGATCTTCGCCGCCGCTCTTTTCGTCGCCGCTGGCTCGCCTGGCCCCTCGATCGCCGCTCTGGTGGCGCGGGTCATCGCAAAGGGCTTTCGCGACGTGTTCCCGTTCCTGCTCGCCATGTGGATCGGCGAGGGCATCTGGCTGTCGCTGGCGGTGTTCGGGCTGGCGGTGGTGGCGCAGACCTTCCATCTCGCCTTCGTCGTGCTGAAATGGCTCGGCGTCGCCTATCTCGCCTACCTCGCCTGGAAGATGTGGACGGCGCCGGTCGAGGCGCGTGAGGGCGAGATGCCGCGCGAGGAGTCGGCCGTCAAACTGTTCTTTGCGGGCATGGCGGTGACACTCGGCAATCCCAAGATCATGATGTTCTACCTAGCGCTGCTGCCGACCATCATCGATCTCGCCTCGGTGACGGTCGTCGGCTGGGTCGAGCTGACGCTGACCATGGCCGTGGTTCTGGTCGCCATCGATCTCGCCTGGGTGCTCGCGGCAGCGCAGGCGCGAAAGCTGTTGAAGAGCAAGCGGGCGATGAAGATCGCCAACCGCGTCAGCGCTGGCACCATGGCCGGCGCTGCGGCGGCGATCGCGGCGCGGTCCTGAGCCGGCGCGTCAACTCATTTCGATGATTGGGGCGATCTCGACGCTGAAACCCGGATCCGTCAGGATAGGACAATCCTTGGCTTTGGCGACGGCATCGTCGATGTCTTTCGCTTCGATGATCGTGTAACCGGCGGTCGGATTGCTGCCGCCATTGTTCTCGACCTTGCCGCCGGGCAGCACGGTCTTCGACATGCCGACCGGATTGCCGCCGTCGACCACGGCCGAGCCAAGCTTGCCGTACCAGCCGTTCCAGGCATCCATCGCTGCTTGCCGCTCGGCCTCTTCCGTCGGCATCTTGCCCGAGCCGTGATAGACATAGAGAAACTTCGCCATGGTCTCCTCCGTTGATCGCGGCATCGAACCGGCATGCGGTCACGCCGCGTGCTGATCATCGGACCAAACCGGCAAACAAGCAACGAAAATGAGGAATATCTAATATACTGCCCGGGTTAGATCTTAGCGGCCATGCCTCGTAGAGCCATCGCGTGACGCACGGTTCGGATCGCGCTTAAGCAGGTCCCGGGCCTGATCCATCCCGATAGAACCGGGGCCGGGGTCCAGCTAATTGGGCAGCACGCCGGCCGTCGGTGCCGTTGCACTCTTCGGTGCCTGCGGCCCACCCTGGTAGAATTTAGACGCGGGATTGTCCTGCATGAAGTCATAGGCAACCATGCCAAGCGGGCGCTTTTGCCGTTCGGCGGCCGGCTGGCGCCAAGGGATCAGCTGGCGGAGCGCTGCCAGAGCGGCGGTTGGCGCTTCACCGAATTTCCGGTCCGGGTCCTGCGCCTTGCGCAGCTCCATCCAGTAGCTCGCCGTCAGCAGATCCTGCGCCAGAAGGTGAAACGACAGATCGACCGCCTGGCGGGCCCGTGCTGTCTTGATGCGCGTCTGTGCCTCCAGATCCTCGACTGTCGCGACGATGGCCTGTCCGGCAGGCGTCACCGGCGTGCCCATGCCGGCGAGTTCCTGCCACAAATCGGTTGCCAGATAGCCGTCGAAGGTGGGGATGTCCTTGCGTTCGTCAGCGTTCAGGATATCGGCGGGTTTGATCACGGTGAAGAACGGGTTGCGGAAGCGCTCGATGCGCTGGGCGACGGCAACCCCCAGATTGGTCAAGGCAATGGTGAAGGCCTCGACCTGGTTGGCCATCGGATACGGGTCCCAGTTGGCGTTGGAGAAGATGTAGCCGGACTTGCCGTTACTCAGCGGCCCCCCCTTGATGTAGTATTTCATGAATTGCGGCGTGCTCAATTCCCAAGAGCTTTCGGGCGTCAGGCCAGGCAGGACGGCTGGATTGTGGTCGGAGGAATTGATGGACAGCAGCACGGAATCGCGTAGCTCGGCCCAGGACTGCCACGCCGAGCCCTGGCGCTGGCTCGAAGCCCGCATGCTTTCCGGATCCTGGATGATGCGGGCTGGATCCTCGTCAAACAGGTAGCTGCCCTTGATCATATCCATGATCCGGGCGGCGTCCCACGTCAGCCACTCGTAGGGCCGCATCGATTGCACCGGCACGGAGATCGGCGTGACGCTGGAATTCATACCGGTAAGGCCCATCGCGTAGCTGAGATCCGTCCACTCCAGGAGCTTTCGTGCATCCTCGACCAGCAGGACCGCCTGCGCCTGCGCATAGGCGTTGGTGCTGATGAGCGCCGCCTGGTCGGCCGCAAACGGCTCGAGCGGCTTCAATCCGGCTTCGGCAAGCGCCTGCGCCGCCGGCATGCGGACGCCGCGGTAATGGGCCTCGCCCTCGCCGACCATGGCGGCGGCGATGTTGCCCATCGTCGGCAGGTCGCCTTCTCCCAGCGTACCGCGCGATTGCACGACCGGCGTCACGCGCTTGTTCAGCATGTCGACAAGGCTGCGGGTCAGTTGCGGGCTTGCTGCCTCATAGGACATCGTGTTGGCCCGGATTGCCATGATGGCGCGTACCAGCGCTTCCTCGTCCATCTCGGGCCCATAACCGCGCGTCACGCCGCCCTTGAAGCGGGCCAACTGCTGGTCTTTCAGCAGTTTGGTGTTTTCGGGCGTGGTCGGATCGCCAGAGAAGATCACCGTTTCGCGCTGGTCGCCGGCGCCACGGTTGAACCAGTAGATCGTCACGCCTTCCGCCGCGCCCTGCAAAAGCAGGCCGTATGCATCGGCTGAACGCTGCAACGCTTCGGCGCTGAGCTCGACCTTCGCGCCGTTGCGCGCGATATCGACGACCTGTTCGATGGTCAGGTCGCGGCCGGTGAGCTTGATCGTCTTGCCGGCGGCGGTCTCGGTGATGGGCTGGTAGATTTGAGCCGCTTCGAAGGCGAGCGTTGGTGTCGCGACGAGCGCCCATGTCATGGTCAGGGCGCAGAGGAATATCTTGGGCGTATGAGCGGAAATTCGGTCCAGCATAACGGCTTCCCATCTCTGAAGCTAGGTTTCAGGTACGAGTTTCACCCCCTGGAAATTTTGTTTCCTAGAAAACTAGCCGGCGGCGCCTGCCTGTCAAACGATTGTTGGCCCCAGGACCGATAGTGGGAACCGCCGTGGCCCTATCGTGCCATCGCGTGGTATTCATCGTTCGGCCGCATGTCGACTGCAGCCGCCACCCGGTTCGACATGTTGAAGAAGGCGGCGGTCGAGGCGATGTCCCAGATGTCGCGGTCGGAAAAGCCGGCCTCGCGCAGCGCTGCCCGGTCGGTCTCGACGATCTTAGCCGGCTCTTCGGTCAGCTTCACCGCGAATTCGAGCATCGCAATCTGTTTCGCAGAAAGGTCGGCGGCCCGGAAGTTCATCGCCACCATCTCGCCGAAGGCCGGGTCCCCGGAAAGCTGGCGCACCGCCGCGCCATGCGCGGTCAGGCAATAGTAGCAATGATTGATGGAGGAGACTGCCACCGCGATCATCTCACGCTCCAGCTTCGACAGGCCGGATTCACCCAGCATCAGATCATTGTACATGTCGGTGAAGGCACGCAGCTTCTTCTCGTCGAAAGCGTAGGCCAAGAGCACGTTGGGAACGAGGCCGAGTTTCTCCTCGCATTTGGCGAGATAGGCTTTTGTCGCTTCGCTCAGCTCCGCGGGTGCGAGATCGAGTGCAGTGATTTTGTCCGTCATGGCGGATTTCTCCTCATTTCCAGGCGACCCGCAGGCGAATTCCGACATTTCGTCGCAAGCCGTCAAACCTTTGTCGCCAAATACCGGTCATCTGCTACCATAGTTGCAAAAGCATGTGACGGGAGGGAATTAGCGCCTATGGCCAGCCTGAAATCAGCAAGCCAGTTGAAAAAGATGAGCACGGCCAAGGGCAGCGAAAAGCCCGGCAGGCTTGCCGATTACCTGCTGGCGCGAGCGCCGGCCGAAGATGTCGCCGCTTATGATGTCACCGACCTCGAACGCGCCGCCGATCTCGCCGGCCGCGCCGTCGCCCGTCACAAGAAGGGTGATTGCGTCGTCGCCATAGAGGTCGATTCCGGTGTTGTCCGCCAGGGCAGGCCGATGACCGTGATCACCGTCGTCAATGACAACATGCCGTTCCTGTTCGATTCCATCCTCGGCGAGATCACCGAGAGCGCCGGCGAACCGCTGCTGGTTACCCATCCGGTGATCGTCGTCAGGCACGGCAAGAGCGGCGTCGACGAAATCCTCGGCGATGGCGGCTTTGCCAAGGGCGATCATAGTCATGAACGGCTGAGCGTCATCCACGTCCATATCGGCCGTCTTTCGGCCGAGCAGGCCGAAGCATTGGCCGGGCGGCTGAAGAAGATATTGGAACAGGTGCGCGCCGCGGTCACCGACTGGAAGCCGATGCTGGCCCGCCTCGACCAAGCGATCTCGGAGTTCCGCTACGCTCCGGTGCCGCTCGACAAGGCCCATGTCACCGAAGCAATCGCCTTCCTCGAATGGCTGCGCGACGACAATTTCACCTTCCTTGGCATGCGCGAGTTCAAATACACCGGCGGCGAGAAGAGCGGCACGCTGGAGCGCACCGAAAAGCCCGGGCTCGGCATCCTCTCCGATCCCGACGTGCTGGTGCTGCGGCGCGGCACCGAAGCGGTGACGACGACGCCGGAAATCCGCGCCTTCCTGCACGGACCGGAACCGCTGATCGTCACCAAGGCCAACGCCAAATCGTCGGTGCACCGCCGCATCTATCTCGATTACATCGGCATCAAGACCTACACCGCCAAGGGCGTGCTTTCGGGCGAGTTGCGCATCGTCGGCCTGTTCACCTCGACCGCCTACACGCGCTCGGTGATGAAGATCCCTTATCTCAGGTCGAAAGCCGCAACGATCATCGCCAAATCCGGCTTCAACCCTGAAGATCATTCTGGCAAGGCACTGATCAACGTGCTGGAGAGCTATCCGCGCGACGAGCTGTTCCAGGTTCCGGTGCCGGTCCTGCGCAAGCACGCCGAAGCCCTTCTGGGGCTGATCGAGCGGCCACGGATCAGGGCGCTGGTGCGCGTCGACCAGTTCGACCGCTTCGTCTCGGTCCTCGTCTTCGTGCCGCGGGACCGCTACGACAGCATCGTACGCGAGAAGATCGGCACCTACCTGAAGACGGTGTTCGAAGGCCGGTTGTCGGCCTACTACCCCGCCTTTCCGGAAGGCGGACTGGCGCGCGTCCATTTCATCATTGGCCGCTCCGGCGGCAGAACGCCGAAGATCGAGCAGGCGACGATCGAGGCCGCGATCCGCGACATCGTGCGGACCTGGGACGATACGCTGCGCGAAGCCGCCGCGGAGACCGGTGCTGAGGCGGCGCTTACAGCCATCGCCTCGCGTTTCTCGGAAAGCTATCGCGACAGTTTTCCACCGGCCGTAGCACTGGCCGACGCTGGACGCATATCGAGGATCAATGCCGACAATCCGATCGCCATCGACTATCACCGCCATGCTGACCAGAAGCCGCATCAGGCCGCGCTGAAGATCTACCATCACGGTGAGCCGGTGGCACTTTCCAGGCGGGTGCCGGTTCTGGAAAACATCGGCTTCCGTGTCATCAGTGAGCGCACCTTCGAGGTCGGCGACCAGACCTCAGGCATGATCAATAGTGATCAGCCGGGCATGGTCTTCATCCACGACATGGAGCTCGAAAACAGCTACGGCGAACCGATCGACCTTAGCGACGGCGGCGCGCTGTTCGAGGACGCCTTCCTTTCCGTCTGGCGCGGCGACATCGACAATGACGGCTATAACGGCCTTGCCCAGACGGCGGGGCTGTGGTCGAGCGAGGTCACCATCCTGCGCGCCTATGGCCGCTATCTGCAACAGGCCGGCATTCCGCAGAGCCAGGATTTCATTGCCGCCGCGCTCAACCGCTATCCCGACATCGCGCGGGGCCTGCATGCGTTGTTCGTCGCCCGCCTCGGACCGACGGCCGACACCGAAGGGCTGATCGCGGCCAAGCACCTCAAGGCCAAGATCAAGGATGCGTTGGAGGAGGTTCCCAACATCGATGACGACACCATCATCCGCCGCTACCTCAACCTGATCGAAGCCTCGCTGCGCACCAATCATTTCGTTGCCGATTTGAAGGAGAAGGGCCAGTCGCTGGCGATCAAGCTCGATTCGCAGGCGGTCGAGGGCCTGCCGGCGCCGCGGCCGTGGCGGGAGATCTTCGTTTACGGTTCCGAGGTCGAGGGCGTGCATCTGCGCTTCGGCCCGGTCGCCCGCGGTGGGTTGCGCTGGTCGGACCGCGCCCAGGATTACCGCACCGAGGTGCTCGGCCTGGTCAAGGCGCAACAGGTCAAGAACGCGGTGATCGTGCCGGTCGGCGCCAAGGGCGGCTTCTATCCGAAGAAGCTGCCGGTGAGCGCCGGCCGCGACGCCATCTTCGAAGCCGGCACCTCGGCCTACAAGAACTTTGTCTCGAGCCTGTTGTCGATCACCGACAATATCGGCCTGGACGGCGTCATTCCGCCGGCCGGCGTGGTGCGGCGCGACCCGGACGATCCCTATTTCGTTGTTGCCGCCGACAAGGGCACGGCGACCTTCTCCGACACAGCCAATGCGATCAGCGAGAAGCATGGTTTCTGGCTCGACGACGCTTTTGCCAGTGGCGGCTCGGCCGGCTACGACCACAAGAAGATGGGCATCACCGCCAAGGGCGCCTGGGAAGCGGTCAAGCGGCATTTCCGCGAGATGAACCGCGACATCCAGACCACACCCTTCACCGTGGTCGGCGTCGGCGACATGTCGGGCGACGTGTTCGGCAACGGTATGCTCCTGTCCGAGCAGACCCGGCTGATCGCCGCTTTCGATCATCGCGACATTTTCATCGATCCCGCTCCCGACATGGCGGCTTCGATGGCCGAGCGCCGGCGTATGTTCGCGCTGCCGCGTTCGAGCTGGCAGGATTATGACAAGACGAAGCTGTCGGAAGGCGGCGTCATCGTCTCGCGCAGCCAGAAGTCGATCACGCTGCCGCCGGCCGCGGCCGCCGCGATCGGCCTCGGCAAGACAACGGCTACGCCGGTTGAGATCATGAGCGCCATCTTGAAGGCGCCGGTCGACCTTTTATGGTTCGGCGGCATCGGCACGTATCTGAGGGCGTCGACGGAAACCAACCAGGATGTCGGCGATCGCGCCAACGATGCTATTCGGGTGACCGCGCTCGACGTGCGCGCCAAGGTCATCGGCGAAGGCGCCAATCTCGGCGTGACGCAGCGGGCCCGCATCGAGTTCGGGCTGAATGGCGGGCGCTGCAATTCCGACGCCATCGACAATTCGGGCGGCGTCAACTGCTCGGACGTCGAGGTCAACATCAAGATCGCGCTGGCTTCCGCCATGCGCAAGGGCGTGTTGACCCGCCCAGTGCGCAACAAGCTTCTTGCCGAGATGACCGACGAGGTGAGCGGGCTGGTGCTGTCCAACAATTACGAACAGACGCTGGCGCTGTCCCTTGCCCGCAAGCGCGGCCTTGCCGACATCGCCCATCAGAGCCGTTTCATGGCCGCGCTCGAGGCGCGCGGCCTGCTCGACCGCAATGTCGAAGCTCTGCCGTCGCCGGCAGCCCTTGCCGAGCGCGAGGCGCGCGGAGAGCCATTGACCAGGGCTGAGCTCGGCGTGCTGTTGGCCTATGCAAAGATCGTGCTGTTTTCCGACATCGTCGCCAGCGACGTGCCGGACGATCCGCATTTCGACCGTGATCTGATGGGCTATTTTCCGGACCGTATGGCGAAGAAATACGCGGCCGAGATCCATGGCCATCGCCTGCGCCGCGAAATCATCGCCCGTGTCGTCGCCAACGATCTGGTCAATCGAGGCGGCCCATCCTTCGTCAACCGGCTGCAGGAAGCGACCGGCCGCAGCGCGGCCGACGTGGTCCGGACCTTTGCGGTCGTGCGCGACGGCTTCGGCTTGCCGGCACTCTACCGCCAGATCGACGCGCTCGACAACCAGATCGACGGACAAGTGCAGCTCGATCTCTATCAGGCTGTTAGCCGGCTTACTTATGTGGCCAGCGGCTGGTATCTCAAAAACGATACCAGCACCGCACCGCTCGGCCAGCGGATCGGCGAACTGCAGGACGCGCGCAAAGCACTGGAGCCGAAGCTCGTTTCGCTGCTGCCGGCCTTCTCGCGCGAACGGATCGAGGAGCGGCGGCATGGTCTGGCCAAGGGCGGCGCGCCCGAAAGCCTGGCCGAACAGCTGGCGCTGACCGATGTGGCTGGCCTCGTCCCCGACATCGCGCTGACCGCACGGACGGCGGATGCCGACATCGTCGTCGCCGCGAAGGCGTTTTTCGCGGTGAGCGACGCCTTCCGCATTCCGCGCGTCGAGGATGCGGCACGCTCGATCTCGCCGTCCGACTATTACGACCAGTTGGCTCTCTCCCGCGCCACCGACACGATCGGCGCGGCCAGGCGCGGCATCGCGATGGCGGCGCTGACCGGCCACGCCGAGGCGACGGACCCGGTGGCGGCATGGCTGGAGGCCGGCGGTGAACGGGTCGCGCGCATCCGCGAGCGGCTGCAGGCGCTGACCGAGGGCGGCGACATCACCGTGTCGCGGCTATCGGTGGCGTCGGGGCTGATCAGCGACCTGACGGGGATGTGAGAAGTCTTCGACATCGCGCGGGATTGCCGACAGGAACTGCGCTATAGAGCGAAGCGGTTCCCTGCTTCGGGGGGCGTTTGTGGGAGGGCACATGGCCGAAGTAGCAGTGCAGCGGGCATCGGGACGCGGCATCTGGGGATGGATGCTGTTCGACTGGGCGGCGCAGCCGTTCTTCACGGTCATCACCACTTTCATCTTCGGACCCTATTTCGTCTCGCGCATGGCGAGCGATCCGGAAACGGGCCAGGCGGCATGGGGTTACGGCATCGCCGCAGCGGGTCTGGCCATCGCTGTGCTGTCGCCGATCCTCGGCTCGATCGCCGACCAGACCGGCCCGAGAAAACCGTGGATCGCCTCTTTCGCTGCGATCAAGATCACCAGCCTCTGCCTGCTGTGGTTCGCTGCTCCCGGTTCGAACATTTTCCTGGTTGTGCTGTTCTTCTCGCTGGCTTCGGTCGCGGCGGAATTCTCGACCGTTTTCAACGATTCGATGATGCCGCGCCTGGTGCCCAAGAGCGATATCGGCCGAATCTCGAACATGGCCTGGGGTCTTGGCTATCTCGGCGGCATGGTAGCGCTGATCTTTGTCGTCGCCTTCATGGCCAGTTCCCCGGAAACCGGCAAGACGCTTCTCGGCCTCGATCCGGTCCTCGGGCTCGACCCGAAACTCGGCGAAGACGCGCGGGCGACCGGACCGCTCTCGGCAGTCTGGTATTTCCTGTTCATCCTGCCGATGTTCTTCTTCACGCCGGATGCGGCGAAGGGCATTCCCCTACGGCCGGCGGTGCGCGAGGGACTGTCGGAACTGCGATCGACGCTGGGCGAAATACGCAAGCGCAGCGGCATCTTCCGCTTTCTCGTCGCCCGCATGATCTATCAGGATGGCGTCAATGCGTTGCTTGCGCTGGGCGGTGCCTTTGCGGCGGCAATGTTCCATTGGTCGATCACCGAGATCGGCCTGTTCGGCATCATCCTCAACGTCGTCGCCATCGTCGGCTGCCTGGTTGCCGCACGCCTCGACACGGCGCTTGGCTCCAAGACCATAGTGATGATTTCGCTTGTCCTGCTGAGCATCGCCACGATCGGCATCGTTTCCACCGGCCCGGGCTATACGCTGTTCGGTGCCTGGACTATGCCCGGAGTCGATCGCGGCGGGTTGTTTGGGACACCGGCGGAAAAAGCCTACATCTTCTTTGGTCTGCTGATCGGGATTGCCTTTGGGCCGGTGCAGGCATCTTCGCGCTCCTACATGGCGCGTAGCGTCACGGCGGCAGAGTCGGGCCGCTATTTCGGCATCTATGCGTTGGCCGGGCGGGCGACCAGTTTTGCTGCGCCGTTCATGGTGGCGACGATCACGCTGGCCAGCGGCTCGGCGCGGCTCGGCATGGCGGCTATTATCCTGTTCCTCGGCGTCGGCCTGGCGATCTTGGTCCGCACGCCGTATCCGGCGGACCAGCCGGCGGAGTAGCTGCTCTTGCCTTCTCCCCCTTGTGGGAGAAGGGAAAAGTTCTCAATGCCTGAAATGTCTCACACCGGTAAACACCATGGCGATGCCGTGCTCGTCGGCGGCAGCGATGACATCGTCGTCGCGCATCGAGCCGCCGGGCTGGATGACGGCGGTGGCGCCGGCTTCGATCGCAGACAAAAGCCCGTCGGCGAAGGGAAAGAACGCGTCTGACGCGACAACAGAACCTTTGGTCAGCGGCTCGGCCAGGCCGGCAGCTTCGGCCGCGTCGAGCGCCTTGCGCGCCGCGATGCGCGAGGAATCGACCCGGCTCATCTGGCCGGCGCCGATGCCGACGGTGGCACCATCTCTGACGTAGACGATGGCGTTCGACTTGACGTGCTTTGCGATGCGGAAGGCGAATTTGAGATCGGCCATCTCGACCGGCGTCGGCGCGCGCCTTGTCACCACTTTCAGGTCGAGGTCATCGACAACCGCATTGTCGCGGCCCTGGACGAGCAATCCGCCGGAAACGGATTTCACGGTGGTGCCGGCCGAGCGCGGATCGGGCAGGCCGCCGGTGACAAGCAAGCGCAGATTCTTCTTGGCGGCGACGATGCGGATTGCTTCTTCCGAGGCGCCCGGCGCGATGATGACCTCGGTGAAGGTTTTGACGATCTCCTCGGCGGCTTCGGCATCGAGGGTACGGTTCATCGCGACAATGCCGCCAAAGGCCGACAACGGGTCGCAGGCAAGCGCCTTGGCATAGGCCGTCTTCAGCGAAGTACCCTCGGCGACGCCGCACGGGTTGGCATGCTTGATGATAGCGACAGCGGCGGAGCGCGCCGGGTCGAACTCGCCGACCAGTTCGAAGGCGGCGTCGGTGTCGTTGATGTTGTTGTAGGAAAGCTGCTTGCCCTGAAGCTGGCGCGCCGTCGCGACGCCCGGCCGCTTGTCGCCATCGACGTAGAAGCCGGCGCCCTGGTGCGGGTTCTCGCCGTAGCGCATCACCTGGTCCAGCCTGCCGCCGAAGGCGCGCCAGGTGGGATGCTCGATCTCCAGCGCCTCGGCGAACCAGCCGGAGATCGCCGCATCATAGGTGGCGGTTCGGGCAAAAGCCTTGGCCGCCAGCTTCTTGCGGAAATCCAGCGAGAGCGAGCCGAAATTCATCTCCAGGGCGTTGAGCACCGAGGCATAGTCTTCGGGGTCGGTGACGATGGCGACGTAAGCGTGGTTCTTGGCGGAAGCGCGGATCATCGCCGGGCCGCCTATGTCGATGTTCTCGACGATCGAGGCATAAGCAGCGCCGGAGCGGCGGACATCCTCGAATGGATAGAGATTGGAGACGACGAGATCGATCGGCTCGATGCCATGATCGCGCATCGCCGCGGCGTGTTGGGGATCGTCGCGCACGCCAAGCAGCGCTCCATGTACCGACGGATGCAGCGTCTTGACGCGGCCGTCCATGATCTCTGGAAAGCCGGTGAGGTCGGACACGTCGCGTACCGCCATGCCGGCCTCAGCGATGGCCTTTGCCGTGCCGCCGGTTGAAACCAGCTCGACACCGGCCGCGGCCAGCGCCCTGGCGAAGTCGATGAGCCCGGTCTTGTCGAAAACGGAAAGCAGCGCGCGACGCACGGGAACGAGATCGGGCGCGGGAATGTTCTTGGCGGCGACGGCCATGGGCTGGCGGCCTTTCACGGCTGGTTGGGAAAGTGTCGGCGCGCCGTAGCACATGACATCAGGAAATCAAGCCGCTAGAGCGACGTGCGTCCACTTGGACGCACAAAGTACGCTCTAACACTTTGATCTACGCATCGTGCTTTCCGAAAATCGATTCCGATTTCCGGGCCGATGCGTTAGAGCCTCCTTGCTCCAGGCTCAGACCATTCGCCACGGGCAGTTTCAGCTTTTTTCCGGATAGCCGGCGATGCCGGTCCGCGTCAGTTGCCAATGGACCTCGGAAATCTCCGATGCCTTGAACGCCAGTACGATCTGCCGGCTACGGCGCGGGCCGCCAAGGCCGGCGAAGTAGATGGATTCATCGACCTCGGGCGCCACTTCGGTACAGGTAAACACCCAGCTGTCGGCCTGGTCGGCGGCCAGTACCAGGCGGCCGTGCTCGTCCTGGAGCAGGCTTATGTCGGGATGGATGTGGAAGCGCACCGTGACGAAATCGCGGCCGTTGTTGCGGATCGCAGCATTGCCCGGCCGCAGAAAGCGATCCCTGCCGGCGAGCACATTGCCGTTCGCCGACAATTTCAGCTCGCGCTCATGCAGCAGGCCGAAGCGCGCGACATAGCCGTCGTGGCGGGCCAAAAACCCTTGGCTGCCCTGCTGGTCGGTGCGCTTGCAAGGCACATGCTGCGGGCCGCCGATCAACGGCGTGCCGAGCAGATCGTTGACGCGCAGCGAATGGCTGAAACGCGCCGACGACGTATCGTTGATGGTGGCGGTCGAATGGGCCGCGGTGGCGCGGGCAAGCGGCCGGAATTCGGCGGCGCCATAAGTGTCGACGCCGGCGTTGACGACATAATGCTGACGGCCGGAGGACAGCTCGAAGGCCAGGCATCCGGCGTGCGCCGCGTTGGAAACATCGATGGGGGGCGGCGGGCCGGTATCGGCGATCACGGTGACGCCGCCCATGGAAAGGCGCTCGTAGCCCGAATGCGGCGCGTGCAGCAACGGCGCGCCGGCGGTGTCGTCGTGGCGCAGAATGGTGGCGATGCGGTCGTGGATGGTCGCGCCCATGCCGTTGAAGCGGGCGAGGCTGCCGTCCTGGTGGCGAAAGAAGCGCAGCGCCGGCAGCATACGGTCGATGGCGCCCATCAGCGCAGGCGGCGGTGTTTCGGCTTGATTGGCATAAGTCTGGCGCAGCGGCAGAAGGTCGGCGAGGATTTCAAGAACGGCTATCGGATTGCGGGAAATATGGCCGCCATCCGGCAGGATCTGGCGGTCGAGCTCCTCGGCGAGATTGCGGGTCGCGCCGCGCAGCGTCGATGCCGACGCCGGCAGCGACAAGGCGGCGAAGGCGAGCGCGATGCGGGCGCGCAGCAGGTCCTTGCCGTCCGGCATCTCACGTGCCATCGCCCTGAGATAGCGTATCTGCACGGCCAGCGATTTCAGGAACGCCCGATAGAAGGGAAATTCAGCGCCCTGCAGCACCACCGAGGAATGCTGCAGCCAGGCAATGACGCGCTTGGCCGTCGTGCCGGGTTCCCAGGCAACACCGGAAATATGGCTGCCATGGATAGTGATCCAGTCGGAGACCAGCGCGCGGGCATTGGCGGCGGCGAGTTCGGTGCCGGCGGCGCGCATATGGCGCAGCCAGCGAAAGCCGTGCAGCGTCTTTTGCCAGCCGGGATTTTGCACGGCGATCTGGAAGGGCGACTTGCCGCCGGTTTCGACCAGATGTCCCGACAGCGGATAGCGGCCATAATAGATCTCGAGCGCGATCTGCGGGTCGGCCAGGCGCAGGTCCGGCGGCGCGATCAAAACGCGTTCCGGCGTGCGGCCGGAATAGCGCCAGCGATAGATCGGCCCGGCACGCAGGCGCCGGCGCGCCTTGCGCCAGAACTCCTTCGCGACAAGCGTCCATAGGCGCGTCGTGCTGCCGGCAGCGATCGCCAAAAGCCCTCCTCAAGTCCTCATCCGAGAACAAGCTTATATGATTCAAGAACTTATGCGAAGGCGAATTCAACGGAAGCCCTGGATATCAGCCTGTTTTCCGCAGGATTCTTCTACAACCAGTCGGCGAATTTTCCGCGTTAGGCGGCTCTGCGCATGCGGGCGGCGAAGAAGCCGTCCAGGCCTGACCGTTCCGGTGTGCCGAGTTCAAGATCGGCGGGCGTGGTGCGCAGCGTGCCTTGCGGGGTCAGGAAGGGATCGATGCCGGCGATCTCGCCTGGGCGGAGCGGATCATCGACAATGTCCGCCGTGCCGGCGAGGAAGGCCCGGTGAAGCGCCTCGCCTTCGAGCGGGTCGAGCGAACAGTTGGAAAAGACGATGCGCCCTCCGGGCCTAACCAGGGTGACGGCGCGAGCGAGCAGCCTTCGCTGCAGATCGGCGAGCTTTTCGACGTCGGCCGCTGTCTTCGTCCAAGGCACGTCGGGATGCCGCCGCACGGTGCCGGTCGAAGAACAGGGTGCGTCGAGGAGAACGGCGTCGAACAGTTGTTTCTGCTCGTATTTGAGCAAATCGGCCTGGACGATCTCTGCGGACAGACCGAGCCGTTCGAGATTCTGCGAAAGCCGCGCCAGCCGGTTTTTTGAGGAATCGATCGCGGTGACCTCGGCGCCGCCGAGAATGAGCTGAGCGGTCTTGCCGCCAGGGGCGGCACAGAGGTCGGCAACGCGCAACCCCCTTATGTCGCCCAGGAGTCGGGCCGGAAGGCTGGCGGCGGCATCCTGAACCCACCAGGCGCCGTCTTCGAAACCGGGCAGCTCGGTAACCGAGGCGCTGAGCTTTTCCACCCGTACCGTGCCGGTCGGCAGCACAATGCCGCCGAGCCGCTCGGCCCACAGCGCCGGATCGGACTTGACGGTGAAATCGACCGGCGCCTCGTACCGATGGGCAGCGAGGATTTGCCTGGCCTTGTCGACGCCGTAGGCAGCTTTCAGGCGGTCGGAAAACCATTTCGGCGCTTCGTCGGTAGCGGCAAGCGCTGCGGCCAGTTCTGTCTCCTTGGATCGGGCCAGCGTGCGCAGCACGCCGTTGACGAGACCGGAAAAGCGCACCGTGCGCGGATCCGACTTGGCGTGGGTCACGGCAAGGTCGACGGCGGCGCTGTCGGGAATGTCGAGGAACAGGATCTGCGCCGCCGCCACATGCAGAATATGCGAAAGCGCGGTGGCGTTGGGCGGCAGCGGCTTTTCCAGCCGACGCCCCAGCAGCCCCGATATGGTCATGCGGAAACGCAGCGCAGTGACCAGTATGGCGCGCACCAGCGCCCGGTCGCGCAGGTCGAGCGCCTTGTATTGCGGATGGCCGTTCTCGTGGTCGGTCAGCCCGTCGAGCGGCGTCTTGGCATCGATGACGGCGGCAAGCAGCCTTGCTGCCGCCTTGCGCGCCGCAAGGCCGGCAACGGGCTCGCCGGGGCTCACCGCATAGTTTTCGTGATCGCCTGAAATTCGATGTCGGCGTTTCGCTTCGCTCACGACCACGGGCCCTTGGGTCCGGTCGGATTGCGGCCCCAGGGATTGGATTTCGGCCGGGCCGGTTGCGCCGGCGGCTGCTCAGGCTGCTGGCCTGCCTTCCCCCACGGGCCGGATGGCTGCTGCTCGCCAGCCTGCTTTGGCATCGGAGTTTGCGGCCGCGGCGGGGCGGATGCGCCACCAACCGTCATGTCCCGCGCCATCGCCTGCAGGGCTGCGATGCGGTTATCGGTGTTTGGGTGGGTGGAAAACAGACTGTCCATGCGCTCGCCGGATAGGGGATTGATGATGAAGAGGTGGGCGGTCGCCGGATTGCGCTCGGCATCCGGGTTGCGGATGCGTTCGGCGCCGCGGGCGATCTTGTCAAGCGCCGAGGCAAGCCAGAGTGGCTGTCCACAGATTTCGGCACCGCGCCGGTCGGCCTCATACTCGCGGGTGCGGCTGACCGCCATCTGCACGATCATGGCCGCGAACGGCGCCACGATCATCGCCACCAGCACGCCGACAAAGCCGAACGGATTGTTGTTGTCGCGGTTGCCGCCGAAAAAGAAGGCGAAATTGCCGAGCATCGAGATCGCGCCGGCAAGCGTGGCGACGATCGTCATGGTCAGCGTGTCGCGGTGCTGCACATGGGCGAGCTCGTGCGCCATCACCGCGGCGACCTCTTCAGGCGACAGCTGCTGCAACAGTCCGGTGGTGGCGGCGACCGCGGCATTCTGTGGGTTGCGGCCGGTGGCGAAGGCGTTGGGCTGCGGGTTGTCGATCAGATAGGTTTTCGGCATCGGCAGGCCGGCCTGTTTGGCCAGGCTCTGCACGATGGCGTAATATTCCGGCGCGTTCCTTTCGTCGACCTCGACGGCGCGGTTCATCGACAGCACCATCTTGTCGGCGTTCCAATAGCTGAACAGGTTCATGCCGGCGGCAATCAGCAATGCGATCACCATGCCGCCCGATCCGCCGATCATATAGCCGACGCCCATGAACAGCGCAGTCATAGCGGCCAAAAGCATGGCGGTGCGAAGTGTGTTCATTGTCTGCTCCGTTTCTGCCTGCGCTGCGTAAAGGGAGTCGATCCTTGTCGACTGATCGCTATATGATGGGAAACACTGGCCCCTGTTTCAATTGGCGCCGGTTTCTCTGTCGGGAATATCGCATGATCGACGAATCCAGTAAAACGGGCCAAACCAGCAATACAAATGCCGATCCCGGCCACGATGCGCCGCGAAAGGCGCTGACGCCGGCAGCCCGCCGCGCTTTGGTGGAAGCGGAAGCACGGCGCGACCGCTATCGCCAGCAGGAAGCCGCGATGCCGCGGGAGGTTGGTGGCCGTGGCGGCAAGGAACCCGGCCGCTATGGCGACTGGGAGGTCAAAGGCCTGACCAGCGATTTCTAGGGCACGATGAGATTCAGGTGATGCCGGCCCGCGAATGGGCGGGCTCCTGCGCTTCCGGTACTCGTGTTGCCGATCACGCATCTCGGAGATTAGCGGGAACGCCCTTCCCATTCGTCATCCCGGGGTCTCCGCTACGTCGCTTCGCTCCTGCTCCGCCCCGGATGACGAAGCTGGGACGGCTTAGAAGGCTGCGGCCGCCAGTTGTTGCGGCTCAAGGGCGATCCAGCCGCGGTCGTCAACGGCGATGCCGATCGCATCGTAACCGGCGATCGCAGCATGCGGCGTTTGCAGCGGGTGCTGATGCGTGGCGCTGATCACCATGACACTAGCCCCTGCGGCCTCGGCCGCCGATATTCCGGCCGGCGCATCTTCGAAAACGAGGCAGTCGCGCGCGTCGACGCCCAGCTGCTCGGCCGCCAGCTGGAAGCAATCGGGCGCCGGCTTGCCTCGGGAAACATCCTCCGCTGCAACGAGCACGGCGGGAAGCGGGATACCGGCGGCCGCGATGCGCAGGAGCGCCAGTTCGCGCGGCGCGGAGGTGACGATGGCCCAACGCTCGGGCGGCAGCGACGCCAGAAACGCCGCGGCACCGGCGATCGGAAGGACACCGTCGACGTCGGCCACCTCGGCCTTCAAAAGCGCATAGGCTTCGCGCATCGGATCGACGCCTGGCAGCGCCAGTCGGGCGATGGTCTCGATCGCCCGCACGCCGTGGATCGTCGGCAGGAATGCGGCAACGTCGAGGCCTTGCCGGCGTGCCCAATCTGCCCAGACCCTTTCTGCCGCGGCAATCGAATTGACCACCGTGCCGTCCATGTCGAAAAGGAAGGCTGCGAATTTCTTGCCTGCGAACATCTGCTATTCCGGTTGTTTGGAGGGTCAAAGCCTGTCGACCGATCGTAACGTCGCTTCGGCTGCATGGGAAGGCGCGAGACCGCGTTTTCAACGATGCCAGGGAACCACGACGAGCCTCTCGCGTTCACCAGACTGTCTTCCATGACACTCAACGGGGGAACCGCGATGCTGATTAGGCTCGGCTACGAAATCGCCATCGATTGTGCCGAAGCCACCCCAGTGATTTCGCTGCTCGAGATCCACAAGGAGCGCCAGGCCGACATCAAGCGGCAGACGCGCGTGCTGACCTCGCCGTCCGTCCCAACCACGGTCTATCACGATCTTTATGGCAACACCTGCCGTCGCTTCACGGCGCCCGGCGGCGGCTTTCGCATTCTCTACGATGCCGTCGTCGAGGACAGCGGCGAGACCGACCAGGTCAACACACTGGCCAGGGAAGTGCCGGTGACGGAGTTGCCCGACGATGTGCTCTGCTATCTGCTCGGCAGCCGCTATTGCGAGACCGACCATCTCAGCGATCTGGCCTGGCAGGTTTTCGGTCCTGTTCCATCCGGCTGGGCGCGGGTGCAGGCGATCGTCGACTATGTCCATAATCGTCTGTCGTTCGGTTACGGCTATGCGCGCCCGACCCGCACGGCCGCGCAGGCACATGAAGAACGCGTCGGCGTGTGCCGCGACTTCGCTCATCTGGCGATCACGCTTTGCCGCTGCATGAACATTCCTGCCCGCTACGTGAACGGCTATCTCGGCGACATCGGTGTGCCGGTCGACCCGGCGCCGATGGATTTTTCGGCGTGGCTGGAAGTGTTCCTCGAGGGCAAATGGTACACGTTCGATCCCCGCCACAACATCCCGAGGATCGGCCGCGTCGTCATCGCGCGCGGCCGTGACGCGACCGACGTGCCGCTGCTGCACAGTTTCGGGCCGCACCGGCTCGGGCTGTTCAAGGTCTGGACCTACGAGCAGGAAAGCAACCTGTTCAACCCGCCCCATCGCGGCGTCGACAGGACCGTCAGCGCGCAGATGCTGGCGTAGGGACGAAAGCGCGAACGGCGGCGTCCCGTGTTTCCATAATCCGGGCTATCCTGCGGTTCTGATGCGCCTGATCCGCTCCGACACAGCATGGGTGTGCCGGATCGGGACCTAGTTCTTGAGCGCCACTGCACATGGCGGGGTTATGGTAAGCGCTTCGTAAACAAAACTGCCGCAGCGGTGTGTCGTTTACCGGCTGTTCACCTTATCGCATTCCGAAACCAAGCAGAAACAATGAGTTGACGACGAGCCGCTGGCGTTGGCCGCTTGGCGGCGCCGTTTCGGCCGGAATCCTGCAATGCGCCTCGCACGGCCTTGAGGTCGTGGCGAACGGAGGCGAAAGCATGCGGCATTTTGGGGGTCTTGTTGACGGGATCGGCGGCTTTGCCAGCGATCGAAGCGGAAACTTCGCGGTTCTGTTCGGCATGGTCGCGTCGGTGCTGGCGCTGAGCGTCGGCTTTGGCGTGAACGTTTCCCAGCTCTACAACGCCAAGTCGAGCCTGCAAGGTGTGGTCGATGCGGCGGTGACCTCGACGGCGCGCGACCTGACCACCGGCGTCATCAAGGAGGCCGATGCCAGCAAGTCGGTGCAGATGTTTCTCGACGCCAACAACGAGGCAGGCATCCTGCAGGCTGACGAGATCGTTCTCGACAAACTGACCGTCGACAGGACCGCCAAGACCGTCCAGGCGGACGTCCACGTCAACGTCGGCCTTTATTTCCCGTTTTTCAGCATGGGCGATACGCGGCGTGTCGCGGCGTCGACCACGGCGCTCTATTCGGACAAGCAGATCGAAGTGGCGATGATGCTCGACGTGACCGGATCGATGGCGGCCAGCTGGTATAAGAAGACCGACAAAATTGGCGACTTGCGGACTGCGGCCTCGAAGGCAGTGACCGATCTGCTTAAATGGAACCGCGACAAGACCAATCCCCGCATACGCGTTGCGGTCGTTCCTTACGCCGAAGCCGTCAATACAGGCGGCCTGGCCAGCACGGTGTTCGTGGAGACGGAACATGGGCCAAGGGTACCGCCGCCAATCGACGCTGCGGTTTCGGCATCGTTGACGCTGGGGCGTGATAAATGCGCCACCGAGCGCAAGGACAAGGATGGCTACGCCGACTATTCTTCCGACGGGCCTTATACGCGGCGCCAGGACAATAATGGTAAAACCTATCTGGCCAAAGTGAATCGGGACTACGATATGGGCAATTGCCCGTCTGCCGCGCTTATCCCCCTGACGGCCGACGAAGACAAATTGCTCACGACAATCGCCCATTTTCAGGCGGACGGCGTCACGGCCGGTGGTATCGCCGCGCAGTGGGGTTATTATATGCTTTCGCCGTCGTGGCGCTCGGCGATTGCCGATGCCGGTCTGGGTGCCGGTCCCGCCAATTTCGACAGCAGAAGAGTGGCCAAGGTCGCCATCCTGATGACCGACGGCCAGTTCAATACTGCCTTTGCCAAGGGGCGTGGGACGCCCAGGTCACAGGGTCAAGGCCAGATCTCAAGAAACAATGCCGAAGCCATCTGCGATAACATGAAGCGCGATGGGATCGAAATCTTCACGATCGGCTTCGATCTGAACGATCCGACCATGACGGTGAACGAGAGGGACCAGGCCAAGAGCGTGCTCAAGAACTGCTCCACGGCGGACACGTCCTCGCTGAAGCACTATTACGAGGCTGCCACAGGCACGGAATTGTCCGCCGCCTTCGACGAGATCACCGGAAATATCGAGAAGCTTACCATCAAACGCTGATCTACCCCTCGTTCGGGCCCGATACGCGAATTCCAACAAGGAAAAGGCCGCCGCTTCTTTCGAAGCCGGCGGCCTTCCGTGTTTCCGTCCATGGCGCGGCTCATGGCGGCGACGTTTTACGTCACCCGCCGCGCATCTCGCGCCTTAACGGGAAGACTGCTTCCCGAAAGTGCAATCCGCTGAGGCCACGTTCTGGAAAACGAAATCACTCGACATCGGATCACCTCCTTTCGATTTGTTGAACACACACTCATGATGGGGTGTCGGTCGGCAAATGGCAAGGCGCGATGGTGAAAATGCCGCGCAAGCGTGTCGCTAGCGGCTTGCGACGATCCGATCGGACAGGCAAAGTCGGCGTAGGGTCGCCAGCGTGCCAACAGGGGAGGACCAGGGATGGAGGCAGCCGAAAGAGCCGCGCGGATCGTTCGAACCGTCATCGAAACGCTAAAGCCCGGTTTCGCGGTCAAGCTGTGGACCGGCGAGCGGATCGGGCCCGCCACCGGCCCCGTGCTCACCATCAACGACCAGGACATCGTCTGGCAGGTGATGCGCCGGCCCAACCTCTCGACGCTGATCGAAATGTGGATTTCCAAGACCATCGACGTGGAAGGCGGATCGCTGTTCGATTTTTACGCGCTGCCTTCCCAAGGCAAGCTCCGGACAAAGCTAAAGTCGCTGCCCAAGCTTGCGGTCCTGCGCGACCTGCCGGCCGTGCTGTTTTCGAGAAAGCAGATGGCGGCGCGGACCGACCTTTCCGGGCGCAATCCTTTCGTCAGCGGGTCGAACAGGCAAGCGATCCAGCACCACTACGACATTTCGAACGCCTTCTACCGGCTCTTCCTCGACGAACGTATGGTCTATAGCTGCGGCTATTTCACCGATTTCGCCAACGGCATCGACCAGGCGCAGGAAGACAAGCTCGACCACATCTGCCGCAAGCTCAGGCTGAAGCCCGGCGAAAGGCTGCTCGACATCGGTTGCGGCTGGGGAGCCATGCTCATCCACGCCGCGAAAAATTACGGCGTCGTCGGCCACGGCGTTTCGCTTTCGGAAGCCCAGACCCAACTCGCCCGCGAGCGTATCCGCGCCGAGGGGCTGGAGGATCGCATCACCATCGAGATAAAATCCTACGCCGAGCTGTCCGGCTCCTTCGACAAGATATCGTCGATCGGCATGTTCGAGCATCTGGGGCTCGCCAACCACGCCACCTATTTCTCGACCATCCATCGCCTGCTCAAACCGGGTGGCATCTATCTGCACCACGCCATCACCCGGCGCGACAAGGGCAACATCAAGAAGACCCTGCGCAAGGGTCCGGAATTCAAGGCGCTGATCAAATACATCTTTCCTGGCGGCGAGCTCGACACGATCGGCATGACGCTCGGCAATCTCGAAGCGCACGGCTTTCTCGTCTGCGATGTCGAGAATCTGCGCGAGCATTACGCCCGCACCTGCCGCCTGTGGGCTGAGCGCCTCCACGCTCGTTTCGACGAAGCGATCGCCGAGGTCGGCGAAGCCAAGGCGCGCCTCTGGCTGCTTTATCTCACCGGCTGCTCGATCACCTTCGAACGCGCTTCGGCGCAGATATTCCAGACCGTCGTAACCAAGCGGGCGCGGGGACCAAGCGGTCTGCCGCCAACGCGGGCGGATTTGTATCGGTAGCGCGAGAGGGGAGGCATAAATGGCTGAGCCGAAGATCCTAAGAATCGGTGTGCCGTGGCTACTGGCCATAGCAACCCTGGTGATGTGGTTTGTTACTATTTCGCTGATGTGGAACCGGCTCAACGTGGATGAGACCACATGGGGCCGCATGATGTCCATCATGACGGCGCTTCAGTCGCTGGCGTTTGCCGCTGCCGGGGCGCTATGGGGCGTCAAAGTGCAATCCGTCGAGACTGACAAGGCCAAGGAGGGTGAGACCAAGGCAAAAGAGGATAAAAGCAAGGCTGTTGATGTTGCCAGGGAAGGCAAGACGCTTGCAGACATGTTGGACCAGGCGTTGGCCAAGGGCGGCTCTGGAACGATCAATCTTCGCGCGGATAATGTTGGCATGTCAGGCCTAAGGGAGCAGGCCCGGAAAGTCCGAGCGATGGCACTGCCCTAAACCAAGCGCATCGTTGCGCCGAGTTCTACCCGCGCCGGCCTGTCCACCGTGCAATAGACGCCAAGATTGTGCGCGTTGTGGCGAACCAGATTGCGCAGGATTGCCGGGTCGTGGTCGAAGCCGTCCTGGGCGATGATGGTGAAGCCACAGCGGCGGCATGGTTCGGAGATGGTCAGCAGCAGATCGCCGATCGCCAGCTTGCGTCCGATCCATTCCGTTTCCGGGAACGACCCCTCGACTGCTGTCATGTCGATGACGATGTTGGGGCGGAAACGGCGCGGGTCGACGGCGCCTTCCGGATGCAGCGCCTTCAGGCGCGCCAGCGAAGCGGTGGTCAGGAGGTGGACGGGCGCCTTGCGATAACGCTCGGCGGTCAGAAGGCCGGCGTAGTCAGGCGCGTCTTTCTGGCGAAACGGCCGGATCGATGCCGCGAAGCCGAGATAGGCGGAAACGGCATAGTCGCTCTCGACGCTCGGCGCCGTCAGCCACTTGCCACCGGGCACGGCAATCTCAAGCGCGCGGTCACCACTCAGCCGGGTCCGGATGAGCGGCACCTTGTGCCATTTCCCCTCGCGGTCAGGCCGCGCGATCTCACCGTCAGAAGCATCGACGAGGCCGAACAGGCGGTCGCCGTCGATGGTATCGAGGGCGACGGAGATCACATCCTGGCGTTCGCCGGCGAGCGAGCTCGCCGGATAGCGCCAGAGCTCGCTGACAGTGCCGATCTCCGTCGAGGCGGGCATCAGGCCCTCTTGTTCTGCCGGTTGGCGACGAGGTCGTCGACGACCGCCGGGTCGGCCAGCGTCGAGGTATCGCCAAGTGCTGAAAAATCGTCCTCGGCGATCTTGCGCAGGATACGCCGCATGATCTTGCCCGAACGGGTTTTCGGCAGGCCGGGAGCGAACTGGATCTTATCGGGCGTGGCGATGGCGCCGATATCCTTGCGGACATGGGCAACAAGTTCCTTGCGCAGCTCCTCGCTCGGCTTCTCGCCTGCCATCAGCGTGACATAGCAGTAGATGCCCTGGCCCTTGATGTCGTGCGGATAGCCGACGACGGCGGCTTCCGAGACTTTCTCGTGCGAAACGAGTGCGGATTCGACCTCGGCCGTGCCCATACGGTGGCCGGAAACATTCATGACATCGTCGACGCGGCCGGTGATCCAGTAGTAGCCGTCGGCGTCGCGGCGGCAGCCGTCGCCGGTAAAATATTTGCCCTTATAGGTCGAAAAATAGGTCTGCACGAAGCGCTCGTGATCGCCATAGACAGTGCGCATCTGGCCTGGCCATGAATCGGCGATGCAGAGGTTGCCGCTTGCAACACCTTCCAGCACCTTGCCGTCACCGTCGACCAATTGCGGCTTGACGCCGAAAAAAGGCCGCGTCGCGGACCCCGCCTTGAGGTGGGTGGCGCCGGGCAGCGGCGTGATCAGGATGCCGCCGGTCTCGGTCTGCCACCATGTGTCGACGATCGGCACCTTGCCGCTGCCGACGACGTTAAAATACCACTCCCAGGCCTCCGGATTGATCGGCTCGCCGACCGTGCCGAGCACGCGCAGCGACTTTCGCGACGTCCTGGCGACGTGTGTGTCGCCGGCACCCATCAGCGCGCGCAACGCTGTCGGCGCTGTGTAGAAGATGTTGACCTTGTGCTTGTCGATAACCTCCCAGAAACGGGACTGCGACGGGTAGTTCGGCACGCCTTCGAACATCAGCGTGGTGGCGCCGTTGGCAAGCGGCCCGTAGACGATGTAGCTGTGGCCGGTAACCCAGCCGACATCGGCGGTGCACCAGTAGATATCACCGTCATGGTAGTCGAAGACATGTTGGTGGGTCATCGAGACATAGACGAGATAGCCGGCCGTGGTGTGCAGCACACCCTTCGGCTTGCCGGTAGAGCCCGACGTGTAGAGGATGAACAGCGGGTCCTCTGCCTTCATCTTCTCGGGCTTGCATTCCGCCTTAACCGTGGCGACCTCGTCGTGATACCAGACGTCGCGTCCGGCCACCCAGCCGGTCTTGCCGCCGGTGCGTCGCACGACCACGACCTTCTCGACTTTCGTTCCGGCCTTGGCGGCGATCTCGATCGCCTTGTCGGTGTTTTCCTTCAAGGGGATCGGCTTGCCGCCGCGCACGCCCTCGTCGGCGGTGATGACGAAGGTCGATTTGCAGTCGTCGATGCGGCCGGCCAGCGCGTCCGGCGAGAAGCCGCCGAAGACCACCGAATGGATCGCGCCGATGCGTGTGCAGGCGAGCATCGCATAGGCGGCTTCCGGGATCATCGGCATGTAGATGGTGACGCGGTCGCCTTTCTTGACGCCGTGTTTCTTCATCACATTGGCGAGCCGGCAGACATGGGCGTAGAGCTCGTTATAGGTGATCTTCCTGTCGTCGTAAGGGTTGTCGCCTTCCCAGATGATGGCGGTCTGGTCGCCGCGCTTCTTCAGATGCCGGTCGATGCAATTCCATGAGACATTGGTTTCGCCGTCCTCGAACCATTTGATCGAGACCTTGCCGTCGAACGAGGTGTTCTTGACCTTGCTGTAAGGCATGAACCAGTCGATGCGCTTGCCGTGCTTGCCCCAGAACTTGTCCGGGTTCTTCACGCTGTCGGCGTACCATTTCAAATAGGTGTCATTGTCGATCAGCGCATTCTTCTTCCACGCCGGCTGGACGCGATGGACATGAACCTCGGACATATTTTCACTTTCCTCCCGAAACCAGGCCGCCCGGCTTGACCGCCAGCGGCATCGCGGCGAAGCGGCCGCGAATTCGCGCGCATTATTAACAGTTCCGCGGTGACGGCAACATTAGACGTTGGATTTGCGCGGCGGGATGCCGCAGAAGCTTTCCTCGCTGCTGTCAGCACTCAGGCTTGATCGCTGCTAACTGTATGTTTTTATGTAGTAAATCCGGTCTACGCCACAAAAAATCAATAGACGATTAAGCAAATAGCGCGCACAATTTCGCATTGGGAGGAAAGGAGAATCAACCCAGAGGATCGAAATGCGCGACCAATCCGAAATGAACCTGATGCTCAGGGGATATGGCTTGACCACGGCCAAGATTCTTTATCATTTCCCCGATCATCCGCATCTGCTGCAGAGCTTCATCTGGCAGGATTACGACATCGCCCCGAAATTTCCGGTGCTGATCCGGTTCATCGAGTTCTGGCAGACCAAGCTCGATGGCCCGCTGCATTCGGTGAGCTATACGCACCAGAAACTGATTGCGCCGAACGAATGGCGCAAGGTCGATGGCGAGTTCGTGCTGCACTAAGGGCTACCTTAAGCCTGTGGCCGTTTCGGCGCGGTTTCGCTGTCATGGTCGGCACTCTACGGCGCCCCCCTCTGTCCTGCCGGACATCTCCCCCACACGGGGGGAGATCGGCAGCTTCGCCGATAGCGCCATTTCTTTCAACGTTGGAGATTGGCGAAAGCCGTTGCGACATCCGATCTCCCCCCGTGTGGGGGAGATGTCCGGCAGGACAGAGGGGGGCGCTGTCCCGCGAACCTCACGTCCTTGCGGCCCGGCGCCGGTCAAACCGCGGGCGGGCTGAGCCTGGCGAAACCTTCCTGCCGGCGATACGGAAAATAAGGATAGGGCGCGGTGACTTCGCTTGCCGCGTCGAGCTTCTTCATCTGGTCTGATGTCAATGACCAGCCGACGGCGCCGAGGTTCTGGCGCAGCTGTTCCTCGTTGCGCGCACCGATGATGACGGACGACA
This sequence comes from Mesorhizobium sp. M0938, assembly GCF_040319125.1. Classification (NCBI taxonomy): domain Bacteria; kingdom Pseudomonadati; phylum Pseudomonadota; class Alphaproteobacteria; order Hyphomicrobiales; family Phyllobacteriaceae; genus Mesorhizobium; species Mesorhizobium sp. M0938. Next base: position 323,435 of record NZ_JAMYNS010000002.1, on the reverse strand, counting down.
CGGTCGGGCGTTGCAAGAGCCAGTTGATGGCGATCTGCGGCACGGTCTTGCCGGTTTCTTCGGCTATCGCGTCGAGCGCATCGACCACCCGGTAAAGCTGCTCGTCCACGACCGGTGGCCCGAAGCTTGCGGTGTCGTGCAACCGGCTTTTCTCCGGCAGCTTCTCGCCGCGGCGGATCTTGCCGGTCAGCCGGCCCCAGCCGAGCGGGCTCCACACCAGCGCGCCGACACCCTGGTCGAGGCCGAGCGGCATCAGCTCCCATTCATAGTCGCGCCCGACCAGCGAGTAATAGACCTGATGGGCGACGTAGCGCGGGTAGCCGTGCTTATCCGCCAGACCGAGCGATTTCATCACTTGCCAGCCGGAAAAGTTGGAGACGCCGACATAGCGCAGCTTGCCGGCGCGCACGAGACTGTCCAGCGTCGACAGCACCTCCTCGACCGGCGTTGCGGCGTCGAAAGCGTGCAGCTGCAGCAGGTCGACGTAATCGGTGCCGAGACGCCTGAGCGCGTCCTCGACGGCCTTGATGAGACGCGAACGGGAGGAGCCGGCATCGTTGGGTCCGTCGCCCATCGGCAGCGAGGTCTTGGTCGAGATCATCACGGCGTCGCGGCGGCCCTTGATGGCCGCGCCGAGCACCTCTTCGGAGGCGCCGTTCGAATAGACGTCGGCGGTATCGAACAGGTTGACGCCGGCCTCCAGACAGATGTCGACCAGCCGCCGCGCTTCCGTAGCATCGCTGTTGCCCCAGGCGCCGAACAGCGGGCCTGAACCGCCGAAGGTTCCAGCGCCGAATGAAAGCGCCGGGACCTTCAGGCCCGATGCGCCGAGACGTCGATAGTCCATGATCTTATCCTTTTGAGTTGCGAGCTAGGCAGCCGATGTTCCGCTCAGTTTTTGACCAGCATATTGAGGTCGATGGCGTCGGCCATGGCCCGGTTTCCGTTGTCACCCGGATGAAGATGGTCGCCGGAATCGAACTCGGGCAGCAGGCGCGTCGGATACGACGGGTCGCGGAGCAAGAGGTCGAAGTCGACGACGGCATCGAAGGCGCCGCTGGTTCTGATCCAGCTGTTGACCTTCTGGCGCAATGCCTCCTTTTCAGGCGTGTAGTAAGCATTGAGAGGCGTGCCGCTCAACGCACCCTCGAACGGGGTCAACGTGCCGCCGACAATACTGAGATTGTGAGCGTGAGCCTGGGCAGCGAGTTGCAGGTATCCGCTAATCAAGGTTTCGAACGAAGGCAGGGATTGTTCGGGCGCGAATGGCGTTCCGGGCCAACTGATGTCGTTGATGCCGATGAGCAGGATCACGGCCTTGACACCGGGCTGAGCAAGGACATCGCGGCTGAAGCGGGCGGATGCTTTCACTCCCATTGCATCGTCCAGCAGCCTGGCCCCGGATATGCCCGCGTTGACCACCGCCATCTGTTTCGGGACGAGGCGCTCGGCGAGGAAGTCGGGCCAACGGTTGTCTGTGTCCAGCGAAGCCCCGTTCCCGTCGGTGATCGAATCGCCGATGGCGACGATGGCACCGTCATTTGCGGGCGCATCGACCACGATTTCGGTAAGCAGGATACGTGCGTCGGTGGTTTGGGTGGTCGCGAATGCTTCCGAAGCCGTCTGGTTGCCGGCGCCGATGTAAGCAGTCTGCTTGCCATCCCAATGGAAGGTGGAGAGCGGCGTTTCCTGCGGCAGATAGACCGACACGGAAAGGTGGCTCAGACCGTCGACGGGCAAGTCCACTGGGTCGCTGGTCAGGGATGCGCCTGACGGAATTATTGCCTTCTCCCGCCCGCCGAAAGTCATTACGCGATCGGTGCCGGACACGATTTTTGAGCCATCGCCGGCGACCGCCACATGAGCTTCGCCGATCTGCACCGGCGTGCTTGCATACTCGTTCGACAACACGACGCGCAACCTCTGGCCGCCAAGGCTGATCCTGGCTGTCTGGCGGATGGTCTGGTTCCCAAGCTTCGGCGGTATCTTAACCGGCAGGGCAAAATCGGCTTCCCATGTCGATTGAGGACTGGCCAGCCAAGTGCCCACCCAAGCCTGCCTTTCGCCGGCGATGGCCGGATCGAATATGAAGGAAGCTACCAATGCGAGCAGAGCGAGCTTCAAGTGCTTGGTTGTCACGGCAGTGATGGCGCGGCGAACCGGGTATCTCATGCTGGTCACAACGGTCTCTCCTCTTGGGTCGTGTCGTGGTTTCTGTCGGGATCGGGCATTCGGATCATTCGGGCAGCAGTTACTCCGTTGTGCCGGGGCAGACAGCGACCGGTGCGAATCGCTCTTCGCTTCTTTCGAGACGCAGCGCCAGTGTGGCGACGCCGAGCGCCGCGACCGGCAGCAGGGCGGCGACCCAGGTGACGGCGCCGAGGCCGGGGCCGTGGGCGATGACCACGCCGCCGAGCCAGGCGCCGGCGGCATTGCCGAGATTGAAGGCGGCGATGTTGAAGGACGAGGCGAGGCTCTGGCCTGCGCCTTGCGCCTTTTCCAGCACCCACATCTGCAGCGGCGCTACGGTGGCGAAGGCGGCGGCGCCGAGCAGGCCGACATAGATGACGGCCATCGCCTGGCTATGCAGGGCAAAGGTCATTGAGCCGAGCACCAGCGCCAGCACGACGAGACTGCCGAGAACGGAAGGCACCAGCCAGCGGTCGGCGAACTTGCCGCCAAGCAGGTTGCCGGCGATGAGGCCGCCGCCGAAGACAAGCAGGATCGGCGACACGGCGGCTTCCCCAAAACCGGTGATCTCGGTCAGCAAGGGGGCGATATAGGTGAAGACGGCGAAGACGCCGGCATAGCCAAGCACGGTGGTGGCGAAGCCGAGCAGAACCGGTGCGCGGCCGAGCACGGCGAGATCGCCGCGCAAATTGCTCTTCTCAGGCGCCGCCTGGCTGCGCGGCACCAACAGCAGAATGATGGCGAAGGCGACGATGCCGACCAGGGTTACCGCCCAGAAGGTCGCCCGCCAGCCGAAGGCCTGGCCGAGCCAGGTGCCGAAGGGCACGCCGAGGATGTTGGCAATGGTCAGTCCGGTGAACATCAGCGCGATCGCCGAGGCCTTCTTGTTCGGCGCCACCAGGCCGGTCGCAACGACCGAACCAACGCCGAAGAAGGTGCCGTGGGCAAAGGCGGTGAGCACGCGGGCACCCATGAGTGTCCAGTAGTCTGGAGCGAGCGCGCAGGCGAGATTGCCCAGCGTAAAGATCGCCATCAGCGCCAGAAGCACGGTCTTGCGCGGCCAGCGGCCGGTGGCGATGGTCAGCAGCGGTGCGCCGATGACGACGCCGAGCGCATAGCCTGAAATCAGCTGGCCGGCGGCCGAGATCGAGACGCCAAGATCGGTGCTGACGTCGAGCAGCAGGCCCATGATGACGAATTCGGTGACACCGATGCCGAAGGCACCGGCGGCGAGGGCATAAAGAGCAAGAGGCATGGCGGTTCCCACTTCGATCGCGGCCGTTTTACGAAGGGACGCCGCGTCCTCCAGCGCCCCGGCCCGAAAGATCATGTCGCCATGTGCTGTGAACCAGTCTTGCATTGGGCACATTGTCTGTGAAATAGATTCACGAATGGCGAGACCTGACATCAACCGCTCCGGCGAGATCGAAGTGTTCGTCCGTGTCGTCGAGGCCGGCAGCTTTTCGGCCGCCGCACGCGCGCTGCGCATGACGCCATCGGCGGTCAGCAAGCTGATCGCGCGGCTGGAGGCGCGTCTTGGCGCTCGGCTGATCAGCCGTTCGACACGCAAGCTGCAACTGACACCGGAGGGAGTGGCCTTCTTCGACAGCGGCGTGCGCATCCTGGCCGACATGGCGGCAGCCGAGCGCGAGGCGGCGGCGGGCGCCGCGCCGCGTGGGCGGTTGCGTGTCAACAGCTACGTGCCGTTCGGGCAGCACCGGCTGATCCCGCTTTTGCCGCGCTTTCTAGAGCGCTATCCGGAAATCGTGATCGATCTGGTTTTGACCGACAGTGTCATCGACCTGATGGAGGAACGCGCCGATATCGCCATCCGCGCCGGGCCGCTCGGCGAATCACGGTTGGTGGCGCGCAAGCTCGGGCAAAGTCCGGTGGTCGTCGTCGCCGCGTCATCCTACCTCGGGAGGCATGGCACGCCGCAAACGCCGGCCGATCTCGATCGTCACAATCGGATGGGCTTCTGTTTCGTGCGCCATGTCGACGGCTGGCCTTTCGTCGACGCGACCGGCAAGGCTGTTGTCGTGCCGATCACCGGAAATGCACTGGTCAGCGATGGCGAGGCGATGCGGCTAATGGCGCTCTCCGGAGCGGGCATCGCCCGGCTGGCGCGCTGGCATGTGGAACCCGACATCGCAGCCGGGCGGCTGGTACCGCTTCTGGAGGACTTCAACCCCGGCGACGAGGAGCTTACCCACGCCGTCTATGTCGGGCAGGGCAAGCATTTGCCGGCGCGGGTGCGGGCCTTTCTCGATTTTCTGGTCGAGACGGTCCGGCTGCCGTGAGGCCAAAAGGGATCGGGAGCCCTGCCGGCTCCCGAAACATCAATCGAAGGGTAAGATTGAATTATTTTTTCGGCGCAAAGGGCGCCGGCCGCCGCCCCGCCGCCTGACGCTCGAGCATCCAGCCCGGATATTCGGCCGGCAGAGCGCTGACCTCGTCGAGGCGAGCAAGATCATCGGCATCGAGCTTCAATTCGGTGGCGGCAAGGTTCTGTTCGAGCTGCTCCATACGGCTGGCGCCGATGATCACGCTCATCACGAACGGTTTGGCCAGCACATAGCCCAGCGCGACCGTGGCGACACTGACGCCGTGCTTGCCGGCGATCTCGCGCATGACGGCAACCGCCGCCCAGGCGCGATCTTCATTGACCGGTGGGAAATTGAAGCTGGCGCGGCGGCCCTCGCCATTGCCGGGAGCACCCGGTCCGTATTTGCCGGAGAGCAGGCCGCCTGCCATCGGCGACCAGACCATCAGCCCAAGCTTTTCCTCGTTTAGCAGCGGCACGATCTCGCGCTCCAGGTCGCGGCCGGCAATCGAGTAATAGGACTGGACGGTCTCGAAACGGGCAAAGCCTTTGCGGTCGGCAATGCCGAGCGCCTTGGCGATGCGCCAGGCTGCCCAGTTCGAGACGCCGACATAGCGGACCTTGCCGCTGGCAACCAGATCGTCGAGCGCCCGCAGCGTCTCGTCGATCGGCGTCACCGTGTCGGTGCCGTGAAGCTGGTAGAGATCGATATGGTCGAGTTGCAGCCGCTCGAGGCTGGCATCGACCGAGTCCATGATGTGGCCGCGCGAGGAACCGCGCTGGTTGGGGCCGTCGCCCATGGCGCCATGGACCTTGGTGGCGATGATCACATCCTGCCGCTTGATGCCGAGGCTCCTCAGCGACTGGCCGAGAAGCCGTTCGGATGCGCCGAAGGAATAGACGTCCGCCGTGTCGAAGAAATTGACGCCGGCCGCGAGCGAGCGCTCGACGATCCTGTCGACGCTATCCTGGTCGAGGCTGGCGATCAGGCCCCATTGGGCGTTTTCGCCAGCGGCGCCGAAGGTCATGGTGCCGAGGCAAAGTTCGGAGACGAACATCCCCGTGTTTCCGAGTTGGTTGTAGCGCATGGTGCGGCTCCAGAAGTTTGGTGGTGACGTCTGGCAAATAGGAACGGAACGTTTCGTTTCAAGTCTGCTAGCGGAACGAATTCGACCCGGCAGAAAGGTGCCGTTACGAACAGCAAGGCGCCGCCTCAACCAGCCAGGCGCGCCACGATCGCAAAGGCCGTCATGCCGAAGGCGACTGCAGCGAGCGCCAGGAGGAGCTCGACCAGCGCGGTCTTGGCGCTCACGCGACCTTGGCCGGTGTCGAATTCGCCGGCGATCCAGTCCTCGAAGCTGTAGGCGGCTGTGCCGCCACGGTGATGGTGCCGAAGCCGGACACGCCCGGCAATGGCCGGCAGCGCCACCGAGATGATGATGAATCCGGTCATGATGACGAGAAGATAATCGGTATAGCCGCCGTCGCCGAAGCCTATCCAGGCCGACAGCGCGTACCATGCAGCAAGCCCGACCATCGCCAGATAGACGTGCGGGTGCAGCCCGTGGGAGACATATCGATTATAGGGAATGCGTTCAGTGCTCATGATGCCCTCCTTCGGCGTGCAAAGGAACGGCCATGCTTGGTCGCTCGGGTTCTCCTCGGAGCTAGCGCGCACCCAGGGCCTCGCAACGCGGTGCTATGACGCGGCCGCATTGTCCCTGCTACCGAAGATCGCCGAGCCGACCCTGACGCTGGTTGCGCCGAAGGCGATCGCCGTCTCGTAATCGCCGGACATGCCCATGGAGAGCTTTTCGACCCCGGCCTCAAGCCCAAGTTTCTCCAGCAACGCGAAATGCGGACCGGGATTCTCGTCGGCCGGCGGAATGCACATCAGGCCCTCGATGGCGAGGCCGTGAACCGTACGGCAGCGCGCGACGAACGCGACGGCTTCGCGCGGTTCGATCCCTGCCTTTTGCGGTTCCGAACCGGTGTTAACCTGGACGTAGAGTTTTGGTGACCGACCTTGTCTGGCGATTTCCTTGGCGAGTTCGGCGGCGATCTTTTCGCGGTCGACCGTCTCGATAACGTCGAACAGCGCGACCGCGTCCTTCGCCTTATTCGATTGCAGCGGGCCGATAAGATGCAGCTCGATGTCGGGGATGACTTCCTTCAGCGTCGGCCATTTTCCTTGTGCTTCCTGGACGCGGTTCTCGCCGAAGATACGCTGGCCGGCCTCGATGACCGGGCGGATATCGTTAGCGTCGAAGGTCTTCGAGACCGCGACCAGCGTCACCGCGCCGGCCTGCCGTCCCGCCTCGCGCTCGGCAGCTGCGATCTTCGCCTTGACCGTGAAAAACTGTTCGACGGCGCTCGTCATGCCTATATCTGCCTCTAGTTTTGACACTCGTCGGATCGCCGCAGTTGACGGGTCCGGCAATCCATGGTGAACACCGCGACGACATTTCCTGAGCCGCCGGGCATTGTCCGGCCGTTTGCGCCTGCTTTTAAGTGAAAAACATCCAATGGCAACCGAACGATACAATCCGCGCGCATCAGAGCCCAAATGGCAGAAGGCCTGGGCTGAAAAGAAGCTGTTTGAAGCGCACAACGACGACCCGCGCCCGAAATACTACATGCTGGAGATGTTCCCCTATCCATCGGGGCGCATCCATATCGGCCATGTGCGCAACTATACGATGGGCGACGTGGTGGCGCGCTACAAGCGGGCCAAGGGTTTCAACGTGCTGCACCCGATCGGCTGGGATGCCTTCGGCCTGCCGGCCGAAAACGCGGCGCGCGACAACAATGTTAATCCACGCGATTGGACCTACGCCAATATCAAAACGATGAAGGGCCAGTTGAAGTCGATGGGTCTGTCTTGGGACTGGGCCCGCGAGTTCGCCACCTGCGATGCGAGCTACTACAAGCACCAGCAGAAGATGTTCCTGGATTTTTGGAAGGCCGGGCTGGCCGAGCGCAAATCGGCGAAGGTCAATTGGGATCCGGTCGATATGACGGTGCTCGCCAATGAACAGGTCATCGATGGGCGCGGCTGGCGATCCGGCGCACTGGTCGAGCAGCGCGACCTGACGCAATGGTTCTTCAAGATTACCTCGATGGCGCAGGAATTGCTGGACGGCCTGTCGACGCTGGAGCGCTGGCCGGACAAGGTCAAGCTGATGCAGGCCAACTGGATTGGCCGCTCGGAAGGCCTGCTGATACGCTGGCCGCTGGCTGCCGCTACGGCGCCCGCCGGCGAGCGCGAGCTTGAGGTCTACACGACCCGGCCCGACACTATTTTCGGCGCCTCGTTCATGGCAATTGCGGCAGATCATCCGCTGGCGAAAAGGGCTGCGGAAGACAACTCCGAGTTGGCCGCCTTCATCAAGGATATTAAGCGCGGTGGTACGGCGACTGCTGAGATCGAGACCGCCGAGAAAAAGGGATTTGATACTGGCATCCGGGTCGTTCATCCGTTTGACGAGAGCTGGACGCTGCCGGTTTATGTCGCGAATTTCGTGCTGATGGACTATGGCACGGGTGCCATCTTCGGCTGTCCGTCTGGCGATCAGCGCGATCTCGACTTCGCCAATAAATACGGGCTGCCGGTCATTCCGGTAGTGATGCCGGAAGGCGCCGACGCCACGACCTTCCAGATCACTGAGGAGGCCTATACCGACGACGGCGTGATGATCAATTCGCGCTTCCTTGATGGTATGACGCCAAAGGCCGCATTCGATGAGGTAGCGACCAGGCTGTCAGGCATCGCTATCGGCAATCGGCCGCAGGCTGAGCGCAAGGTGCAGTTCCGGCTGCGCGATTGGCTGGTGTCGCGCCAACGTTGTTGGGGCGCGCCAATACCGGTGATTTATTGCGACGATTGCGGCGCCGTGCCCGTGCGCGCCGAGAATTTGCCGGTCGAGTTGCCGGATCACCTGTCCTTCGACAAGCCAGGTAATCCGCTAGACAATCATCCGACGTGGAAGCATGTCGACTGTCCGCAATGTGGCAAGCCGGCGCGACGCGACACCGATACGATGGACACGTTTGTCGATTCATCGTGGTATTTCGCGCGTTTCACAGACCCGTGGAACGAGGCTGCGCCGACGACGATGGCCGCGGTCGATGGCAAGAACGGCTGGCTGCCGGTCAACCAATATATCGGCGGTGTCGAGCATGCGATCCTGCACCTGCTCTATTCGCGCTTCTTCACCCGCGCCATGAAGGCGACTGGCCATCTCAATGTGGTCGAAGAGCCGTTCGACGGCCTGTTTACCCAAGGCATGGTTGTGCACGAGACCTACCGTATCGGCAGCGGCGCCAACGGCCAGTATGTCACTCCGGCGGAGGTCAGGGTTGACATGGTCGAAGGGGAGCGAAAGGCGGCTTTGATCAGCGACGGCACGCCGGTAGAGATCGGCGCGATCGAGAAAATGTCGAAGTCGAAGAAGAATGTCGTCGATCCCGACGATATCTTGGCAAACTACGGCGCTGATACCGCACGCTGGTTCGTGCTGTCCGACTCGCCGCCCGACCGCGACGTGATTTGGACGGAAGCTGGCGTCGAGGGCGCACACCGCTTCGTACAGCGCGTCTGGCGTCAGGTGTCGGAGGCAGCGCCCGCGCTGGCAGGGGTATCACCTGCACAAGGCGTTTCCGGTCCTGCGCTTGAACTGTCGCGTATGGCTCATCGTGCCGCCAAGCAGGTGGCGGAGGATATCGAGAGGATCGCTTTCAACAAAGGCATCGCCCGGCTCTATGAATTGGTCAATGCTATCCAGGCGCTTGCGCCCGCCGGCGCCTTCACGGCCAGCAAAAGTGAGCTCAGCGGGGACAATGTCTTGGGTGGCAGAAGTCTGAACCCGGAAAATGCTCCAGCGTTGCGTCAGGCACTGGAAATGCTCGTCATCATGATCGCACCCATGATGCCGCATCTGGCTGACGAATGCTGGTCGACCTTGGGCGGGACAGGATTTGTCGCCGAACGGCCGTGGCCGGTCTATGATCCGGCGCTGGTCGTCGACAGCGAGATCGTGCTGCCGGTCCAGGTCAACGGCAAGAAGCGCGGCGATTTGACAATTGCCCGCGACGCGGACCAAGGTGCCGTCGAAAAAGCGGTTCTGGCTCTCGACTTCGTGCAGAAAGCGCTCGAAGGTAAGGCGCCGCGCAAAGTGATCATCGTCCCGCAGAGGATCGTCAATGTCGTTGCCTGACTTAGGGAAGACAGAAGTGACGCATTTGCTGCGCCGTATCGCCCTTTGCGGCCTGGTCGCTTCGGTTGCGCTGGTTTCGGCCTGCACGGTGCGCCCGCTCTATTCGAGCGCGCCGCTGTCGGCCGGCTCGCAAGTTGGCGCTGCCGCCGAACTCGCGTCCATCTCGATCAAGCCGGTCAACACCCGCTACGCCCAGCAGGTCCGCAACAACCTGATCTTCGCGTTGGGCCAGGGTGCGGGGGAGCCGGCTTCACCTGCCTATTCGCTCGACCTCGGCGTTTCCGAAATTGTTGAGTCCGCCGCAACTGTGCAGATCACGACCGATGAGGACGAGCCGACGGCGGGCACGGTGACACTGACCGCGAATTATGTGCTGACCGACGCCAAAACCGGCACGAGGATTGCGACCGGCAGGCGCTCGATAGCGTCGTCCTACGACAAGCCCCGTCAGGAGTTTGCCACCTATCGGGCGCAGATCGATGCCGAGAACCGCGCGGCGCGCGAACTGGCGGAGCTACTGCGCCTGTCGATCGCCCAGGATCTGGTCAAGCACGGCAAGACGGTGGCGGGTTAACTTTCCGGCCTCGATCGAGACGTTCCGGTTCTCGCCCACAGCCGCTTGCTGGCGCACAAAAAGGCCGATTGCTCGGCCTTTTTTCATGAATGCGGCGTCTTGATTTCAGCCGATCTTCTGGCCGGTCTTGGCCCAATCGGCGAGGAACTGCTCCAGGCCCTTGTCGGTCAGCGGGTGCTTGACCAGCGCCTTCAGCGTTGCCGGCGGCGCGGTGATGACGTCGGCGCCGATCAGTGCGGCTTGCTTGACATGGTTCACGGTGCGCACCGAAGCGGTCAGGATCTCGGTCTGGAAATCATAATTGTCGTAAATGGTGCGGATGTCCGAGATCAGTTCCATGCCGTCCCAGCCGCTGTCGTCGATGCGGCCGACGAAGGGCGAGATGAACGAGGCGCCGGCCTTGGCGGCGAGCAGCGCCTGGGTCGCCGAGAAGCAGAGCGTGACATTGACCATGCGGCCGTCCGACCGGATATCCTTACAGGCTCTCAGGCCGTCGAGCGTCAGCGGCACCTTGATGCAGACATTGTCGGCGATCCTGGCCAGGATCTTGGCCTCCGCCATCATGTCCTTGTATTCGGTGGCGACGACTTCGGCCGAGACCGGGCCCTTGACGATTTCGCAGATCTCCCTGGTGACGTCGGCGATCTTGCCGCCGGATTTGAGGATCAGCGAAGGATTGGTGGTAACGCCGTCGAGCAGCCCCAGATCGTTCAGGTCACGGATTTCCTTGACATCGGCAGTGTCGACAAAAAATTTCATGGCGGGTCTCCTGAAGATTTTCATGTGCATGCCATGCACATTTGGGGTCGGCCTTTGCTCTAGACCAAAGTCGGGGCAAGGTCACGCCTGATGATGGAAGATTCGCCCTATGTCGCGGCTGCGCCGGTGCTGGTGCCGATGCCCGCCGAGCGCCCCTACACCTATGCCGTGCCCGCCGGCATGCGTGTGGTGCCGGGTTCGATCGTGCGCGTGCCGCTCGGCCCGCGCCAGGTTGCCGGCATCGTCTGGGACGGCGCCGTCGAAAAGGTGGATGCCAAAAAACTGCGCCCGATCGAGCAGGTCTTCGACTGCCCGCCCATCGACAGCGCCATGCGCCGCTTCGTCGACTGGATCGCGCAATACACGCTGTCGCCGCCCGGCATGGTGGCGCGCATGCTGCTGCGGGCGCCGGAGGCCTTCGACCCCGAACCGTGGATCGAAGGGCTGCAACGCACCTTCGCCAACCCCGACCGGATGACAGGTGCGCGGATGCGCGTGCTCGAAACCGCCGAAGGCGGGCTCGCCTGGACGCGGTCCGGGCTGGCGCATGCGGCCGGCGTGTCGTCGACCGTCATCGACGGGTTGAAGGCGCAAGGCGTGTTCGAGACGGTCATGATCCCGCCGCGACCGGTGGTCGCAGCACCCGACCCAAGCTACGCCCAGCCTTCGCTGATGCCGGACCAGAGCGATGCGGCCGCCATGCTGCGCGCCAATGTCGCGGCCGGCGCATTCGGCGTCACGCTGCTCGACGGCGTGACCGGGTCCGGCAAGACGGAGGTCTATTTCGAGGCGGTGGCGGCGGCGCTCGACCGTGGTAGCCAAGTGCTGATCCTGCTGCCGGAGATCGCGCTGACCCACGCCTTCCTCGATCGCTTCCAGGAGCGATTCGGCGCCAAGCCGGCGGAATGGCATTCGGACCTGCCGCCAAGGATGCGCGAGCGTGTCTGGCGGCAAGTGGCGGAAGGCGGCGTGCGCGTGGTTGCCGGCGCGCGCTCGGCTCTGTTCCTGCCGTTCCAGGAACTCGGGCTGATCGTCGTCGACGAGGAGCACGACCCTGCCTACAAGCAGGAAGACCGCATCTTCTACAACGCCCGCGACATGGCGGTGGTGCGCGGCCATATCGGCGGCTTTCCGGTCGTGCTCGCCTCGGCGACGCCATCGGTCGAGAGCCGGGTCAATGCGAGCCAGGGCCGCTACAGCAGGGCAGTGCTTTCGGCGCGCTTTGCCGAGGCGGCGCTTCCCGATCTGAAGACGATCGACATGCGCCGCGCCCCGCCGGCGCGCGGCAGCTTCCTGTCGCCGGTGCTGCTTGGCCATATGCGGCAGACGCTGGAGAAAAAGGAACAATCGCTGCTGTTCCTCAATCGGCGCGGCTATGCGCCGCTGACGCTGTGCCGGGTCTGCGGCCACCGCTTCGGCTGCCCGGTCTGCTCGGCCTGGCTGGTCGAGCATCGCTTTCGCGGCCAACTCGTCTGCCACCATTGCGGACATAATGAGCGACGCCCCGAGGCCTGCCCGGAATGCGGCACGCTCGACCATCTGGTCGCCTGCGGGCCGGGCGTCGAACGCATCGCCGAGGAGGTCGTCGCGCATTTCCCCGACGCCCGCACCATCGTCTTGTCGTCCGACCTGATGGGCGGCGTGCGGCGGCTGAGGCTGGAGCTCGAAGCCATCGCCAATGGCGAGGCCGACATCGTCATCGGCACGCAACTCGTCGCCAAGGGCCACAACTTTCCCAATATGACTTTGGTCGGCGTGGTCGACGCCGATCTCGGCCTGGCCAATGGCGATCCGCGCGCCGCCGAGCGCACTTTCCAGCTGCTCAGCCAGGTGACCGGCCGCGCCGGAAGAACCGGCAAGAAGAGCCTCGGCCTGCTGCAGACCTTCCAGCCCGATCACCCGGTGATGCGGGCGATCGTCTCCGGCGATGCCGAGGCTTTTTACGAGCGCGAGATCGCCGAGCGCGAGCGGGCAGCACTGCCGCCCTTTGGCCGGCTCGCCGGCGTCATCGTCAGTGCTGTGACGCGGGCGGAAGCCGAGGGCCATGCAAGAGGCCTGCGCCGCGCCGCGCCAGAAGCCGCCGACCTGTTCGTGCTCGGACCGGCCGAAGCGCCGCTGTCATTGCTCGGCGGACGTCATCGCTTCCGCCTGCTGATCCAGGGCGAGCGGCGCGCCGACATGCAAGGCTTCATCCGCGCCATGCTGGCCGACGGGCCGAAGATACGGGGCTCGGTCAGGGTCCAGGTCGATATCGATCCGCAGAGCTTTTTGTGAGCGTGGGGCGTGACTTAGTCGGGGCTTGGCGGGTCTTGCAGGATATTCCAGCACCAAACGCCAAGCGCTTTAAAATGCCTGACGTTTGCCGTAATTACGGTAAGCTCGTTAGCTGCCGCCGTGGCGGCGATTAGTATGTCCGCGAGGCCAGGATTCTTCCCTTTCGCGGAGGCTGCTTCCTCCATTCTGCCCGCTCTTCGCGCTATGTCCGCATCGACTTCTAGAATTTGATCTGCAAACCCTTCGATGATGTCGTTAAGCCAGGCAGTGAGACTCTCCGCGTGCTTTGTGGCCCCCGCACGATCGAGCTTGCGTATGCCTTTCTCGATTTCCGTGATCGCTATGACCGGTATGAAGAGCCCTTGCTTTTCACCTTGGGCTACGATCCATGTGCCGACATTTTTCGCAAGCGGCGGCCTGCCGGGCGCGAACGTGGATAAGATGGAAGTATCGATAAGATAGCGGCTCAAAGATCGATATCCCGCGACGGTGACTCGTTCCGTTCAAGCTCGATCCCCCCTGGATAGGTCAGAAGAAACTCGCCGAAGTTTCGACGTGCGACCGGATATAGCTTTTGCAAGTCTTCGACCGACACTACAGCCGCTGCTGGCTTACCGTGCTTTGTGATAATAGTGGGCTCGCCGCTCTCCGCAGCCTCGACGAGCGCTGAGAACCCTGCCTTTGCCTCCCGAACCTGCATGGTTTTCATGCGGTTCTCCTTGTGGTCTCATGTGGTCATATATAGGAATTGGACCGCGAAAGGAACAGTTCCTGTGAAAACCCTTGGGACCGAACCAAAGGTGGCCTACATCGACGAAATCGCCCGTAGGCGCGATGAAAAGATCGATGGCATCATCATGGGCTGCACCGAGATCACCATGCCGATCGGCCAGCCGGATTTCGACATTCCGGTATTCGATACGACGCGCATCCATGCCGAGGCGGCGGTAGCATTCGCGCTCTCTTGATGCGCTTTTCCTAAAGTGCCGGCCACCATCTGGCGCCGGGCTTTTCCTCCGCTAGAATGCCCGAAATTTCGAAACGGCAATTTACGAGGGGGACAAGATGGAATTTGCCTTTCCATGGCCGATGAGCCAGGGCGAGTGGCTGGCATGGTCGAGCGCCGTCGTGACCTTGCTGTTCGGGCTGCTGCTGTTCCTGGCGCCGGAGCTGGCCTTCCGCATCCTGCGGCTGCAGGTCAAGCCCGAAAGGGTGGCGGCGATCGCCGAAGGGCGCGGCAGGATGTCGGGCTTTTATCTCGGCGTCAGCCTGTGTTGCATTCTGCTGGCGCAGCCGCTGCTCTACATGGCGCTTGGCTTTTCTTGGCTGTTCACCGCCTTCGGCCGGCTGCTGTCGATGATGTCGGACGGCGCCAACACGCCTTTCAACTGGGTTTCCATCGCGGTGGAACTGGTGCTGGCGGCGCTGCCGCTTGCCTTCGCCTTCGGCTTTGTGTCTTGAATCCAAAGGCTTCGACTGAACTCCGCCGCCGGATGCGACAATAGTGCCTGAAAACCATGCAGGACGACGCATTGCGGTCTTAAAATGCCTGTGCTAGACGGCAATCGACTTTCGGCCGGGGATAGCGGAAGCCGCGCCTCCGTGCTTGGAAAAATGCAGTAAGGTCAAAGATTTAGCCAGAGTTTTCGCTCGCGCCAACAATCTGCGGCCCCTCAGATAAGAGAAAAGACGGTCCGTGGCCCAATCGTCATCGCCAATCTCAGGTGTCGCAGAGCGCTATGCAGGTTCGCTGTTCGAACTCGCGCTCCAGGCGAATTTGGTCGCCAAGGTCGAGGCCGACCTCAACAGTTTCGCGGCGATGCTCGAAGGCAGTGCCGACCTTACGCGCCTGATCAATAGCCCGGTGTTCTCCAGCGAGGATCAGGCCAAGGCCATTGCTGCGATCGCCGACAAGGCAGGGATCACCGGCCTCACCGGCAATTTCCTGCGCGTCGTCGCCCAGAACCGCCGGCTGTTCGCGGTACCAGGCATGATCAAGGCGTTCCGCCAGATCGCCGCCGAGCACCGTGGCGAGACCGCCGCTGAAGTCACTTCGGCGCATGCACTGACGGGCGCCCAGCAAACCGAGCTGAAGGCGGCGCTGAAAAGCGTTGCCGGCAAGGATGTCGCGATCACCGTGACCGTCGATCCGTCGCTGCTTGGCGGGCTGGTGGTCAAGATCGGCTCGCGCCAAATCGATACGTCGCTCAAAACCAAACTCAATTCGCTCAAGCTTGCACTGAAAGAGGTCGGCTGATGGACATCCGCGCCGCGGAAATTTCCGCAATTCTGAAAGACCAGATCAAGAATTTCGGCAAGGAGGCCGAGGTCTCCGAAGTCGGCCAGGTTCTGTCCGTCGGTGACGGCATCGCCCGCGTCTATGGCCTCGACAATGTCCAGGCCGGCGAGATGGTCGAGTTCCCCGGCGGCATCCGCGGCATGGCGCTCAACCTCGAAGCCGACAATGTCGGCGTCGTCATCTTTGGCGCCGACCGCGACATCAAGGAAGGCGACATCGTCAAGCGCACCGGCGCCATCGTCGATACGCCTGTCGGCATGGGCCTGCTCGGCCGCGTCGTCGACGCGCTCGGCAATCCGATCGACGGCAAGGGGCCGATCCAGGCGACCGAACGCAAGCGCGTCGACGTCAAGGCGCCCGGCATCATTCCGCGCAAATCGGTGAACGAGCCGATGTCGACCGGCCTCAAGGCCATCGACGCGCTGATCCCGGTCGGCCGCGGCCAGCGCGAGCTGGTGATCGGCGATCGCCAGACCGGCAAGACCGCGATCATCCTCGACACGATGCTCAACCAGAAATCGGTGCACGACCACGGGCCGGAGAAGGAAAAGCTCTACTGCGTCTACGTGGCCGTCGGCCAGAAGCGCTCGACCGTCGCGCAGTTCGTGAAAGTTCTCGAAGAGCGCGGCGCGCTCGACTATTCGATCATCGTCGCCGCCACCGCTTCCGATCCGGCGCCGATGCAGTTCCTGGCCCCGTTCACCGCCTGCACGATGGGCGAATATTTCCGCGACAACGGCATGCATGCACTGATCAGCTACGACGATCTGTCGAAGCAGGCTGTCGCCTATCGCCAGATGTCGCTGCTGCTGCGCCGCCCGCCGGGCCGCGAAGCCTATCCGGGCGACGTCTTCTACCTGCACTCGCGCCTTCTGGAGCGGGCCGCCAAGCTCAATGACGACAATGGCGGCGGCTCGCTGACGGCGTTGCCGATCATCGAGACCCAGGCCAACGACGTGTCGGCCTACATCCCGACCAACGTCATCTCGATCACCGACGGCCAGATCTTCCTGGAAACCAATCTGTTCTTCCAGGGCGTCCGCCCGGCGGTCAATGTCGGCCTGTCGGTGTCGCGCGTCGGCTCTTCGGCGCAGATCAAGGCGATGAAGCAGGTCGCCGGCTCGATCAAGGGCGAACTCGCGCAGTACCGCGAAATGGCGGCCTTTGCCCAGTTCGGCTCCGACCTCGACGCCGCCACGCAGCGCCTGCTCAACCGCGGTGCGCGCCTGACCGAACTCCTGAAGCAGCCGCAATTCTCGCCGCTCAAGGTCGAGGAACAGGTCGCGGTGATCTTCGCCGGCGTCAATGGCTATCTCGACAAGCTGGCGATCGACCAGGTCAGCAAGTTCGAGCATGGCTTGCTCAGCCACATGCGCTCGGCCGGCAAGGAGGTGCTCGACGGCATCCGCAAGGAGAAGGCGCTGTCGGACGATCTACGCGCCAAGCTGAAGGCGGAGATCGACACCTTCGCCAAGACCTTCGCTTGAACGAAGCCGGACGGACGGGATCAGGTTTGAAGCATGCCTTCACTAAAAGACCTTCGTAACCGTATCGCCTCGGTCAAGGCGACGCAGAAGATCACCAAGGCGATGCAGATGGTCGCCGCGGCGAAGCTGCGTCGCGCGCAGGAGGCGGCGGAAGCGGCGCGCCCCTATTCGGAGCGCATGGGTGCGGTGCTGGCCAACATCACCCAGGCGATCGGCGGCGGCGGCGAAGCCCCGGCGCTGATGACCGGCACCGGCAAGGACGACGTGCATCTGCTCCTCGTCTGCACTGCCGAGCGTGGTCTGTGCGGCGGCTTCAATTCGCAGATCGCACGCTTTGCCCGCGACCACATCCGCAAGCTTTTGGCCAACGGCAAGAAGGTCAAGATCATCTGCGTCGGCAAAAAAGGGTTCGACATCCTGCGCCGCGACTACGCAGAGCTGATCATCGAGCGCGTCGACCTGCGCGAGGTGAAGACGCTGGGCTTCGTCAATGCCGATGCCATTGCCAAGAAAGTCATCCAGCTCTTCAACGAGGGCGGCTTCGACATCTGCACGCTGTTTTATTCGCAGTTCAAGTCGGTGATCAGCCAGGTTCCGACGGCGCAGCAGATCATCCCGGCAGGGGTGCCTTCCGCTGCTACCGAGACGACCAACGGCGGCAATGCCGTCTATGAATACGAGCCGGAGCCGGGCGAAATCCTCTCCGACCTCATCCCGCGCAACATCTCCGTGCAGGTTTTCCGTGCGCTGCTGGAAAACGCGGCCGGCGAGATGGGCGCAAAGATGAGCGCCATGGACAATGCGACGCGCAACGCCGGCGACATGATCAACAAATTGTCGATCACCTATAACCGCCAGCGGCAGGCGCAGATCACCAAGGAATTGATCGAAATCATTTCGGGCGCCGAGGCGCTCTAGGCGCGCTCCCACGAAGGTCAGCGACCTTCAGGCGGATCGCGTGAGAAACAAAGAGACGAAAAGGGTAAAGACGATGGCGAAAGCAGCGACCCCGAAGACCGCCGCGAAGGCGGCAGCACCGGCAAAAGCTCCGGCAGCGGCAGCAAAGGCCGCTCCGGCCAAGAAGGCGGCAGCACCTGCCAAGGCTGTTGCGGCGAAGGCACCGACCGTTGCCATCAAGAAGACTGGCTTGGCCGGCAAGGTTCGCCAGGTCATCGGCGCCGTTGTCGACGTGCAGTTCGGCGAACATCTGCCGGCGATCCTGAACGCGCTGGAAACGTCCAATGTCGGCAATCGCCTCGTGCTTGAGGTGGCCCAGCATCTCGGCGAGAACACGGTGCGCTGCATCGCCATGGACTCGACCGAAGGCCTGGTTCGCGGCCAGGACGTCTATGACACAGGCGCGCCGATCACCGTGCCGGTCGGCCCGGGCATGCTCGGCCGCATCATCAACGTCATCGGCGAGCCGGTCGACGAGGCAGGCCCGGTCGACGGCATCGAGATGCGCTCCATCCACCAGCCGGCTCCGACCTATGTCGAGCAGTCGACGGAAGCGCAGATCCTGGTCACCGGCATCAAGGTTCTCGACCTGCTGGCACCCTATGCCCGCGGCGGCAAGATCGGCCTGTTCGGCGGCGCCGGCGTCGGCAAGACGGTGCTGATCCAGGAACTGATCAACAACGTCGCCAAGGCGCATGGCGGCTTCTCGGTGTTCGCCGGCGTCGGCGAGCGTACCCGCGAAGGCAACGACCTCTATCACGAGTTCATCGAGTCCGGCGTCAACAAGAAGGGCGGCGGCGAAGGATCCAAGGCGGCGCTCGTCTATGGCCAGATGAACGAGCCGCCGGGTGCGCGCGCCCGCGTCGGCCTGACCGGCCTGACGGTCGCCGAATATTTCCGCGACCAGGGCCAGGATGTGCTGTTCTTCGTCGACAACATCTTCCGCTTCACGCAGGCCGGTTCCGAAGTGTCGGCGCTGCTCGGCCGCATTCCTTCGGCCGTGGGCTACCAGCCGACGTTGGCCACCGACATGGGCGCGCTGCAGGAGCGCATCACGACGACGACCAAGGGCTCGATCACCTCGGTGCAGGCGATCTACGTGCCGGCCGACGATCTGACCGACCCGGCGCCGGCGACCTCGTTCGCCCACCTCGACGCGACGACCGTGCTCAACCGCGCGATTTCGGAAAAGGGCATCTATCCGGCCGTCGATCCGCTCGATTCGACCTCGCGCATGCTCGATCCGATGGTCGTCGGCGAAGAGCACTACCAGGTCGCCCGCCAGGTGCAGTCGATCCTTCAGCGCTACAAGTCGCTGCAGGACATCATCGCCATCCTGGGCATGGACGAGTTGTCGGAAGAGGACAAGCAGACGGTCGCCCGCGCCCGCAAGATCGAGCGCTTCCTGTCGCAGCCCTTCTTCGTCGCCGAAGTGTTCACCGGCGCGCCGGGCAAGCTGGTCGATCTCGCCGACACCATCAAGGGCTTCAAGGGCCTCTGCAACGGCGACTACGACCATCTGCCGGAAGCCGCCTTCTACATGGTCGGCGGCATCGAGGAAGCGGTCGAGAAGGCACAGCGCCTGGCGGCTGAAGCGGCGTAAAGAAGCGAATAGCGAATAGGGAGTAGCGAATGGGGGCGATGTGAGCAGGCGAAGTTCTTGGACTATTCGCTACTCGCTATTCCCTACTCGCTAAATTGATCATGGCTGAAGCTTTCCAATTCGAACTGGTCTCGCCGGAGCGCCTGCTGGTTTCCGAGCAGGTCGAATCCGTCGTCATTCCGGGCGCCGAAGGCGAAATGACTGTCATGGCGCATCACGCGCCGGTCATGACCACGATCAAGCCGGGCGTCGTCACGGTGAAGACCGTGGCCGGCAAGGAGGAGCGTTACGTCGTGTTCGGCGGTTTTGCCGACATCGTTCCGGCTGGCTGCACGTTGCTCGCAGAATCGGCGGTCGCCGTCGGCGACATCGACCGCGCCGACCTTGCCCGCCGCATTCAGGAAGCCAGGGAAGACGCCGCCGACGCCAAGGACGATCAGACTCGTACCAAGGCCGAGCAGTTCCTTAGTCAGCTCACAACGCTCGAAGGGGCGATATTGCCGGCATAAGGCAGGTGCACCCAGGGCGAAGCGTAGCCCCGGGATTGATGCTACGACGTCAGCCAAGAGTGCGACGGCGCAGAATAGAGGCCGTTCGTCGCGATCCTTCGCGCCCCCCTCTGTCCTGCCGGACATCTCCCCCACAAGGGGGAAATTGGCAGCTTCGGCGCACTACCCGTTCCTGAAACGTTAGAAATTGGCGAAAGCCGCAGTGACAGCCAATCTCCCCACCTGTGGGGGAGATGTCCGGCAGGACAGAGGGGGGCGCTGTCCCGCCGACGTCAAAGTTCTGGATCGCCCGCTACGCCCTAATCATTCGCTCCCAATGCCCAGCGCCGTGAAAGCAGCGGCCACTCCGCCTTGCCGCAGGCGCCCGAGATGGGCGGCCGCGAGGTCGACCAGCGTCAGGCGCTCGGCACCGCCCCTGGCGAAGCCGGCCAGATCGAACACCGCCATTGCGGCGTCCTTAGCCGACTGGCGCCGGGTGTCGAGCGCGGCCAGCGCCGCATCGAGCGGATCGGTGAAATGGTTTTCCGGCAAGGCATTGCCGCGCGCCTCGCAGGCGGCGATCCAGGCGGCCACCACCAGCATGAGATGCGCGGGCAGGGCGCCGCCGCTCAGCCGTTCCATGGCGGAGGCGACGATGCGCTGCGGCAGTTTCTGACTGCCGTCATTGGCGATCTGCGCCGTCCGGTGGGCAAGCGCGCTGTTCGAAAAGCGCTCGGCAAGCTGGGCCGTGTAGTCGGCCGTATCGAGCCCGACATCTTGCGGCAGCGTGGGGATAGCCTCGGCCCACAATCTGTCGACGAATTGCCGGATCGCCGGATCGGCGAAGGCGCGGTCGACCGTCTCATGGCCGCTGAGCAGGCCGAGATAGGCTATGGCCGAGTGCGAGCCGTTGAGCAGGCGCAGCTTCATGTCCTCGAACGGCCCGACGTCGCTGACCATGGTGACGCCGAACTTTTCCCAGGCCGGCCTGCCCGCCGGAAAATCGTCTTCGACCACCCATTGGCAGAACGGCTCGGTCATGACAGGCCAGGCGTCCTCGACGCCGAGCTGGCCTGATATCCGCGCCCGGTCGGCACCGGTGGTCGCCGGCACGATGCGATCGACCATGCTCGACGGAAACGCCACCTCGTCGGCGATATGGCGGGCGAGATCGGTGTTGCGCAAAGCGGCGAACTCGACCAGCAGCCGGTGCAGCGTGGCGCCATTGGCCGGGAGATTGTCGCAGCAGAGCACGGTAAATGGCTGGACACCGGCGGCGCGGCGGCGCGAAAGCGATTCGACGAGGAAACCGTGCGCCGTTCGCGGCATTTGAGGGTTGGCCAAATCGTGGACGATATCGGGATGGGCTGTGTCCAGTCCGCCACCCGCCGACCTGAGATAGGCCTTTTCGGTGATCGTCAGCGTGACGATGCGTGTGCGCGGATCAGTCAGCGCGGCCAGCACCGCGCCCGGATCCTGCGGGGCCACCAGCATCGACAGGATAGAGCCGACGACGCGCAGGCTTTCGCTGCCGCTGCTCCTGATCGCCAGCGAGTAGAGCCCGTCCTGCGGCCCCAGCGCGTCGCTTGTATCGGCGCTGCGCAGCGAGACGCCGACAATGCCCCAATCCGTCTCTCCTGCCATCAGGCAGTCGTCGATATAGGCTGCCTGATGGGCGCGGTGGAACGCGCCGACGCCGAGATGGACGATGCCCGGCACGATCTGGTCGCGATCGTATCCAGGGATTGCGACCCAAGCCGGCAATGCCTGCAGCGTGTTGTTCGAAAGGCGTCTGTTGGTCATGGTGCGGTGGTCGTCCGGGAGCATGGTTGGCAGCGGCGTAACATCCGTTTCCCTCCCGCACAATGGGTCACTGCGATCAAGTCATCATATAACAATCCGATTTTTGTATGTTGACATTATTTCTTTCCAATCCTACCGATTGCCGCATTGGGAGGATTGATGGTGGCCGTACTGACCGATCCGGATTTGCTGTTTCCATCGGAGACGCGTCCGCGTTCGCTTGCCCGCGATCTTTACGCCGGGGTGAAGGACCTGCCGATCGTCAGCCCGCATGGTCACACCGATCCGCGCTGGTATGCGCTCAACGAGGCATTTGCCGATCCGGCGCAATTGCTTGTTGTGCCGGACCATTACATATTCCGCATGCTGTTCAGCCAGGGCGTGCGCCTCGAGGACCTCGGCGTGTCAACGCTCGACGGCGCACCGGTGGAGACCGACGGCAGGACGATCTGGCGGCGCTTCGCCGAGCACTATTATCTGTTCCGCGGCACGCCGACGCGGCTGTGGCTCGACCATGTGCTTGCGCACCTGTTCGGCATCGAAGAGCCGCTGACGGCCGCAACCGCCGACCGCCATTACGACACGATCTCAACCTTGCTGCAGCGGGAGAATTTTCGCCCGCGAGCGCTGTTCGAGCGCTTCAACATCGAGGTCATCGCGACGACAGAAGGCGCACTCGACGATCTCAGATGGCACCAGATGATCCGCGACAGCGGCTGGGAGGGACGCGTCGTCACCGCCTATCGGCCAGACGCGGTCGTCGATCCCGATTTTGAAGGGTTTTCGGCCAATCTCGACCAGCTCGGAGCAATCACCGGCTGCGACACCGGCAGCTGGGCCGGCTATCTCGATGCTCATCGCCAGAGAAGGGCCTTCTTCAAGAGTTTCGGCGCGACCGCGTCGGATCACGGCCATCCGACGGCGGAAACCGCCAATCTGTCGGATGCCGCAGCGCAGGAGCTGTTCAGCCGTATCCGCCGAGGCTCGGACGACGAGCGCGAGCGAAAACTGTTTCGCGCCCAGATGCTGACCGAGATGGCCAAGATGAGCCGCGACGACGGACTCGTCCTGCAAATCCATCCCGGCTCCTGGCGCAACCATTCGCCGGCTATGTTTCAGAGGTTCGGCAGGGACAAGGGCTTCGATATCCCAACCAGAACCGACTATGTAACGGCGCTGAAGCCGCTGCTCGACTGCGTCGGCCTGGAGCGCGACCTTACCGTCATCGTCTTCACGCTCGACGAGACCAGCTACGCGCGCGAGCTGGCGCCGCTCGCCGGCGTCTACCCGGCGCTGAAGCTCGGGCCGGCCTGGTGGTTCCACGACAGCCCGGAGGGCATGCGCCGGTTCCGCGAGATGACGACCGAGACCGCCGGCTTCTACAACACCGTCGGCTTCAACGACGACACCCGCGCTTTTCCATCCATCCCGGCTCGCCACGATGTGGCGCGTCGGGTCGATTGCGCCTTTCTTGCGCGTCTCGTCGCCGAGCATCGGCTCCGCGAGGACGAGGCGCACGAGCTGGCGCAGGATCTGGCCTATACGCTGGCAAAAAAGGCGTACCGGCTCTAACGGCGCTTGCCGCCATCGTTCAAACGGGAGGAAACCAATGCTGCATTTTTCCAGACTGGCGGGAGCTACGCTGCTTGCCGCCGCACTGATGGCCGGAACGGCAAGCGCTCAGACGGTTCTGCGCTCGTCCGACACGCACCCGGACGGCTATCCGACGGTCGAGGCAGTCAAATATTTCGGCGAACTTGTAAAGGAGCGGACGGCCGGCCGCTATACGGTCGAGCTCTATCATTCCGCGCAGCTCGGCGAGGAAAAGGACACGATCGAGCAGGTGCGCTCCGGCGTGATCGACCTCAACCGCGTCTCGATGGCGCCATTCAACGGGCTCATCCCCGAAACCACCGTGCCTTCGCTGCCCTATATCTTCCGTACGGAAGACCATATGCACAAGGTCATGGACGGTGCGGTCGGCGACCAGATCGCGGCGGCGTTCGAACAGGTCGGGCTGGTGCTGCTCGCCTTTTATGATGGTGGCGCGCGCTCCTTCTACAATTCGAAGAAGCCGATCAACTCTGTAGCCGATCTGGCCGGAATGAAGTTTCGCGTCATCCAGTCCGACATCTTCGTCGACATGGTGGCGGCTCTCGGCGCCAACGCGACGCCGATGCCGTATGGCGAGGTGTATTCGGCGATCGAGACCGGGGTCATCGACGGCGCGGAGAACAATTTTCCGAGCTACGACACCGCCAAGCATGCGGAAGTCGCCAAGTTCTATTCGCTCGACGAGCACACGATGGTGCCGGAAGCCTTCGTCATGGCGAAGTCGAGCTGGGACAAGCTGACGCCGGAAGATCAGGCGATCTTCAAGACGGCCGCCAAGGAAAGCGTCGCCAAGCAGCGTGAGCTGTGGGCCGCCAAGGTCAAGGAATCGCGCGCCAAGGTGGAGGCAGCCGGTTCGCAGATCACGACGCCGGACAAGCAGCCCTTCATCGACGCGATGGGTCCGGTCTACGAGAAGCACGTCAAGGACGACAAGCTGAAGGCGATGGTCGAGGCCATCAAGGCCGTGCAGTGATCTAGCGGCGGCGCGGGCATTCCGCGCCGCCTTTCCTCTTGCGGAGAAAACCGGTGGCCTCCAGCCCAGAACAAAGACCGCTCCTGTCCGGCGTCGCGCGCATGATGTCGCGGGTCAGCACGGCGGCGCTGTGGATTGCCGGCGTCGGGCTGGTACTGATGACCGCCTTCGTCGCCTGGCAGGTGTTCGGCCGCTACGTCCTGAACCGCTCGCCGAGCTGGACCGAGCAGGGTTCGGTGATGCTGATGAGCTGGTTCATTTTCCTCGGTGCCGCCGTCGGAGTGCGCGAGAACTATCACCTCGGCTTCGACGTCCTGCTCTACGTGCTGCCGAAAGGCGGCAAGCGTTGGCTGAGGATGATCTCGGACCTCGTCGCGCTCGCCTTCGGTATCGGCATGATCTGGTATGGCAGCCAGCTGGTCGCCTTGACCTGGGGCGCCACCTTGCCGTCGCTCGGCATATCGGGAGGTTGGGACTACGTCCCGCTTGTGGCGGGCGGCGCGCTCATCGTGCTCTTCACGCTGGAGCGCATCGTGCTTCGCCTGTCCGGTGCGCCGATCGACGATGCACTTGACGAACTGCCGCCGGCGGAAGTCGCAGCCGAACTCGACACAGCTGATGTGAAGGTCTGACGCCATGGAACTCTGGATACTCTTCGGCGTCTTCACCGTTCTGATGCTCATCGGCACGCCGATCGCCTTCTGCCTCGGCGTCGCAAGCTTTGCCACCGTCCTCTATATGGGCCTGCCGCCGCTCATCGTTTTCCAGCGCCTGAATTCCGGCATGAGCGTCTTTTCGCTGCTGGCCATTCCGTTTTTCATCTACGCCGGCGACTTGATGGTGCGCGGCGGCATCGCCAGCAAGATCGTCGCCTTCGCCGGCTCGCTCGTTGGCCACATGCGTGGCGGTCTCGGGCAGGTCAACATCGCAACGGCTACACTGTTCGGCGGCATTTCGGGCTCCGCGGTGGCGGAGGCTGCGGCGGTCGGCGGCTTGATGATCCCGCAGATGAAGGCGCGTGGATATGGCGCGGATTACGCCGTCAACGTCACCTCGATGGCGGCGCTGATCGCGCTGCTGCTGCCGCCGTCGCACAACATGATCATCTACTCGATCTCGGCAGGCGGAAAGATCTCCATCGCCGACCTGTTCACGGCCGGCATCATCCCAGGCCTGCTGTTGGCCCTGGCCCTGATGGTCACCGCCTATTTCGTGGCGCGCTCGCGCGGCTATCCGACCGAGCCGTTTCCGGGTTTCGCCGCCGTCGCGAATCTCTTCGCCGTCGCGGTGCCCGGCCTGCTGCTGATCGCGATCATCTTCGGCGGCGTGCGATCGGGCGTCTTCACGGCCACCGAGAGTTCCTGCATCGCCGTCATCTATGCGTTGCTGGTTACTGTCCTGGTTTACCGGCAGATGACTTGGGAAGGTTTCGTTCATGCCACCCATGGCGCCGTTCGCACCACCGCCATGGTGCTGCTCATCATCGGCATGGCGGCGGCGTTCTCGTGGCTGATGGCCTTCCTGAAAGTGCCGGCATCGATCATAGCCTCGATGAACGCGATCTCGGAGGATCCGCTGGTCGTGCTTCTCCTGCTCAACATCTTGATGCTGTTCCTCGGCACGTTCATGGACATGGGGCCGACGATCATCATCTGCACCCCGATCTTCCTGCCCGTGGCGCAGGCTTACGGCGTCGATCCGGTGCATTTCGGCGTCATTATGATCCTCAATTTCGGCATCGGACTGAACACGCCGCCGGTGGGCGCCGTGCAGTTTGTGGCGTGCGCAGTGGGCAAGATATCGGTCTGGGAAGCCATGCGCTCGATCTGGCCATTCTATGGGGCAGGCCTCGTGGTGCTGGGGCTCGTCACTTACATTCCGGCCATCTCGCTATGGCTGCCGAGCGTCTTCAAATAGGGGTTGGCAATGGCATCGGATACGGCGATCAGCCTGAAGGTCGAACGCAAGCCCAAGCTTTCAGAAACCGTGATTGCGGCGCTTCGAAAGCAGTTGCATGCGGGCGAGATCCAGCCGGGACAGAAGCTGCCGACCGAGGGTCAGCTGACCGAAACCTTCGGGGTCAGCCGCACCGTCGTCCGCGAAGCGCTGGCGAAGCTCGCCGCCGACGGCCTGGTCGAGCCGCGCCAGGGCGCTGGCGTCTTCGTCACCGAGCATATCTCGACGATGTTCGGCGCGCTGGCCGCGGATATGGGTGCCAAAGATTCGATCGCGCTCAACGTGCTCGAGGTGCGCCTGGCGATCGAGATCGAATCCGCCGGGCTCGCCGCCATCCGTCGCAATGCCGCGCAGGAAGCGGCGATCCAGGAGGCGTTCTTCGAGTTCGAGCGATTGCTCTTGAACAGCGAGCCGACGGGCCCAGCCGACCTTGCCTTCCATCGCGCGATCGCCAGCGCCACCAACAACCCGTTCTATGTCGAGATGCTCGACGTGCTCGGCCGGCGGGCCATTCCGTGCGACGTGACTTCACCCTGGTCCACCGAACTCGCCCAATCCGACGCCTACCAGCGGGGGCTGCAAGGCGAGCATCTGGTGATCCTGAATGCCATTACGTCAGGTGACGCGGAGTCCGCGCGCGAAGCCATGCGCTCGCATCTCACCGCAAGCCAGCAGCGCTATCGTGAGCGCCTGCACGCACGCCAGAGTTTTTATGCCGAGTCGGTCAAGGCCGCGGCAACCGAATGACCAATGAGGCAGAAATGAATCACACTCACAATCACACGGACTTCACCTCGCGCTTCGCCATAGACCCTGTTACCGCCGCGGCGATGGGGACGGACGAGCTTCGTCATAATTTCCTGATCGAAGGTCTGTTCCAGCTCGGCCGCATCGGCCTGACCTACACGCATTACGACCGCATGATCGTCGGCGGCGCCATGCCCGCGGGCACCCCGCTGCCGCTGCAGGCGATCAAACCGACCGGGACCAAGAACTTTCTCGATCGCCGCGAAATGATTGCCGTCAACATCGGCGGCGCCGGCACCGTGAAGGCCGATGGTCAGTCCTATGAGCTGCAGCCGCGCGACATGCTGTATCTCGGCATGGGCGCCAATGAGGTGTCGTTCGCCTCGATCAATCCGGCCGAGCCGGCCAAGTTCTATCTGCTCAGTGCGCCGGCGCATCAGAGCCATCCCAGCCAGCTGATCCGGATCGGCGATGCCAAGCGGCTCGATCTCGGCAGCCAGGCGACCTGCAACGAGCGTTCGATCTTCCAGTTCATCCATGCCGACGGCGTCAAAACCTGCCAGCTCGTCGTCGGCATGACCCAGCTCGCTTCAGGCTCGGTCTGGAACACCATGCCGTGCCACGTGCATGACCGGCGCATGGAGGCCTACCTCTATTTCGACTTGGCCGATGCGGCGCGCGTGTTTCATTTCATGGGCGAGCCGGATGAAACGCGCCATCTCGTCATACGCAATGAAGAAGGGGTGCTCTCGCCGGGATGGTCGATCCATTCGGGTGCCGGCACCTCCAACTATGCCTTCATCTGGGCGATGGCCGGCGACAATGTCGACTATACCGATGTCGATCCGGTAACGATGGACGAGCTGCGGTGAGCGGCCTTTCCGCCTTCAGCCTGGCGGGCAAGCGCATCCTCGTGACCGGCGCCAACACCGGCATCGGCCAGGGCATCGCCCTGTCCATCGCCCGCGCCGGCGGTGCGGTGGTCGGCGTCGGCCGTTCGGCGATGGACGAGACGGCCGAAAAACTCGCGGCGGCGGGCGGAAACTTCGAGGCGGTGCGCTGTGACCTTGGCGACCATGCTGCTGCCCAGGCGATGCTCGATCGCATCTGGGACGAAACCGGGCCGCTCGACGGCCTGGTCAACAATGCCGGCATCATCCGGCGCGCCGATGCGGTCGAATTGGCCGAGGCCGATTGGGACGAGGTCATGGACGTCAATCTGAAGACCGTCTTTTTTCTCAGCCAGAGCTTCGCCAGACGCGTGCTTGCCGGCGGACGCAAGGGCAAGATCGTCAACATCGCATCGGTGCTGAGCTTCCAGGGCGGCATCCGCGTCGCCTCCTACACCGCCTCGAAACACGGCGTGCTCGGCATCACGCGGCTGCTCGCCTGCGAATGGGCACCGAACGGCATCAACGTCAACGGCATTGCGCCCGGTTATATCGAGACCAACAACACCGAGGCGCTGCGTGCCGATCCGGACCGCAGCGCGGCCATTCTGGCGCGCATTCCGGCCGGGCGCTGGGGCGAGCCGGAAGACATCGGCGACGCGGCCGTCTTCCTGCTGGCGCCGGCGTCCAACTACATGCATGGCGCCGTGATGCCGGTGGATGGTGGCTGGCTGGCGCGATGAGAAAGCGATGAGGATTTGGCAATGACTGCAACGAAGGTTTTTGCGCATGCCGGTGAGGGCGCATGGACGCCGACCCCCGATGGCAATCGCAGGCGCGTGCTGCTGCACACGGACGAATTGATGATGGTCGAGTTCGGTTTCGACAAGGGCGGTGTCGGGGCGCTGCATTCGCATCCACATGTCCAGGCGAGCTACGTCGCCGAAGGCCGATTCGAGGTCACCATCGACGGCAGGACCGAGCTCCTGGAAACGGGAAGCAGCTTCATTGTCCCATCCAACCTCGTCCATGGCGTCAAGGCGCTCGAGGCCGGGCGCCTGGTCGACAGCTTTACGCCGCACCGCGCCGATTTTATCGGCTGACGTGCGGGAACGGGCGCCGCCACTACGCAGCGACAGTCATCTTCGGAATCGAAAGCCCGCGCCTCCGGAGAGACGCGGGCGTGTTGCCTGGGCGCTTGTGCGCCGCGGTACTCAAAACATCACCGCAGGATCTGAGCCTGCCGAACCATGGTGAAAATAGGATTAATCGGCCAGAGCCGGCGCGATATTCGTGCCCAAAGCGAATGGGGCTGGAATAACGGTCCCATATCAGCCAATGACGATTCTTCAGACGACGCGGAAGGAGGCAGGATTTGAAGGGCGTTCGAATATTCGAGTCCGCGGTCAAGGCAGTCATCTGGCGATTTGCCAGGGAGTTCCGGCGTATCGCGTCGCCACTATCCTCGAAAAGACGAAAGCCAACGCGCGCGAACGGAAACGCAGCGTTTCCCAACAGGATTTTCATCGCCGGTTGCGCACGCAGCGGAACAACGCTGACGCAGCGACTGATGGGATGTTTCGCGGATACATTCGTCCATCCGCCCGAAGCGCGCCACGCGATGTTGGACATGCTGGACCGGCCGGAATCCAACCTGGTCGTCAAGCGCGCCTCCCGCAGCTATGCGCACCTCGCGAAACTGCCGGCCTCCACCGGCCTGATCTACTGCGTGCGTCATCCCTTCGACGTGCTCACCAGTTCGCATCCGCAAACAAGGACGTTGCGCCGGTTCCATGTCACGGCCGAGCGCTGGTTGGCCGAATACGACGCGCTGCTGCAGCTGAAAAAGGCGCAGCCGGATCGACAGGTCCTTTATGTTCGATATGAAGACATGGTCGGCGAGCCGGATGTCGTGCAGGAGAGAATCGCGCGGTCGTTCGGGCTGGCACCGCGCATCCGCTTTAGCCAGGATCCGGCCAATCCGATCCGGGAAACCTCGATCAGGAAATGGGAAAGGAGCGCAGAATTCCTGACCTATCTCAGTAGCCTGCCGCCAGCATTTCTCGCCCGCGTTGAACGCTTCTGCGGTGAGTTCGGCTACGATATGCCGGCCAATCCGGGCGATAAGGTCGCGAACCGGTTGGCGACCTGAATGCACGGTTGATCTGGTCCTGTACGGCTTGACTCACGATCACGCTGCGATCGCTAGCGGCTCCTTCAACTGCTTTGCCTGCTGGAGCATAAGCAGAGCGAGAAACAGTCGCTGCCGCCCTCATTCCGGGTTGCGATTTGTTCTTGTTGTGGTTCGATGACGGCTGCGCTAAGGCAACGTGGCACGCGGAGGGGTAGTTTGACCAGCTTTCAAGTCTTCTCTCATCTGCGGAAAATAAATCCCACCCCATTTTGTGTGGAAGTCGAGACCTGTTGCAAGGCGGCTTGGGTTCCATCCCTGGTCGTTCCGACGCCACCTTCCCAGGCGGCGCCGATCGTAGAACTTCCCTGATGCAGGTATCGGCGGCGAGTATCCCGGCGGAGGATCCCAAGCGGCGCGTCCTGAAGGACGTGTTCGGCTTCGACGATTTTCGCCCCGGCCAGGATGCCGTGATGGAGGCGCTGCTGGCCGGGCGTCATGTGCTGGCTGTCATGCCGACCGGGGCTGGCAAATCGCTCTGCTACCAGGTCCCGGCGTTGGTCCTGGGTGGGCTCACCATCGTCGTTTCGCCGCTGGTGGCGCTGATGCAGGACCAGGTCGCCGCATTGCGCCTTGCCGGCGTGGCCGCCGATACGATCAATTCCTCGCTCGACCGCGATGCCAATGTCGCCGCATGGCGCCGCGTTGCCGCGGGCCAGACGCGCCTGCTCTATCTCGCGCCCGAGCGGCTCATGACGGCGCGGATGCTCGAGGCGCTGGCCAGGCTCGATATCAGGCTGATCGCTGTCGACGAGGCGCATTGCATCTCGCAATGGGGTCCGGCGTTCCGACGCGAATATGAAGAGTTGTCGCGGCTCTCCGGTATCTTCCCCGATGTGCCGATCATCGCGCTGACGGCGACAGCGGACGAAGCCACGCGCAACGACATCGCCGCGCGGCTGTTCGCTGGGCCCATTGAGAGCTTGGTGCTGGGTTTCGACCGGCCGAACATCAGGCTTGGCATCGAGGCCAAGCAGAACAGCAAGCGCCAGTTGCTGGATTTCGTGCAGCGTCAGGCCGGCCGCAGCGGCATCGTCTACTGCCTGTCGCGCAAGAAGACGGAAGAAATGGCGGCGTTCCTCGAACAGAACGGCGTACGCGCGCTCGCCTACCATGCCGGCATGAGCAAGGACGCGCGTGAAGCGAACCAAAACGCTTTCATGACGCTCTCCGGCGTGGTGATGGTGGCGACCATCGCTTTCGGCATGGGCATCGACAAGCCTGACGTCGCCTATGTCTTCCACACAGATATGCCGGGCAGCCTGGAGGCTTACTATCAGGAGATCGGCCGTGCCGGCCGCGACGGAAGGGAGGCGGTGGCGCATATGCTGTTCGGGCTGGGCGACATCCGCATGCGGCGTCTGTTCATCGACGAGGAGGATGCAGCGGCGGAGCACAAAAGACGGGCGCATCGCCGGCTCGATACGCTGATCGGCTATTGCGAGACGGCGCAGTGCCGCCGCCAGGTGCTGCTTGGCTACTTCGGCGAGGAAGCGTCAACGTGCGGCAATTGCGACAATTGCCTCGATCAGGTGCCGCGCGCAGATGGCACTGCTGAGGCGCGCATCATCCTGGGGGCGGTCGCTGAGAGCGGCGAACGCTTCGGTGCGGCCCAAGTCATCGACATTCTGCTCGGCCATGAAACCGAGAAGGTGCTGGCCAGAGGCCATGAGAGGCTCGCCAGCTTTGGCGCCGGAGTGGCGCACAAGAAGGATTTCTGGCTATCGCTGATCCGTCAGCTTGTCGCGGGCGGGTTCCTGGAGCCGGATCCGTCCGGCCATGGCGGTCTTGCCATCGCCGAAAAGGGCCATGCGCTCGGCCGTGGCGAGGTGCCGTTCCAGTATCGTGTCGAAACGCGGCATCGCGCCGCGCGCGGCAAGCTGCGTTCCGCCGGAGGTACCGCCGCTGGCACTACAGGCCTCGATGCTTCGCTATTGGCCGCGCTCAAGGCGCTGCGGCTGCGCCTCGCCAAGGAACGCCAGGTGCCGGCCTATGTGATCTTCTCCGATCGTACGCTGATCGACATGGCCGAACGCTGCCCGCGCGACCTCGACGCCTTCGCCGCAATCAACGGCGTCGGCGCCGCGAAGCTCAGGGAATTCGGCCAGATTTTTCTGAGTGCAATTGCCGAGCATCAATCCGGGGTGTCGGGCTGAGGGCTGTATCAACGCGACCATGCCGACAGCCACCAGACCACGTCGTCGGCGCAATCAGCACTTGCTTCGTCTCACCGCCGCAATCGCAGCCTCCTGCTGCCGCAACCGCTCGATTTTCGCGCTCTGGCGGGCAGTGACGGTAGAGGCGACACGCCGGGCTCCCAATAGCCAGCCCGGAATATTGGTTTGCGCGACTTTGCCCCGGGTGATCGCTGTCGCCGACATCTCCTTGGCGACTTCGCCCATGGCCACGTTGAGTTCGACGCAGCTCATCTTGTCGTATTTCGCGGCATCAAAGGATCCACTGAAGGGCGACGCGCAACCTCCTACAATCACGAGGCTGCATATCATCGCTGTAGAGATCGCCTTTGTTATCAAGCATGTTTGACGCCGGACGGCCAAATACCAGAGAGACCCTCGATCCCGGACCGCCGAGCATCCCCGAGATCCCGTGCAACTGAGGCATGTGAACCATTACAATATCCCCACTCTGTCCTATGCGTCATTCCCCTATTTACCCTCCCCTATTTATCCTCGAAGAATTTCGAGAGAGCCGCTGCGGTCTGACGAGGGTGCTCCTCCGGAAAGAAGTGCCCGCCCGGGACAGGGCTTCCTTCGACGCTGTCGGCCCATTCTCTCCATATAGCCAGCGGTCCGCCTTCCTCCGCATACCAGTTCTCCAGGCCGCCTTTAATACTCCACAGTGCCAGTAGCGGACACCCGATGCGACGACCGTTTGCCTGATCCAACGCGTCATGTTCACGATCGATCGTGGCGGCGGCCCGATATTCTTCACATATCGCGTGAACATGAACGGGATCGCGAAGCGCATCGACATAGGCGTTCCTGACCTTCGTAGAGAATATTTCTGCCGGCGACCCCCACTGTACAATCGCATTGTCGACGATGGCGTCGGGCGCTGCGCCTATCAGCCGCTCCGGCAGCGGCTCCGGTTGCGCGAGAAGGCTCCAGGGCCAGAAGCTCAGAGCCAGTCTGGCGTCCGCCCTATCCCATGCGGTGGCGGTGGGGATGACGTCGAGGACGGCGACTTTGGAGATTTCATCGGGATGGTCGAGCGCCAGACGATAGGCGACCCGACCGCCACGATCATGTCCGGCAACCATGAACTGCCCAAACCCCAGTTGCTTCATGAGTTGGACCATGTCGCTGGCCATGGCGCGCTTGGCGTATGGGCCATGATCGGCAGAGGAGACCGGGCACCCGCTTTGCCCATAACCCCGAAGATCGGCGGCGATCACCGTAAAGCGGGGCGCCAATGCTATGGCGAGATCCCTCCACATCAGATGCGTTTCGGGAAAACCATGAAGCAGCAGCAGCGGCGGACCCGTCCCGCCGACCCTTGCGAAAATGGCCGTGTCGTCCAGTTGCAAGCTGGTGGCTTTGAAACCCGCAAACACCGTTCGTCTCCTCGGTGGGCCTCAGGCAACAACGCACAAAGTGACAGAAGGATCACGGCCAGCTGCCGTGCCTGGTGGAAGGGCGGTCCTGGAATTCTCCTCAATCTTGAATGCGGAAGGTGCGGGCCACTGATATTTCGATCGGCGCACCCCATATGAGCGGCAAGAGTGTCGCTTGAGGGTTTTCTATGATGATTTCGCGTTCGAGCCGGGTTGCCGTTTTGTTTGCAGGACTGTTCCTGGCACTTTCCATGGTCACGGCTGATTACGCCGAGGCGCGCCGTGGCGGCAGCTTCGGCAGCCGCGGCACGCGCACCTTCCAGTCGGTCCCGCCGACCAGGACGGCGCCACAGCCGGCCGCGCCGGTCGAGCGCTCGATGGCGCCCGCGACGAACAATGCGGCCCGCCAGACGCCGGCATCCCAACGACCAAGCTTCTTCAACGGCCTCGGCGGTTCGATGATGCGCGGCCTGCTGCTGGGTGGTCTGATCGGACTTCTTTTGGGCCAGGGGTTCGGCGGCCTGGCTGGCATGTTGGGTCTGCTGCTTCAGGGACTGCTGATCGGCGGCGCGATCATGTTGGCCATCCGCTTTTTCCGGTCGCAATCGGCACGCAACCAAGCGCCCGCCATGGCCGGTGTTCCGCGCAGCATGGGGAACTTTGGGCGAAACGCCGCAACCCAGCCCGACGCTGGCAACGTCTCGTCTTTCCCCATTCCAGGCATTGGGTCTGGATTTGGCGGGTCTGGATTTGGCCGGACGGCTCAAGCCTCCGATGAAATTACAATGACGCCGGCCGACCTCGACACATTCCAGCAACGGTTGACGGAGGTTCAGGAAGCATTCGGGCGCGAAGATCATGCTGGCTTGCGCCGGCTGGCGACGCCCGAGATGGTGTCGTACCTGTCCGAGGAACTTGCCGATAATGCCAAAAACGGCATCAGGAACGAGGTGTCGAACGTCAGCCTGCTTGAGGCCGATATTGCGGAGAGCTGGCGGGAAGACGATCGCGACTACGCCACGGCTGCCTTGCGCTACGAGTCCCACGACGTGATGCGCGATCGCGCCAGCGGCAAAATCGTCGCCGGCGAAGCCGATCGGCCGACGGAAACAACCGAATTGTGGACTTTCACGCGCCAGAACGGTGGCGACTGGAAACTTGCAGCAATACAGCAACCCTGACCCGTTACACCGGGCCCTGACGAACAGGAAAGCGCCCAGCAATTTTTTAGTCAGGGCAACCGATGCCGCAGCAGTCGGCGGCGCCGTACCGTTTGCCGAGCTATCGATCTATCGGGAATATGATGATCGACGTTGCGACCGGCGAGGGCGCCCCTGGTGCCAAGCCCTTCGGGGTCAATAAGTTGACCTTTTCACACATGTTTGATAGCGCAGTATCTCCGCTGCGTCTCGGCGGTGTGGTCTGGTGGGTTCCTGTGACAATCGCGTGCTCGGGATGTTCCTGTGTTCTGCTCTTCCAGACAAAGAGAAGAGGGATGCATGTCGCTGCCGGTCAATTCACGGCTTCGGCAAGCGTGTGATGCCGCCCAACCTGACAACCATCTTTCTCTCCGAGAAGCGCTCGCTGATGGGCAGTGTCATGCGCATCGTTCGGGATCCCTCGACGGCGGAAGATCTTGCGCAGGAAACATATCTGCGCACCCGAAAGGCGCTTGAGGCGGGGCCGATCGATCGCATCGAAGCCTTCCTGCATCACACCGCGCGCAATCTAGCACTTGACCATGAGAGGCGCCGCAGGACACGCGCGCGCTATGAGCGCACGGACCTGGAGGTCCAGGATTGTACCGAAATTCCAGCCGAAACACCGTCGCCGGAAGCCATAGCCATCGAGCGCGAACGGGTGCGCCACCTGGCCGCAGCACTCGAAAAATTGCCGGAGCGGACCAGGCGCGCCTGGATGCTGGCCCGCGTGGAGGGATGGTCCTACCCGAAAATAGCCGAGCATTTGGGCGTTTCGCAGAACACGGTTTTCAACGACGTCAAACTGGCGATGGGTCATTGTCACGACGCCATGCGAAAGCTTGGCAGCCTCTAGCCCTTGGCAGCCAGTAGACAGGCCGATCGAAATCCTCGCGTTTCTGATCATAAGGGGTCGATTTTAGGAGATCGACCGTTCTAGTACGTCAAGGATATGACGATCAAAAAAAGGACCGCAAGGTGGGGAGACAGGATACCGATCCGTACCGACATCAGGATTCCGTTGTCGACGCGGCCCTTGATTGGTTTGTGCGCCTGGAAGCCAATTCCGATGCTTTGACACGCCTCGAATTCGAACGCTGGCTTGAGGCCGATCCGAATAACGCGAAGGCCTTCGAGCAAGTCCAGGATATGTCGAGCTCGGCAGCCCTGCGCGAGGCGTCGGCGATCGATGCGGAAAAGCTGGCATCCCTCGACCGATCGAATGTCGCAAGCACAGCACACAAGCAGCGGGCTGGGCGGCGATTCGGCGCGAAGGCATGGTTTTCCATGGCCGCGGCGCTGGCGGTTGTTGCGATCGGAGCCGTACAGCTTCCCGGTCTGATGCTGCGCTGGCAAGCCGATTACATGACCGCCACCGGAGATTTCCGCCAGGTTTCACTGCCCGACGGCTCGGTCATGATGCTGAATACGGCCTCTGCCGTCGCCATCGATTTCGGCAACGGACGGCGCGGCGTGCAACTGCTGGAAGGCGAGGCGTTCTTCGAGGTTGTGCCTGATCCAGCCCATCCGTTCGTCGTATCGGCGGCCTTCAGCCACGTGCGGGTAACGGGCACCGCCTTTGCCGTGCGGGCCGGATCGCAACTGGATACCGTCACCCTGGAACGAGGCCATGTCGAAGTAAGCCGCCTCAACGATGCGGCCGATGCGGCTTCACTCGACCCCGGTGAAATGATCGAGGTGACGTCTGATGCTCTTTCGCCGGTAACGCCCGTGGATGCGAAAAGCGCCCTGGCATGGATAGATGGACGCATTGTCTTCCAGAACAAACTTTTGTCGGCTGCGGTGCGGGATCTGGGACGTTATTATCCGGAGCCGATCTTTGTCCTGGGTTCCAACGTCGGCGATATCAGGATAACCGGCAACTATCGCCTTGACGATCCGGAAGGCGCGATCCGAAATCTGGCCGAAGCCGCGGGAGCCAAAGTCAGTCGCCTTCCCGGCGGTGTTTTAATCCTGCGTTAATTCATCAACTTTTTTTGTGAGATGCACGCCAGCCATGCGTCTTCTCATTGAAGGGGCGTTTGTCGAGCGGGCAGGCGCCCTTGCATTGATGGAAGGGCGCCTGGCGATGGGGACTGAGGGAACAGCACGTGGCGGAGGGCCTGTCGGCAGCCGTGACGACAAAGGAAGGCGCCGCAAAGCGGCGTTGCTGCAAGCGCTGATCGCGATATCGGCAGCGGCGCTGCCCATGCCGGCCTTGGCGCAGCAGGCTTCCGTCAGCCAGCCGGTACGGTTCTCCATTCCCGCCCAGCCGCTGCCGTCGGCCATCGAAGCCTTCATCCGGACGACAGGCTGGCAGGTCGGCTATGCGACGGGCGTTGCCGGCGCAAAGAGATCGAACGCGGTATCCGGCACCATGCCGCCGCGGCAGGCATTGCAGGCGATGCTGAGCGGGACGGGCCTTCAGGTGCGGATGACGGGCGCCACGATTGCCGCCGTCGTCGCGCCGCGGGCCGACACGACCGGCGCCGTCGCGCCTGCCGATGGAGCGCAGGTGGTGCTTGATCCCATCGACGTCCAGGGGCGCATCGAAACGGCCTGGGGGCCGGTCAAGGGTTATGTCGCGACCCGCAGCGCATCCGGCAGCAAGACCGATACCCCACTGATCGAGACGCCACAGTCGGTGTCGGTGGTCACCGCGGATCAGATTGCCAACCAGAAGGCGGTGTCAGTGGCCGAGGCGCTGTCCTACACGCCTGGAATCACCATGCAGTCGCAGTCCTTCAGCCGGATGGTCGACGACGTGAACATACGCGGCTTCGATGCCGCAGGGCCGAGCGGCAATCTGCTTCGCGACGGCATGAAATATCAATCCGCCGTCTATGACCTTGCAACAGAACCCTACGGACTGGAACGGCTCGACGTGCTGCGAGGCGCCTCCTCGATGCTTTACGGTCAGCTTGCGCCTGGTGGCGTCATCAACGGCATATCCAAGCGCCCAACCGACACGCCGCTGCATGAAGTAAACGTCGAATATGGCAGTTATAACCGCAAGCAGGTTTCGGGCGATTTCGGTGGGCCGCTCAATGCCGACGGCACGCTGCTCTACCGCCTCACAGGGCTTGTCCGGGACGCGGACAATTGGGTGGAGGACACGCCGGACGACAAGGTCTACATCGCCCCGGCGCTGACCTTCAAACCCGATGACGCCACGCAGCTTACGCTTCTCGCCAACTACCAGCATGTGAAGACGCGGTTTTCGACACCGCTCATGCTGGAGGATGTCTCAACCGGCCGCATCCCGCGCGACCTGTTCCTGGGCGAGCCGGATTTCGACACCTATGAGGGCGACAGCTGGTCCGCCGGCTATCTGTTCGACCACGAGTTCGACAACGGAATCAAATTCCATAGCAAGGCTCGATATTTTGCTTCCGACGTCCAGTGGGACTACATGATCGGCAACCTCGCGCCCGTTACTGACGGGCAGCTTTACCGACTTGCCAGTGTCCGTGACGAGAAATCCAGTGGCCTGACGGCCGACAACTCGCTGGAGAAGACCTTCGAGTTTGGCGATTGGGAACATAACGTGCTGGCCGGCTTCGACTACTACCGGCGCGGCTATGATACGCACCGTTATCGCGGAACCGACTACATTCCTCTGGATGTCGATAATCCCGTCTATTCCGGCGCGCCCGTTATCGACTATTCGATCGACAGGGGTACCGATACGACAGCCAACAATTACGGCGTCTATCTGCAGGACCAGATCAAGTTTAGGGAAAAATGGGTCTTTCTGTTCGGCGGGCGCTATGACCGGGCGGACAGCGAGACGACGTCCTATCAGAGCGGCGATGTGACGGAGCAGGACGATGACGCCTTCACCGGGCGTGCTGGGCTCGTCTATCTCTTCGACAACGGCATTGCCCCCTATGTCAGCGTCAGCCAGTCCTTCCTGCCGCAGGCGGGTGTGGATTCGCGAACAGGCGACGCGCTGGTCCCGACCAAGGGTCTGCAATATGAGGTCGGCGTCCGCTATCAGCCGGCCGATTCCAACCTGCTGCTCAGCGCCGCGATCTATGACCTCACCCAGACCGATCTCGTCAGCTATGATCCCTTTACCTTCCTGCCCTATCAAGTGGGCAAGGTGCGCTCGCGAGGCCTTGAGCTCGAAGCGCGCGGGCAGTTCGACGAACTCGGCCTGGTTGCGGCTTACGCCTATACGGACACCAGGATCCTGGAGAGCGCCGTGCCCACCGAAATCGGCCAGCAGGAAGAGCTCACGCCGCGCAATACGTTTTCCATCTGGGCCGACTACCGCATGGATACGCTCGGGCTGACAGGGCTGACGCTGGGCGGCGGCCTGCGTTACATCGGCAAGACGAACCTGCTCGATAGTGCCGAGGACGTGCCTGGCTACCTGCTTGCCGACGCCATGGTCAAATATGATTTTGGGGCAGTCGATCCGAAGTTCGAGGGTACGACGCTGAACGTCAATGCCCGCAACCTGTTCGACAAGCAATATTACACCTGCGCAGGCGCAACCGGCTGCCGCTATGGCGAGCCGCTGACGGTGACGGCAACGCTTTCGCGCAAATGGTGAAGTCGTGCGGCGAGGTCTCCTTCACCGGCGGGCTCTGATCGGGGCGGCACTCACCGCCCCTTTCGTCTTGTCCGGCCAGTGCAAGGCGCTTGCCGCGTCAGCGCGGCGGGTGGTTTGCCTCGATCTGCTGCCCACGGAGCTTTTGCTGACGCTGGGCATAACGCCGCTGGCCATCGCCAACCGTGCCCTTTACATCAGGCTGGTGGCAGAACCCGCTTTGCCGGAAGGGGTCGACGATCTCGGGCCGCTGACTGAGCCCAATGCCGAGTTCCTGCAGATATTGCGGCCGGAGCTTATCCTGCTCGCATCATGGCAGCAGCCGGTGCTGCAACGGCTCTCGGCAATAGCTCCGCTGCTCCCGCTGCAGAGTTCCGCCGGGAAGACGCCGGCGGTCGCCCATATGATCAACCTGCTGCGCGAAGTCGGTTCGGTCACGGATCGGACGACTGAGGCAGCACTCTGGGCGGAGCGCGCCGAGGAAACTCTGGCGCAGGCGAAGCAGGCGTTGGCGTCGCGCTCGGGAAGAGCGCTCTATGTCTGCCGCTTTGCCGCCAATGGCCGCAATGTGGCGGTGTTCGGCGGCAACGGCCTGATCGGCGACGTCCTCCTGCAGCTCGGCTTGAAGAATGCCTGGCAAGGCAGGGTGAACGCTTCCGGCGTGGTTTCCGCCGGTATCGAGCAGCTGGCCGCCGATCCCGAAGCGCGGATCGTCCATTTCGATCGTGGCGCCGAGACGATCGAAGCCATGCGCAACCTCGCGCAGAGCTCGCTGTGGAATGCGCTGCCGGCGGTGCGCCAAGGGCGCGTCACCGCCATGCCGGTGATCTATCCGAGCGGCGGCGTCTTCAGCGCCATCCGCTTGGCGCGGCAGCTTGCCGAGATCCTCCCGCAAGAGAGGAACGCCAATGGCTGACACGGTTCTTGTCCAGCCCTTGTCCGGGGTCAACCGTGCGCCGCTGTTGGGTACCGTCATCATCCTGGTGGCAACGCTGTTTCTCGCCGCCAATCTGCATGCGCTGCTGCCGTTCAATGCCTGGAGCAGCGTGTTGCTGACGCAGGAGGAGGGCAATCTTCGCCAATTGATGGCGCGCGACGTTCTGCTGCCGCGTTTTGCGGTGGCGCTTTGCTGCGGGGCGG
Organism: Mesorhizobium sp. M0938; assembly: GCF_040319125.1. Lineage (NCBI taxonomy): Bacteria > Pseudomonadati > Pseudomonadota > Alphaproteobacteria > Hyphomicrobiales > Phyllobacteriaceae > Mesorhizobium > Mesorhizobium sp. M0938. The sequence continues at coordinate 282,620 of NZ_JAMYNS010000002.1, read as the reverse complement.
GGCTTGGTCTCGCGGGCACGCTTTTCCAGCAGGTGCTGCGCAATCCGCTGGCCGAGCCCAGCACTTTGGGCGTCTTTGCCGGCGCTAAATGCAGTCTGGTCGTAGCCACGCTCTGGGCGCCGCAGCTTCTCGTCCTGGGCTGGGATTTCGCCGCGCTCATCGGCGCTACCGCAGCGATACTCCTCGTATTCGCTCTGTCGGCGCGGCGCGGGTTTTCGCCGCTGTCGCTCGTTTTATCCGGCCTGGTCGTTTCGCTGAGCCTCGGTTCTTTCGGATCGATGCTGATGATGACCCATTTCGATGCGGTCAACGATCTCTATATGTGGGAGGCGGGGTCGCTGGTGCAGAACAGCTGGAGCACCACGCTTGGCCTGCTGCCGCGACTGGCTGTAGCGCTGGCGGCGGCCGCATTGCTTTCGCGGCGGCTCGCACTGCTCGACCTCGATGAGGCGGGCGCGCGCAGCCTTGGCGTGCCGCTGCTTTCTACCCGTTTGCTGGGGCTTGGCATTGCGGTGGTGCTCAGCGCCATGATTGCGGCGGCGGTCGGCCTCATCGGCTTCGTCGGCCTTGCCGCCCCGACGATCGCGCGCCATGCCGGGGCGCGGCTGTTCGGTGAAAGGCTGCTGACCGCGCCGCTGATCGGCGCCGGCCTGCTTGCGGTTACCGACCAGGCGCTCGTCTTCATGACCGGCGGCGTGGAAGTGCCGGCGGGTGCGATCACGGCCATTTTCGGCGCCCCGCTTCTCATCTGGCTGATGAGGCAGATTCGCCCGGCCGCCGAGGGGCCGGCACCGAGCGGGCCTACAGCCCAGGCTTTTCCCATGGCCGTCACCGATCGGTCGAAAATCCTGCTTGGGCTTGCGGTGCTTTTGGTGATTGCCACAGCACTTTTCGTCGGCCGAACCGCTGAGGGCTGGCACATCGCTTTCGGTGGGGATTTTGCCGATCTCATGCCGTGGCGGCTGCCGCGTGTTGCCGCGGCTGCGATGGCGGGGCTCATGCTGGCGCTCGCCGGCCTGCTGATCCAGAAGATCACCGGAAATGCGCTGGCCAGCCCCGAGCTGCTCGGCGTTTCCTCCGGTGCTGGGATTTTCCTGATCCTCGCAGCGTTCCTGCTGCCGCCGATGGATCGCGTCTCAATGGCGCTTTTCGCTTCCTGCGGCGCCTTCGTAATGCTGATGACGGTGCTGTGGCTCAGCCGTCGCTCGACCTTTTCGTCCGAGCATCTTCTTTTGACCGGTGTGGCGCTCGGCTCGATCGTCGCCTCGATGCTGACCTATCTCACCGCCCTTGGCGATCCCCGCATTCTCAACGTGCTCGTCTGGCTGTCGGGTTCGACCTATGCCGTAACGCCGGGCCAGGCGGCCTTCGCCTGTCTTCCTGCCCTCGCGGCACTGGCCATTGTGCCGTTCGTATCGCGCTGGCTCGCCATTCTGCCGCTCGGCCGTGCTGCCAGCGCTGGGCTCGGCGTGCCGGAATGGCAAAGCCGGATCCTGCTGCTTCTGGTTGCGGCGGTCTTGACGGGCGCCGCCACCGTGCTCGCAGGACCGTTGAGTTTCGTCGGCCTGATGGGGCCGCATCTCGCCAGGCTGAGCGGGTTCAGGAAACCGGTCGCGCAGGCCTATGCCGCCGCCCTCATCGGCGCGGCGCTGATGGTGCTCGCCGACTGGATCGGCAGGACGATCGCCTTTCCGTGGCAGGTGCCGGCCGGCTTGGTGTCGACTGTCATTGGAGGGGCGTTCTATGCGGCGCTGCTTGCACGGCGATGATCCCGGCATTGGCCGCGTTCTTTCCCGGCAAGCTTGCCGCGATTGCTGAGTCGCTGGTGCTGGAGGACGACCCCCGGCCTCATGTGCTGGGAGCCGCATTCCTGGATGGAGACAGACTGCGGCAAGTGCTTGACGCCTTCGCGGCGAACTATGCCGAGCCGGACGAGCAGGCCGTGGCGACGCAATGGTCGAAATGGCATTTCTCGCAGTTGCTGCCTCCCGTCCTCGTTGCCAATATCGCGGCCGATTGGCAACTGCCGACCGCCATCGATCGCATCGGCATCGTGCTTTCGCCGGACAGAAGGACATTGGCCATTCGCTTGCCCGGCGAAGGCGCGCGCCGGCCCGTCTCAGGCGCGCAGAGATTTTCGCCGCTCATCGAAGATCATCTGGCGCCTTTGATCGCCGCGATCTCGCGCGCCAGCGGCCTGCCAGTCAAGACGTTGTGGAGCAATGCCGGTAATGTCGCGGAGACCGTGGTCAGCGAATGCGCGGCTTTCCTCGGCGAAGCGCATCCCGGCGTCACCGATGCCAGAGCGTTGCTTGCCGCGCGTCTCTGGCCCGACGGCCGCAGGAACGAACTGTTCGAACCCATCCGCTACCGCGAAGGCCGGCGCCGTCGCCGAATCTGCTGCCTCAGATACCGCATAGCCTCGCTGCCGCTGTGCAAGTCATGCCCGCTGGACAGCATACCGCCCAGGAGCCGCCGCAGCCGGGAGGAACAACAGGGGACGAGCTAGAGGTCACCAGAACCGCCACGGGCTTGCGCTACGCCGAGCGGAATTCGCGTTCATGCGCCGTGGCGGCAGTTTTGGTAGCCGCGGCACTTCACGCGCCAGATCGGTGGCGACTGGAAGCCCGCGGCAATACAGCAGCCCTGAACGATACACTGCAGCGGCGGCCGTTCACGTCCTCTTGCGAGCCACGATGTAGGGGCGGTTGTCGTTGCCCTTCGTTGCGTGGTTTTCGCTGGCAAGAACGTCGAAGCCCGCGGCAAATATATGCTGGTTCAGGTCTGCCGCCCGAAAGACGCCTGCATGGGGTGCCTTGCCGATCGCGCGCATCGCGGGCAACAAGGCAAGCCGGATGAGTGGGTTCATATCGCCGACGCAGGGTGTCTTGGAGATGAACAAGCCCTCCGCTGCAAGTAAGACGTGGATGCGGCGCAGGGTGCCAGGCAGGTCGCGGACCAGATGGAGATAGTTGAATCCCAGAACCGCGTTAAACTGTGCCGCGTCAGGCGTAAGCTGTTCCACGGTCGCTATGCGGAAGACAAGGTTCGGGATGGGACCGGCGGCGTGTTTCTCATTGGCGATCGCGATCATTCCAGCGGAAATATCCGTCGCAAGATAGTCTTGAACATCGCCCGCAAGCTGAAGCGCTGTTGTTCCTGTTCCGCAGCCCAGTTCCAACACCCTGTCGCCTGGTCCCAACAGGGCGCGGGTCCGGTCCAGCGTGCGCTCATATCCGGCCTGATCCGCAATCGCGCCCATGGCGTACTTCCGTGAACTCCGGTCCCAGAAACGGGCGTCGCTCCTTATGCTCATGATGGTTGCTCCTCAGATCGCGACCTTGCCCTATTCGGCATTGAAGTCGGCAATCAAGAATGGTCGGAGGCGAGTCGAGTCCGCCTAAGCCGCGCAGAAGTTCGCTCGGCTATCGACGGTGATCTCTCGCAGAATAGCGTGGAATCGCGGAATCTCGAGCCGAGTGCAATGAAAATGGCAACTATGTCTACGCCACAGCTGCTCCCGTTGCGCGGGGCTTGACAGCCATCCTACCAGAAGGTAGGTAAAGGCATGAGTAACTTATCTACCACCTCTGACGACATCCTGGCTTGCGCGCGTTCTCTGATCGTCGCTGGTGGCTACAACGGTTTCAGTTATGCCGACATCGCTGATGTGGTCGGGATTCGCAAGGCGAGCATCCATCACCATTTCCCAAGCAAGGTCGATCTGGTCCGAACGCTGGTTGCGCGGTATCGGGAAGAAGCTGATGCGGGGATGGCGAATCTCGAACATCAGGTATCCGATCCGCTCGAACAGCTTCGGCTCTACGCAGGCTATTGGGAAGCCTGCATCGCGGATGCCACCGCTCCGTTTTGTGTCTGCGCCCTGTTGGCAAGCCAGCTGCCCGTTCTGCCCGAAGAGGTTGGCCTTGAGGTTCGGGCGCATTTCCGCTCCCTGTCTGCATGGCTGACATCCGTGCTGGAGCGCGGTGCGCGGCACGGCCAACTCCAACTGATGAGTACCCCTCGTGCCGAGGCTGACGCATTTATGGCGACGGTCCACGGCGCGATGCTTTCGGCGCGGGCCTATGGCGATCCGAAGATATTCGGCGCCGTGACAGGCCCGCTCTTGGAGCGACTCGCTCCGCGCTTGCCTCCAGCTACGGCCCTAGCACTCGGATAGCCAAAGCCGTGATCGCTCGGCACGCTCGTCTACCATCCCTACCTACTAGTCGAAAGGACAATCCAATGACGGTTTACAGTGGCGATCTTTCCCGCGCCAGCCAGGAACAATGGCTCAAGCTCTATTACTTCGCCCGGACAGCGTTCTCGGCCGTCTGGGTTGCGGCTGCTTTTACGGTGGGGCAGAATTCCTGGGTGATCGCGGCGGTTTTACTCGTGGCCTATCCTGCATGGGACGCCTTTGCCAATTTTGTCGACGCGTCGCGCAGCGGAGGATTGGGACAAAACCGCACGCAGACCATCAACGTCGTGGTCAGTGTGGCGACGACGCTCGCCGTCGTTTTCGCGCTGACGCTGAGCATGAATTGGATGCTCGGGGTGTTCGGCGTATGGGCGATCCTGTCTGGCCTGCTTCAACTCGGCACCGCAATCCGTCGTTGGCAGAGCTATGGCGCGCAGTGGGCGATGATCCTGAGCGGCGGGCAATCAGCGCTGGCAGGCACGTTTTTCATCGTGCAGGCGCGGATGCCGATGCCGCCATCCATCACCAACGTCGCCGGCTATGCCGCAGTAGGCGCCCTCTACTTCCTGGTTTCGGCGGTGTGGCTGAGCGTGAGCCAATTGCGGCGGAAGGCTGCATAGAACCGCGATCTTAAGCCATACTGACCCCGATCGAGGCGCGCCGTGGCGGCAGCTTCGGCAGTCGCAACCGAGGCGGCAAGAAAATTGAACTTTACAGCGATCGTATCAATCTCGCTCCAGGAACAGGTTAGTTCACCGCGCAACGATCGTCTGACCAACCGCGAGCCCTTTGTTCAGGTGAACAAACTGAACCGTTGCCGCTGCTCGGATATGCGGGTTGTTGATAAACTGGGGGGCGATAAACCGGGGCGGAGCGTCTCACTGGCGTATAGCGTCGCGGAGGAGGAGTGTACGGTGCTGGAACGAACACCCCCATCCCTTGAGCCATTCCCTCAGCGAATTGATTCGTCTGCATTGTTGAGCAACCCTGAAGGGCGCATAACGAAATCGCACAGGCAATGACACGCTTGTGTTTCACAACGGACTCCCCTCTTTGCAGAGGCAAATTTTAAAGGAGACCAATTTTTTGTCGCATGACCCGTTTGGGTTATGCGGACCCGCTGAAGGACTGAACAACAACACCCCCTATGAGGAGCGTGGTTGATCGCCGGCATGCGGGTTGAGCAGATCCTGCCCGTCGATCGCAAAGCCAACCATTGCACAGCCGCCCTTCGACATGCGAGTTTATCAACCAATTGGCTCATCGTGGGAGTCTCGTCATGTCTATTCGCCGGATTGCGTTGACCTCGGCAGCGGTCACGTTTGCCTTTACAGCCCTCGCCCAAGCCCGGCCGGACACCCGCACCATGACCTGCCAACAGACGCAGGCGCTGATCCAGAGCCACGGCTCGGCGGTGCTGACCACCGGCCCGAACACCTATGCTCTCTATATCAGCCGCCAGCACAGCAACCTGTGCGACTGGTCGGAAATCCCAGCGGTAGCGTTTGTGCCGACGCGCGACGGCCAGTGCTTGGTTCATCGATGTAGAGAGCCGCTCTTCACTCCTCGCAGCTGACGGTGATGAGCGCCTGCGAAGCGCGTCTCGACGCGTTCATCACGACGTCGGCGTGCCGACCCTAATCAGGGAGCAATCGTGCGATTGGGGCTGACGCCTCGACCTGCCAAATGGGGAAGAAAGCGGGAAGGCTGCCGAAATTCTAAAATTGTTAGTGGAATATGAGAATGGCGGAGAGGGAGGGATTCGAACCCCCGATGGGCTTGCACCCATGCCGCATTTCGAGTGCGGTGCATTCGACCACTCTGCCACCTCTCCGCGGTCATGGTCCGCCGTTGCCGGCGCGGCGCACTAGATAACGGCTGGGCGGACAGGTTACAAGGGCCAATCTGCCCGTCGATCCGGCTTCTTGTCGGACTTGCCGTGCCGCTCCGTGGTGTGGCGCTTGGCTTGAATGCTTTCGTGGCCCGCGTGCCGGCCGCTTGCCTTGACTTGCGCTCAACCTTCGGGTAGGGACAGCGCGCAATCGGCGTGGAGGGTTCTTCCGCGCCGCTTGTTTTTTGAACCCGCAGACTGACAAAAAGACGGCCGAACCGCCTGAAGCGGTTCATCAAGGCCGACCGAACAGCGAAAGGCAAAAAATGTTCGCAGTCATCAAAACGGGCGGCAAGCAGTATCGCGTCGCCGCCAACGATCTCTTGAAGATCGAAAAAGTCGAAGGCCAGGTCGGCGATATCGTCGAGATCGGCCACGTGCTCGCGCATGGCGAGGGCGAGAATGTGACGTTCGGCGCACCGTTCGTCGACGGCGCCTTGGTCACCGCCGAAGTCGTCGAACAGGGCAAGAATCGCACCGTCATCGCCTTCAAGAAGCGCCGCCGGCAGAATTCGCGCCGCAAGATCGGCCATCGCCAGCTTTTGACCACCGTGCGGATCGCCGAGATCCTGCTGGATGGTGCCAAGCCGACGAAGAAGGCCGCGGCCAAGACAGAGGCAAAGGCTGCTCCGAAGAAGGAAGCCAAGGCAGAGGCTGCGCCGAAGGAAACCGAGGCCAAGGCAACCGAGGCCAAGGCAACCGAAACCGCCGCTCCGCTGTTCAAGGCGCCGAAGGGCGAACCGGACGACCTGACCGTGATCAAGGGCATCGGCCCGGTTGCGGCCGGCCAGCTGAACGAGCAGGGCATCACGACCTTTGCCCAGATCGCCAAGCTGTCCGACAAGGATGTCGCCAAGATCGACGAACATATGCCGTTCAGCGCCGACCAGATCACGGACTGGCGCGAGCAGGCCAAGGAATTGGCGAAGAAGTAAAGCGAGCCGGCAATCGTCGCCGGATCGGACTTGAAACGGAACGCGAACGCGTTCATAAGACCTTTTAAGCGCCCTTGCGGCGCATCGGAGTTAGTTACATGGCACACAAGAAAGCTGGCGGTTCGTCGCGCAATGGTCGCGACTCCCATTCCAAGCGGCTCGGCGTGAAGAAGTTCGGCGGCGAAGCCGTGATTCCGGGCAACATCATTATTCGTCAGCGCGGCACGACGTGGCATCCCGGCGTCAATGTCGGCATTGGCACGGATCACACGCTGTTTGCGCTCGAAGCTGGCGCAGTCACCTTCAACAAAAAAGCCAATGGCCGAACCTACGTATCGGTGAACCCGATGACGAAGGCCGCGGAGTAGCCGGTTCCGTACGAGAACACCGGCACCCATCTCGGGAACCGGTGTCTGGCCAAGCCAGGAAATGGATCAGGGGAGATGGGTTTCCATCTCTCCCCTTTTTCTTGTGCCTGGAGGACTGACATGGTTGCCGAAGCGGAAGACACAGACGGTGAAAGTTACGCGATAGATTGCCCGGTCGTGATGACCGAGCGCCTGGTCCTGCGGGCGCCGCGCGAAAGCGATATCGAGCAATTGGTGGTGCTCGCCGACAACCGCCATGTCGCCGAAATGCTGGCCCGCATGCCGCACCCCTACGGCGCGGCCGAGGCACGCGCCTTCCTCGCGATGACGGCATCGCGCCGGGCCGGGATTGCCTATGCCTTGACGCTGGCCGGTACAGAAACCTTCGTCGGCTGCGCCGGCCTCAACACCACCGACCGCGGGCTGGAGCTTGGCTACTGGATCGGCGAGCCCTATTGGAAGCGCGGCTATGCGACGGAGGCAGCACACGCGCTGGTCGACCTCGCCTTCCAGAAGACGTCGATCCAGGTGCTGCATGCCTCGACGCGGGTCATCAATCCGGCCTCGCGCCGGGTCATCCACAAATGCGGCTTCCAATATGCCGGCCAGGGCATGCTGAACTCGATCGTCGCCGGCCAGGTGCCGGTCGAGCGCTACCGTCTCGACCGCAAGACCTGGACGAGCCTGCGGAACTGGGTGCATTTCTAGGCGTGTCGATATTCAGGTGAGGCCGGCCTGCAAATGGCGGTTTCCTGCGCTTCCGGTGCTCACGTACTTGAGTACGCTCCGCTCCGGTTCTCGGAAACCGTCATTTTCGACTCGGCCTCACCTGAATCTCAACACACCTCGGCGCATGGCCTCGAACCAAAGGTTCCGAAAGGATCGTTGTGAATTCGAAAGTCAGTTGCGAACCAAACTCCGGATCAGGCTAACTCGACCCAGACCGGGAGGTGGTCCGAGCCGACCGCATGCCGGTCGACCCACAGGCGCTTCAGCGATTTGGCGAGCGAGGCGCTGGTGAAGACGTAGTCGATGCGCTTGTGGCGGCTGATGTCGTCAGGCCGCTTGGGGTCGACCCAGGTGATGAGATCGGCGCCTGTAGCGGCGAGGCGCGCGGCTGCATCGACGGCAAGATCGGCAGTCACCGGCATGCCGAATTCGTGATCCGGGTGGCCGGCGAGTTCGACATATTCCGGCGATCCGGCCAGCATGTTGAAGTCGCCCATGACGACGAAGGCTTCGGGACAAGGCAGGTCCGGCAGGCCCACCTCGGCGACGCCGGACAGCGCGCCGCCTTCGATTGCATAGTTCAACAGGCGCTGGCGCAGAAACCGGAGCTGGCTCAAGCGTTCGACCGGGCTGCGATGATCGAGATGGGTGGAATAGAAGCGGATGAAACCAAGCGGCGTCTCGATGAGCGCCTCCAGCGCGCCGCGCTGGAAGTTCATCACTTCGAAGCTGCGGCTGCGCGGTAAGAGGAGATTGCGCGACAGATGAACGGGCGTTTTCGACAGCACCATATTGCCGAGTTGGAAGGTGGTGGTGACGGCGCGGCCGTTTTCCAGACGCGAGCCGACATTGGCCTCGAAATTGCTGCCGTAGACGGCGAAGTATTCGGGCAGAGCCTCGCCGAGCTCGGCCACCATGTCACGGCCGCCATTGTTGGGATTGTTGCGCGAAACCTCCTGCAGCGCGATCACGTCGGCGCCGCGCACGGCATCGGCAATGCGGTCGACATCGTAGCGCCCGTCGAGGCCGACGCCGTAGTGGATGTTGTAGGTTACGAGCTTCATTGCGACTCCGGCCATGCCCATAAACAGCCCTCGCCCTTCGCCCCGCCTTGGTTTAGAGCAGTGCCAAAGGTTTAGAGCAATGCCGCAAGGCCACTAGCAGAAACTCAGCAATCCGATGAAATTTCTCGATCAAGCCAAGGTTTATATCCGCTCCGGCGACGGCGGCGCCGGTTCGGTGTCGTTCCGGCGCGAAAAATTTATCGAGTTCGGCGGTCCCGATGGCGGCGACGGCGGCCGCGGCGGCGATGTCTGGGTGGAGGCGGTCGATGGGCTGAACACGCTGATCGACTATCGCTACCAGCAGCATTTCAAGGCCAAGACTGGCACGCACGGCATGGGTCGTAACATGACCGGCGCCAAGGGCGCCGACGTTACGCTGAAAGTGCCGGCGGGAACGCAGGTCTTTGCCGAGGACAATGAGACGCTGATCTGTGACCTGACCGTCGTCGGCCAACGCTTCCTGCTGGCCAAGGGCGGCAATGGCGGCTTCGGCAACCAGCACTTCAAGACCTCGACCAACCAGGCGCCGCGCCGCGCCAACCCCGGGCTGCCGGGCGAAGAGCTCAACATCTGGCTCAGGCTCAAGCTGATCGCCGACGCCGGCCTGGTTGGGCTGCCCAATGCCGGCAAGTCGACTTTTCTGGCCGCCGTGACAGCAGCCAAACCGAAGATCGCCGATTATCCGTTCACCACGCTGCATCCGGGCCTGGGTGTGGCCCGCATCGACGGGCGCGAGTTCGTCATCGCCGACGTTCCGGGCTTGATCGAAGGCGCCCATGAAGGCGTCGGCATCGGCGACCGTTTCCTCGGACATGTCGAACGCACGCGCGTCCTTCTGCACCTGGTCTCCGCGCAGGAAGAAAATCCGGGGAAGGCCTACAAGACCGTGCGCACCGAACTCGACGCCTATGGCCATGGCCTGATCGAGAAGGTCGAGATCGTCGCACTTTCCCAGGTCGACACGCTCGACGCCGACGCACGCAAGAAGAAAGTCGCTTCGCTGAAACGCGCCGCCGGCCGCGCGCCGATGCTGTTGTCCGCGGTCACCGGCGAAGGGGTCGAAGCGGTTCTGCGGGCGCTGATGGCGGTTGTGGCCGAGGCCCGCGAAGCTGCCGCGACGCCGGTCGAGACGCGCTGGAACAGATAGCCATGGCCGCGCAGTCGCTGAGAAAATACCGGCGCATTACCGTCAAGATCGGCTCGGCGCTGCTTGTCGACCGCACGACGGGCCTGAAGCGCGACTGGCTGGCTTCGCTTGCCCAAGACATCGCCGTGCTGGCTGAAGGCGGCGCCGAAATCCTCGTCGTGTCGTCCGGCGCGATTGCGCTGGGCCGCACCATTCTCGGCCTCGGCAAGCGGGCGCTGAAGCTCGAGGAGAGCCAGGCTGCGGCCGCGGTCGGGCAGATCGCGCTGGCCGGCGCCTGGTCGGATGCGCTCGGCAAGGGCGGCCTGAGATCGGGCCAGATCCTGCTGACGCTCGGCGACACCGAAGAGCGCCGCCGCTATCTCAATGCGCGGGCGACGATCTCGACGCTGCTCAAGATGAAGGCGGTGCCGGTCATCAACGAGAACGACACGGTGGCGACCTCCGAAATCCGCTATGGCGACAATGACCGGCTGGCCGCGCGGGTGGCGACGATGATGGGCGCCGACCTCCTGGTGCTGCTCTCCGACATTGACGGGCTGTATACGGCGCCGCCGGCCAAAGACCCCAGCGCAAAGTTCATTCCGGTCGTCGACCGCATCACCCCTGATATCGAGGCGATGGCCGGTGCGGCGGCGTCCGAATTGTCGCGCGGCGGCATGCGGACAAAACTCGACGCCGGCAAAATCGCCACCGCCGCCGGCACTGCCATGATCATCACATCAGGCACACGGTTATCGCCGCTAATGGCGATCGAGCGCGGCGAGCGGGCGACTTTCTTCCGGCCGAGCGCCAATCCGGTCAAAGGCTACAAGACGTGGATCGCCGGGCAGCTCGAACCGGCTGGCCGGCTGACTGTTGACGCCGGCGCCATCGGTGCATTGTTGTCGGGCAAGTCGCTGCTGCCGGCGGGCGTCAAGCTGGTCAGCGGCAATTTCTCGCGCGGCGACACGGTGGCGATCCTGTCGTCCGAAGGTCGCGAGATCGCGCGCGGACTGGTTGCCTACGATGCCGCCGATGCCGTAAGGATCGCTGGCCTGAAGACGGCCGAAATCGAAACCGTGCTTGGCTACGAAGCGCGATCGGCAATGATCCACCGCGACGACCTTGTGGTGAGCCATTCCGGTGACCAAGTACGGGCCGGTGACCAAGTAGGGACCGGTGACCAGGTAATCGGTGACCAGGTACATAGCGGAGGATGAGCCATGCTGAAGCTGCATGAAAAATCCCGGGACGACACTGCCGCGCTGATGGCCGATATCGGCCGTCGTGCCCGCGCTGCTGCCCGACCGCTGGCCATCGCCATGACCGCCGCCAAGAACGTCGCCCTTGCCGCCATGGCGGAGGCGATTATCGCTCGTGAGCAGGATATTCTCGATGCCAATGCCGTCGATATCTCGAACGGCCGCGAGTCGGGGCTTTCCGCCTCGTCCATGGACCGGCTGAGGCTTGATCCAGCGCGGATCCACGCCATGGCCGACGGCATCCGCGAGATCGCCGAACTCAGCGATCCGGTCGGCGACGTCATCGCCGCATGGGATCGCCCGAACGGCTTGAATATCGAGCGCGTGCGCACGCCGCTCGGCGTCGTCGGTGTCATCTATGAGAGCCGGCCAAACGTGACGGCAGATGCCGGCGCGCTCTGCCTCAAGGCCGGCAATCCGGTGATCCTGCGCGGTGGTTCGGATTCGCTCAATTCCTCCGCCGCGATCCATGCCTGCTTGGTCGAGGGGCTGAAGGCGGCCGGTCTGCCGCAGGATGCCATCCAACTGGTGCCAACCGCCGACCGCACCGCCGTCGGCGAAATGCTGAAAGGCCTCGGCGGCAATCTCGACGTGATCATTCCTCGCGGTGGTCGCAGCCTGGTCGAGCGTGTGCAGAACGAAGCTCGGGTGCCGGTCTTTGCCCATCTCGAAGGCATCTGCCATCTCTATGTCGACCGTTCGGCCGATCTCGACATGGCGGTCAAGATCGCCGTCAATGCGAAGATGCGGCGCACCGGAGTCTGCGGTGCGGCCGAAACGCTTTTGGTCGACCGCGCCGTCGCTTCCACCCATCTGGTGCCGATCCTTGACGCATTGCGCGCGGCCGGATGCGAGATCCATGCCGACGCCGAAGTGCTGAAGCTGTTCTTAGACGCCAGTCCGGCAACCGATGCCGACTGGATCACCGAATATCTCGACGCGATCATAGCGGTGAAGCTGGTCGATGGCGTTGCGGGCGCGATCGAGCATGTCGAGACGTTTTCCTCGCACCACACCGAGGCAATCATTGCGGAGGATGCCCAAGCAGTCGAACGTTTCTTCAGCGAGATCGATTCGGCGATCCTTCTGCACAATGCCTCGACGCAATTCGCCGATGGCGGCGAGTTCGGCATGGGCGCCGAGATCGGCATTGCCACCGGCAAGATGCACGCGCGCGGTCCGGTCGGCGTCGAACAGTTGACGTCGTTCAAGTACCGCGTGCGCGGGTCGGGACAGGTGCGGCCTTGACGCTATTTGTCGTTAGAGCCTGAGGCATGCTTTCGCAGTCCGAACAGCTCGTTCCCTCCCGCTACCTCAAAATGCCGCATGCCGAAAAGGGCCTGGCTGTCGGCCTGTTCGGCGGTTCGTTCAATCCGCCGCATGCCGGCCATGCGCTGGTCGCCGAGATTGCGCTCAGGCGCCTGGCGCTCGACCAGCTGTGGTGGATGGTGACGCCGGGCAATCCGCTCAAGAGCGCACGGGAGCTGGCGCCGCTGACTGAGCGGCTTCGCCAGTCCGAGCAGATCGCCAGGAATCCGAAGGTCAAGGTCACCGCCTTCGAGGCGACCCATCACGTCCGCTTCACCGCCGACACGCTGGCCCTGGTCAAGGCGCGCAACCCGGGCGTCGACTTCGTCTGGATCATGGGCGCCGATTCGCTTCGCGATTTCCACCGCTGGCAGCGCTGGCGCCAGATCGTCATGACGTTCCCGATCGCGGTGATCGACCGTCCGGGCGCGACGCTGTCCTTCCTGTCCTCGGTCGTCGCCAAGACCTTCGATTACGCACGTGTCGACGAGGGCGACGCGCCGCGGCTGGCCCGCATGAAGGCGCCGGCCTGGACCTTCATCCACGGCCCGCGCTCGTCGCTGTCGTCGACCGCGATCCGCAAGATGGCGAAGGGATAGGAGTCTCCCTTTTCCCACAACAAGGGGATAGGGGAAGCTCACTGATGTCGCTTTTGCGGCGGCCTTTCGCCGTCGGGTAGGCGATCCTGCGCGGGCATGACGATTATCGAGCAAAACCAGACCAGACCCGATCCGGCGCAGGGCAGCCCACCAGCCCCGATGATCGCCATTGCCAGCGTCGTCCTGTCGATGGCGCTTGTGGCGGTCGGCAACGGACTGATGTTCGCCTATATCCCGGTCCGGCTCGGCGCCGACGGCTTCGATCCGACCTGGGCCGGGCTGATCGTCACCGGCCTTTCGGCTGGCGGTCTGGCGGGCTGCATCCTGACCGGTCCGCTGGTACGGCGCGTCGGCCATGCTCGCGCATTCATGGTGCTGTCGGCGTTGATCGTGTTGTCGAACGCCGCCGTCGGGGCCGGGCCGCACCCGCTGTCGTGGATCGCGGCACGCGCTCTTTATGGCTTTGCCATATGCGGCCTGTTCATCGTCGCGCAGAGCTGGCTAAACGATGCCGTCGCCAACGCCATTCGCGGCAGGGTCATGGCGGTGTTCTATGTCGCCTATGTCGCCGGGCTCGGCGTCGGCTATGCCACGCTGGCACTGATCGACATAAGGGCGGCGGACGCGCCTTTGATCGGCATTGCGTTCACGGCGCTTTCGATCCTTCCGGTTGGACTGACGCGCCTCGCCCAGCCGCCGGCACCGCAAGCGGCATCGGTGGCAATTGTCCGGGCGTGGCGGATTTCGCCGGTGGGCGTTGCCGGCATGCTCGCGGTCGGCGGCCTGTCGATGACCATTTCGGGGTTCGCGCCGATCCATGCCACGGCCAAGGGTTACAGCCAGGCGGATGTGGCGCTGCTTTTGTCGGCGATGCCGGTCGGCACGCTGATCCTGCAGATCCCGCTTGGCTGGATTTCCGATCGCACCGACCGGCGTTATGTGCTGATTGCCGCCTCGGCGCTGGCCCTGGCGGCGGGCCTATTTGCTCTCGGCTTCGACAGCGGTGCGCTGGCGGCGCTCGTCGTCATCTACATAATCTGGGACGGTGCCTCGGAATCGATCTATTCACTGGCCAGCGCGCATGCCGCCGACCGCGCCGGCAAGGACGACATGGTGGCGCTGTCCAGTTCGCTTCTGTTTGCATGGTCGCTGGCGGGCTTCGTCGTGCCCGCCATCGTGACCGGGCTTTCCGCTGTCTATGGAACGCAGGCCTTCATCTTTGTGGCCATTCTCATTGCCGCTGCCTTCTGCCTATTCGTGGTGTGGCGCGTGATGACGACGGTGGCCGTTCCAGCGGCCGAGACCGGCAATTTCGCGCCGATGAGCGCGCAGGCGCCGCTGCCGGTGGAGCTGGCGTTTCCGTCCGAAGAGCAGCGCCGTGCGGACCAATAGACCTACGCTGGGAACAGATCATCTCACTGTCTGGTGGCAACTTCCTGCCGTGGCGCTTCCGGTGGCGGCGCGGGTATAGAAATGCCTTCGCTGTCGAACGCCTGCTTGGCGCGTTTGGTGAGATCGATCTGGGTGGCGAAGAAATCCGCGGCCGAGGTCCAGTAGCGCAAGGTGATGGCGACATTGCTGTCGCCGACGGTCGCCACAAAGGCAATCGGCGCTGGCTGCCGCCTGACGCGTCGTTCGGTGGCGGCAACGCCAAGCATGGTCTTCTGCGCCAGATCGATATCGTTCCAGGAACCGATGGTGAGCGTGATGTCGCCACGGCGGACGCCGTTGCGCGTATAGTTGCGAACCGGCAGGTTCCACAGCGTCGAATTGGGCGCGAGGACGTAGACGCCTTCGACAGTCCGCAGCTGCGTGGCGAAGAGTCCTATTTCCTCGATGGTCCCTGAGATAACGCCGACCTCGACATATTCGCCGATGCGGAATGGCCGTAGCGCCAGCAACATGATGCCGGCGGCAATGTTCTGCAGCGTGCCTTGCAGCGCCAGGCCGATGGCCAAGCCGACGGCGCCGATGGCGGCAATGATCGAGGCCGTCTGGACGCCGAACTGGCCGAGCACCATGATAACGACGAGGATCAGTATTGCGTAGCGGGTGATCCTCGAGAAGAAATGGCGCAGCGTCGCGTCGAAGCCATGGATATGGCCGAGGCCGGCGTAGATCGAGCGCTGCGCGAGGCCGGCAACGATGTAGCCGAGGACCAGCAGGATGACGGCCCCAATGGCCGAGAATGAGTAGGAGACGATCAGCGTACTGAGCTGTGCAAGCCCGGCCTGCACGGTGACAACGGCGTCCTGGGGATCGATCGGCATGGCGGGGGGATCCGATTGGTCAATGCGCCGATAACCCCGGCACGGCGGCAAGAGTTCCGTTTTTTCTTCAACTGCGGAGCAGCAAGAAACGACACTTCGCTGGCCACCGTGCGGTTGCCGTCTTGAAACTGCAACCTAACTCTGCCTATCTAAGGAGTGTCACCTGCTTTGAAGGGTGATTTGGTTGTTCTTGCTGCGAAAGGAAATACACTGAGAACAGCACTTCGGAAGAAGGCCGACATCGTGCCTTCGCCGGCCGGGATCAGCGTAAACGACGCCGTGTCCCGCGCCATCAACACAGTCCTTGTCAGTCTGGAAGACTCCAAGGCCGAAAACATCGTCTCAATCGACATTCAGGGAAAATCGAGCCTCGGTGACTATATGGTCATCGCGTCCGGCCGATCGCACCGTCATGTCTCGGCTGTTGCCGATCATCTCCTCAAGGCGCTCAAGGATGCCGGTCTCGGCACGGCGCGCGTCGAGGGACTGGCCGGCGCCGACTGGGTCCTGATCGATTCGGGCGATATCATCGTCCATGTCTTCCGCCCTGAAGTCCGCGATTTCTACAATCTCGAAAAGATGTGGCAAGCGCCGGACCTCGACGGGGAGACGCTCCACTGAGTCGCATTTGGTTGATGCATGTCGTTTCCCAAGACCGGTGACCACTTTTGGTGACATGCATTAGCGGCTCTTCGAGGCAGGGATGAAAATTACCGTTCATGCCGTGGGCCGGATGAAAGCCGGCCCCGAGAAGCAGCTCGCCGACCGATATTTCGAGCGCTTCGCCAAGAGCGGGCAGGCTGTGGGGCTCGAATTCTCGGGTGTTGTCGAGATTCCGGAGGGCCGCGCCCAGACCGCCAATGAGCGCCGGCGTGAGGAAGGCCAGAAACTGCAGACGCAGTTGCAGCCTGGTACCGCGCTGATGCTGCTGGACGAACGCGGCAGGAACTTTTCCTCCGAGGATTTCGCCGGCCGCATCGGCTTGTTGCGCGACGGCGGCCGCAAGGCACTTGTGATTGCTATCGGCGGTGCCGACGGTCACGACCAGTCGCTGCGCGATCAGTCCGATCTGATGGTGTCGTTCGGCGCGCTGACATGGCCGCACCAGCTGGTCCGTGTCATGTTGGGCGAACAGCTTTACCGGACGGCGACGATCCTGTTGGGCCACCCCTATCATCGCTCGTGAGTTTTGCAGTTTCCAATCCGAAACCGGTGGATCGGCGTGAGCCGCCCGGATTTTCGCCTCAATGCGTCACGAGGCTGTTTGCGGTCGGCGGGGCTCTCGAACATGGTTGATGGTTCGTTAACGAAGCCACACATAGAGTCGGGCTTCAATGTCTGAAGGTTGGAAATCGCGAACGGGCTTTTGGCGCCTGCGCTGCGGCTTGGCAGCGGCGGCGCTTGCGCTGTCGCTCGGTGCCGTGCGGGCACAGGACAGGATCGACATGGCGCCCGATCCGGACCAGAGCCGGGCCGAATACGAACGCGTGTCGAAGGAGATCACGCTGTCGTCCGAGCGGCTGGCCAAGCTTGCCGCCGACATGGCGACCGTCAAGAAGGATCATGCCTCGATTACCGCTGCGCTGATCCAGTCGGCGATGACCGAGCAGAAGCTCGGCCAGGACATCGAGGATATCGGCGCCAAGCTGGAAGGGCTGAAGGGGGAGGAGCAGAAAATCCGCGCGTCGCTGGCCGCGAGACGCGACGTTCTGGCCGAGGTGCTGGCCGCGCTGCAGCGCATGGGGCTCAATCCGCCGCCGGCCATCCTGGTCAAGCCGGAGGACGCTCTGTCCTCGGTGCGCAGCGCCATCCTGCTCGGCGCCGTGGTGCCGGAACTGCGCCAGCAAACCGAGATATTGCTGGCGGATCTCAAGGAGCAGTCGCGGGTGACGGCTTCGATCGAGGCGGAGCGGGGGCGGTTGACGGCTGCGGTCGGCGAGCAGGCGGCGGAAAAGAAGCGGCTCGGCATGCTGCTCGAAGCCAAGCAGAAGCTCGAGGCCGAGACGGAGACGGCGCTGTCCGCTGAAAAGCAGCGGTCCGCAGCTCTGGCGGCAAAGGCCGGCAGTTTGAAGGAACTGATCGCCTCGCTCGAGGCTGACAAGGCCCGCAAGGCGGCGAACGCGGCGAAGGCAGCCGAGCAGAAGGCCGCGGACGCCGACAAGGTCCCGGCACAGGATACCCCGGCACAGACGGAACTGGCGGCCCTGCCGGTCCCGGAAGCCAACCGGCTCACCGCCGCCGCGCCGTTTTCGGCGCTCCAGGGGCAGATCGCACTGCCTGTAATCGGCAAGATCAAGCGGCGGTTCGGGGCCAGCGACAGTAACGGCGCAGTGATGCTCGGTGACATGGTTGCGACACAATCGGGAGCCATCGTCACCGCGCCAGCAGACGGAAATGTGCTTTATGCGGGACCTTTTCGCTCCTATGGTCAACTCTTGATCCTGAACGCGGGTGACGGCTATCATGTCGTTCTGGCGGGGATGAGCAGAATCAGCGTCGCGTCTGGCCAGTCAGTGCTCGCAGGAGAGCCGGTTGGCGCGATGGGAGAGGCCCGGGTGGCGAGCACCTCGGCATCGAAGAATGGAAATGCCACGCCGGAGCTCTATGTTGAGTTCCGCAAGGATGGAAAACCCGTCGATCCGACCCCATGGTGGGCGGACCGTTTCTCTGGAAGGACGTGAGATGATGCGGAAACTGTCGCTTCTGTTTGCCGGTGCGCTGATGGGCGCATCCGCGATGAGCCTGGTCTATGGCGCGCCCGGCTCTACGGCGAACGCTGCGGGCTCCGAGACCTACAAGCAACTGGCGATCTTTGGTGACATCTTCGAGCGGGTGCGGGCCCAGTATGTGACGCCGCCCGACGACAAGTCGCTGGTCGAAAACGCCATCAACGGCATGCTTACCTCGCTCGACCCGCACTCCTCCTACATGAACGCCGAAGAGGCGCAGGATATGCGCGTGCAGACCAAGGGCGAGTTCGGCGGCCTCGGCATCGAGGTCACGATGGAGAACGATCTGGTCAAGGTGATCACGCCGATCGACGATACGCCGGCCGCCAAGGCGGGTGTGCTTGCTGGCGACTATATCGCCAAGATCGACGGCGAGGAGGTTCGCGGCCTGAGCCTCAACGACGCGGTCGAGAAGATGCGCGGACTGGTCAACACGCCGATCAAGCTGACCATCCTGCGCCAGGGCGCCGACAAGCCGATCGAGCTGACGGTGGTGCGCGACATCATCAAGGTCAAGGCTGTCAAGTTCCGGGTCGAGAACGACGTCGGTTACATGAAGATCACCTCCTTCACCGAAAAGACCCATGACGATCTCGAGAACGCAATCGAGACCATCAAGAAGCAGGTGCCGAAGGAAAAGCTCAAGGGCTACGTGCTCGATCTCAGGCTCAATCCGGGCGGGCTGCTCGACCAAGCGGTGAGCGTGTCCGACGCCTTCCTCGACCGTGGCGAAATCGTCTCGACACGCGGCCGCGATCCGAAAGACGTCACCCGCTTCGACGCCCGGCCCGGCGACGACATCGACGGCAAGCCGCTTGTCGTGCTCGTCAATGGCGGCTCGGCTAGTGCGTCCGAAATCGTCGCCGGCGCGCTGCAGGACCTGCGCCGCGCCACGGTGGTCGGCACGCAGTCCTTCGGCAAGGGTTCGGTGCAGACCATCGTCCCGCTCGGCGAGAACGGCGCGCTGCGCCTGACGACGGCGCTCTATTACACGCCGTCCGGCAAGTCGATCCAGGGCAAGGGCATCACCCCCGACATCAAGGTCGATCAGCCGTTGCCGCCGGAACTGCAGGGCAGGGACCTGACGCGCGGCGAGTCGGACCTCAAGGGCCACATCAAGGGCTCCGACGAGGGCGACACCGGTTCGGGCTCGGCAGCCTATGTGCCGCCGGAGCCGAAAGACGACCTGCAGCTCATCTTTGCCGAGCAGTTGCTGCGCGGCGAGAAGACCGATCCGGCGTTCCCGCCAAATCCGGACAAGGCTGTTTTGAACCAGTAAAGGTCGATCAGCCGGACAACAGGTCTGGCTGCCCGATCGAAGCGATGCAATGCTGCCGGGGCCGCAAGGCCTCGGCAGTTTGATTCGGGGGAACCGCGGCTGGGGATGCGGCTTGGCTGACATCGGCAACGACATCGAACGCCCACTCGGGCAAACCGTCCGACCGCAGCATGCGGCCGGCCGGATCAGTGCCGGCACGGTCGCGGCCACTCTCCTGGTGCTGGCCGTGATCGGCGTCTCGGGCGCGATCGCATTGCGTGAAAAGCCGTTTCGAAAGCTGGAAGAAGTCGCCGTTTCGACACCGAAGACGACAGCGATGGTCGAATCCGCGGCGCCGGCCACTGAGCCTGCGCCGCCATCGAAGGCGCAAACTACACCCGAGACGAGCGCGTCCACGACGGGCGGGCCGCAGATCATCCATATGCAGACCGAACAGGACGGGGGTCCACCCAGGGCGGCCATCGTCATCCGCGACCCTTCGACGGTCGGCCAGAACCTGAGGGTCGCGCATATACCCGACAGGGCGCTGATCGAGAACGGCGAGACCGGCCCATTGCCGGTTCGCGCCGCCGACGGAAGGCGGCCGTTCGATGTCTATGCCCGACCGTGGTCCGGCGCGCGCGGCGCGCGCGTGGCGATCGTTATCGGCGGGCTTGCGGTGTCGCAGACCGGCACGCAGGCGGCAATCGCCAAGCTGCCGGCGGAAGTGACGCTGGGCTTTGCGCCGCAGGGCAACAGCATCGGCCGCTGGATGCAGGCGGCGCGGCAGAGGGGCCATGAGATCGTCATGCAGGTGCCGCTCGAACCGTTCGACTATCCGAACGTCAATCCGGGTCGCAACACGCTGACGGTCGCGGCGACGCCGGACGAGAACTTGAAGAATTTGCATTGGGCGCTGTCGCGGACGACCAACTACACGGGCGTCATGAATTATATGGGCGCACGTTTTTCGGCTGATGCGGCGGCGATGGGGCCACTTATGGCCGAGCTTGGCAAGCGCGGCCTGGCTTATGTCGACGACGGTTCGTCGGCGCGCAGCATCGCGCCCGATCTGGCGCTGAAGGACGGCGTGCCCTTCGTTGCCGGCGACACCTCAATCGATGCGGTGCGGGACCGCGGCGCCATACTGAAGAAGCTGGACGAGCTGGAAGCCACCGCGCGGGCGAGAGGCTTTGCTGTCGGTATCGGCTCGGCTTTCGACCTGACGGTCGACACCGTGTCGGCCTGGGTGATCGAGGCCAAGAAACGCGGTATCGAGATCGTGCCGATTTCGGCGGTGGCGGTCGATCCGGAAAAAGGCTAGCAGCTGCCTTGAAACCCGCTCCACGGCTGGAAAGACCGAGTGATGGCAACAAAAAATATCGATCCCGAGACGCTGCCTTATCGTCCCTGTGTCGGACTGATGGTCCTCAACGGCGACGGCCTGGTCTGGGTCGGCCGTCGCATTGCCGAGGCGGATAGCGAATTCGCCGGTACGACACAGCTCTGGCAGATGCCGCAGGGCGGCATCGACAAGGGCGAAGAGCCGCTGCAGGCGGCGGAGCGTGAGCTCTACGAAGAGACCGGCATGCGCAGCGTCTCGTTGCTGGATGAGGCACCGAACTGGATATATTACGACCTGCCGGCCCATCTGGTCGGCATCGCCTTCAAAGGGCGATATCGCGGCCAGACGCAAAAATGGTTTGCCTTCCGCTTTCACGGCGACGAAAGCGAGATCCAGATCAATCCGCCTCCGGGCGGCCATACAGCCGAGTTCGATCAATGGAGCTGGCGGCCGATGCACGAACTGCCCGACCTGATCGTGCCGTTCAAGCGCAAGGTCTATGAGGACGTGGTGGCGGCGTTCCGGCATCTGGCGGCATGACATGCGACCAGACGCCAATGTTGCGACCCGCATGATCTATCCTTACTGATAGGCTGATCCGCCAGAAATCGGGACTGGCCAGAACTCAGGTGCTGGCCAGAATTTAGGGGGTGGCCGGAATTTAGGGACTGGCCGGAATTTAGGGGCTGGGATGAACAGCGCGTCCGGAAAATCGCCGCGTCGAACGGATCAGACCAGTTCGCAGCCCGTCAGCGAAGCGGCGGCGGGCGCCATATTGACCATCGATCTCGGCGCCATCCGCGAGAACTACCGTCGCCTGAAAGCCCAGTTGGGGGGCGCGCGTTGCGCCGGCGTCGTCAAGGCCGACGGATATGGGCTTGGCGCCGGGCAGGTAGCAACGGCGCTGATAGCCGAGGGCTGCGATACTTTCTTTGTTGCGCATCTGACGGAAGGCGCCTTGTTGCGCCAGGCGCTCGGCTCAGCTGTGACGATCTATGTCTTGAATGGCATCCCGCCGGGCGCCGAAGCCGAAGCAGTCGAAGCAGGGCTAGTGGCGGTCATAAATAGCGCCGGCCAGCTCGCCGCCTGGCGGGCGGCGGCTGAGCGTTCAGGCCGCACGCTGATAGCCGCGATCCAGGTCGACAGCGGCATGTCGCGGCTCGGCATGGCGGCGGTGGAGGTGGAAGCCGTCACTGCTGATCCACGGGCTTTCGACGGCATCGACGTCGCTCTCGTGATGAGCCATCTCGCCGGTGCCGACGAGCCCGAGCATCCGGCCAACGAACAGCAGCGGCTTGAGTTTGAACGGCTGCGAAGGGTGCTGCCGAAGGCGCCGGCCTCGCTCGCCAATTCCTCCGGCATCTCTCTTGGCCATCCTTTTTGCTACGACCTCGCCCGGCCCGGTGCGGCGCTCTACGGCATCAATCCGACGCCGGGCAAGCCTAACCCGATGCTGCCGGTGGTGCGGTTGGAAGCCAAGGTAATCCAGACGCGGATGCTGAAGGCCGGCGCCGGCGTCGGCTACGGCCATGCCTTTCATGCGCCGGCCCCGCTGGCTGCCGCGACGATCTCGCTCGGCTATGCCGATGGCTGGCATCGACGCGCCTCGGCGGCGGCGTTTTTCGATGGTGTGCGACTGCCCTTCCTCGGACGCGTATCGATGGACTCGATCATCCTCGACATTTCGGCGCTGCCGCCCGACCGGCTGAAGGCGGGCGACCTCGTCGAACTGATCGGGCCGTCGCAGACGGTCGACCAGGCGGCAGGCCATGCCGGCACCATCGGCTACGAAATCCTGACCAGCCTCGGGCATCGTTTCCACCGGCGCTATGTCGGCGGTTGAGCGGTTTCGCCGCGCTTGACAAGCGAGGGCTTCTCGGCAAGGCTTCGTGCATGAGCAACCTCGCCCATATCAGAAGCTGTTTCAGGGTCTGCCCCATCGCGGGAGCGTAGCCCCGGGACGGCTGCCGTTGGCGGCCGCCTGAATCGGGGCATTTAAATCACGGACATCATCATCGAGCCTTCAGCACATTGCGGCTGCCGGCTCTTCATTCGGCCGTCGCTGACCCGACGGCAGCGCGCATTCGTTCAATGCGCCAAGTTCACGAGGTTTGCCATGCAACATGCAACGACACGGCCTGGTCCGCGAAGCCGGATTGTGGTCAGCGACGCCGATTACGACCGGCTGACCGGCTTGGCCAGAGCCTATCTGGAGCGCGCACCCGCCATGGCCGAAGAGCTGCTGGCGGAAATGGATCGAGCCAGGATCACGAGGGCGGCAGCGATGCCGGCAGGCGTGGTGCGAATGGGTTCGACGGTGACGATCCTCGGAAATGACGGGAGCACGCAACGCATTACGCTGGTCTATCCGGGCGAAGCCGACATTACCGAGAGCAGGATTTCGGTGTTGACGCCGCTCGGGACGGCTCTCATCGGAGCAGCCGCCGGCCAGGTTGTGAGCTGGCGAAGCCGTGACGGCAGAGACCTGTCGGTAACCATCGACGCTGTCGAGGCGCTCTCATCCGCCCGACTGCCTTGATCGGAGATTTTCATGACAAGCATTTCCATGACAGGCACAAGCTGTCGCCTGACGATAAAGGATTTCTCCGTGCTTGAAGCAATTCTGGCACGTCGGCGAGCATTCGCCGACCCGATCGTGCCGATGCTTGAACACAAGCTCTCGCACGCCCGCATCGTCCCGATCGATTCGGTCGAGCCCAATGTCGTGACGCTGAACAGCAGGGTGGTCTTCCGCATCGATTCCGGGCCGTCGGAGACGCGAACGCTGGTGCAAAACGAAATGCGCGGGCCGGTCGGATCCAGCTTGCCGGTTACAACCAGGCGGGGGCTTTGCATGCTCGGCATGGCACAGGGTGAGACTGCGCTTGTCGAGCAGCCGGACGGCAGGCGGGAATTGATGCTGATCGACACCGTGCTTTATCAGCCTGAAGCAGCGCGGCGAGCGGCAGAGGAAAAGCGGATGGGTGGGTGGCGGCCGCACAAACTCACCCTTGTCCATAGCGCCGCAGCCAACGACAGGCCACTTGGCGAAATGGGTAAAATCCGGCAGACAGGGGAGGACGATCCCGGCCCCTCGGCGGCGTGATCGGCCTTTAAGGAGCGAGCGATGAAGATCTTCGTGCTGGGCGGTGGCGTCATCGGGGTGACCACCGCCTACTATCTTGCCGAGGCCGGCCATGAAGTGACCGTCATCGATCGCCAAAAGGGGCCTGCGCTGGAAACCAGCTTTGCCAATGCCGGCGAAATCTCCCCCGGCTACGCCTCGCCCTGGGCCGGCCCCGGCGTCCCGCTGAAGGCGGTCAAATGGCTGTTGATGAAGCATGGTCCGCTGGTGGTGCGACCGACATTCGATCCGCATATGTGGATATGGCTGGTCAGGATGCTGCGCAACTGCACGGCCGAGCGCTATGCGGTGAACAAGGCGCGCATGGTGCCTTTGGCCGAATACAGCCGCGACACGCTGAAAGCGCTGCGCGAGGCGACCGGCATCGCGTATGACGAGCGCGCCAAGGGAACGCTGCAGCTGTTTCGCACGCAGCAGCAGCTTGACGGCACGTCAGGCGATGTCGAGGTGCTGAAGACCTATGGCGTTCCTTACGAGATACTCGATCCCGACGGCTGCATCGCGGCCGAGCCGGGGCTGGCAGGGGTGCGTGAAAAATTCGTCGGCGGCCTGCGGCTGCCGGGTGACGAAACGGGCGACTGCAAGATGTTTACCGACCGCCTGGCGGAGCTCTGCGTGGCGCGCGGCGTTACCTTCGAATACGACACGTTGATCAGGCGCATCATCCGCAAGCGCAACAGTATCGCCAATATCAATACCAACAAGGGTTGGAAGAAAGCCGACGCCTACGTGATGGCGATGGGCAGCTATTCGGCCAAGTTCATGCGCATGCTGAGGCGGTCCATACCGGTCTATCCGGTCAAGGGCTATTCGATCACCCTGCCGATCAAGGATGCTGCCGCAGCACCGGTGTCGACGGTGATGGACGAGACCTACAAGGTGGCGATCACCAGGCTCGGCGACCGCATCCGGGTTGGTGGCACGGCGGAGATTTCCGGCTTCGACATGAGGCTGCATGAATCACGGCGCCGCACGCTCGAACATTCGGTCGGCGATCTTTTTCCCGGCAGCGGCGACATGCGGTCGGCCAGCTTCTGGTGCGGATTGCGGCCGATGACGCCGGACGGGCCGCCGCTGATCGGCCGCACCGAGTTTTCCAACCTCTATCTCAACACCGGCCACGGCACGCTCGGCTGGACCATGGCCTGCGGCTCGGCCAGGGTGCTGGCCGACATCGTCTCCAACCGGGTGCCCGACATCAATGTCCGCGATCTCGGGCCGGAGCGATACCAGCGGTAGAAGGCTTCTTTCATCGAGCCTTTGAAGGCGGTGACTTCGCGCGCCGGTCAGTCTCGTCAGACGAATAATCCCCGTTCCCGTTCCACCGCCTTGGTGATGAAGCTGGCGACGATCTGGACGCGGCGCAGCGGCCTGACCGATTCATGATAGACCAGCCAGTAGGCGCGGCGGATGGGCGCGACGATGTCGACAGCCACCAGTTCGGGCATCGAACGGGCGACGAAGGTGTGCAGGATGCCGATGCCGGCGCCGGAGCGCACCGCTTCGGCCTGGCCGAGTGCCGAGGAGATGGCGAAGCTGGTGCGCCAGTCGGCGCTGAACTCGGCCGCATAGTCGAGCGACGGGCTGACGATGAGGTCCGGCACGTAGCCGATCAGCGTGTGCCGGCCAAGCTCGGCAGGCGTCTCAGGCAGGCCATGCGCGTCGGCATAGGCGCGGGACGCGAACAGGCCGAGCGTGTAGTCGACCAGCTTGCCCGCCACCAGCCGGCCTTCGGTCGGTCGCTCCACGGTAATAGCGATGTCGGCCTCGCGCCGCGACAGCGAAAAGGAACGCGGTACCGGCACCAGCTGGATGGTGAGTTCGCGGTGAAGCGCCGTCAGTGCGCCGAGGCGCTTGGCCAGGAAGGCAACACCGAAACCGTCAGGCGCGCCGATGCGAACGGTGCCGGAGACATCGTCGCCTTCGCCCGCCACGGTCGAGCGCGCGGCGATCATGTCGCCCTCCATGCGCTCCGCGATGTCGAGGAAGCGCTCGCCCGCCGGCGTCAGCTCGCTGCCGGTGGTAAGCCGGCGAAAGAGTTTTGCGCGCAGCACATCCTCGAGCGCAGCGATGCGGCGCGAGACAGTAGCGTGGTTGAGCTCCAACCGCTTGGCCGCGCCGAGGATCTGGCCGGCCCGCGCCACGGCGAGGAAGATGCGGACGTCATCCCAGTTCATGGGGATTGTCCGGATGGCGACGATTACGGAAGCGCTCCACGGCGCCCCCCTCTGTCCTGCCGGACATCTCCCCCTCAAGGGGGGAGATTGGCGGTTTTGCCGCAGGCGTCTCTCTTGCTGCGGTGAAGATTTGCGAAGGCGGGCGTGACAGCCGATCTCCCCCCTTGAGGGGGAGATGTCCGGCAGGACAGAGGGGGGCGGTGAAGGAACTCAATCTCAATCCATGTATCTGCAACCACACCCATTTTGCGAGAATTGATGCGCGGCCGTCAACGGTTATCTATTTTCCGCACAACGGTTGCGTTTTCGCTCGCGTTGCCATTCGTAGCGCAAAGGCGGACAATGCTGCATCACAAATACAGGGAGAGAAACCATGATCGAATACGGTCATTTCATCGGCGGCAAGCGTGTCGCCGGAACCAGCGGCCGCAAGCAGGACGTCATGCAGCCGATGGACGGCACGGTGCGCGGCACGGTGGCGCTGGCTTCGCAGGCGGAACTGCGGGCGGCGGTGGAAAACGCCAAGGCGGCGCAGCCCGGCTGGGCGGCGACCAACCCGCAACGGCGCGTGCGCGTCTTGATGAAATTTCTCGAACTGGTCGCCAGGGAGTATGATTCGCTGGCCGACATTCTGGCGCGTGAGCACGGCAAAACCATCGCCGACGCCAAGGGCGACATCCAGCGCGGGCTGGAAGTGGTCGAGGTCTGCATCGGCGCGCCGCATATGATGAAGGGCGAGTTCACCGACGGCGCCGGCCCCGGCATCGACGTCTATTCGATGCGCCAACCGCTCGGCGTCGTTGCCGGCATCACGCCGTTCAATTTTCCGGCGATGATCCCATTGTGGAAGATCGCGCCGGCCATCGCCTGCGGCAACGCTTTCATCCTGAAGCCTTCGGAGCGCGACCCGGGCGTGCCGCTGCGCATCGCCGAGCTGTTCATCGAGGCCGGCCTGCCGGCGGGCATCCTCAACGTCGTCAACGGCGACAAGGAGGCGGTCGACGCCATCCTCGACGACCCTGATATCAAGGCTATCGGTTTCGTCGGCTCGACGCCGATCGCCCACTATATCTATTCGCGCGGTACCGCCTCGGGCAAGCGCGTGCAGTGCTTCGGCGGCGCCAAGAACCACATGATCATCATGCCCGACGCCGACATGGACCAGACCGTCGACGCGCTGATCGGTGCCGGCTACGGCTCGGCCGGCGAGCGCTGCATGGCGATCTCAGTGGCTGTTCCGGTCGGCAACGACACCGCCAACCGGCTGATGGAAAAGCTGGTGCCGCGTGTCGAAAGCCTGAAAGTCGGTCCGTCGACGGATTCATCCGCCGATTTCGGACCGCTGGTGACGGCGCAGGCGCTGGAGCGGGTCAAGGGTTACGTCGACATTGGCGTCAAGGAGGGCGCCAAGCTGGTCGTCGACGGCCGCGGCTTCTCGATGCAGGGTTACGAGAACGGCTACTATATGGGCGGCTGCCTGTTCGACAACGTGACATCTGACATGCGCATCTACAAGGAAGAGATCTTTGGGCCGGTGCTCTCGGTGGTGCGCGCGCCGACGTACGAGAACGCGATCAAGCTCGCCAACGACCACGAAATGGGCAACGGCGTCGCCATCTTCACCCGCGATGGCGATGCGGCCCGCGATTTCGCCTCGAGGGTCCAGGTCGGCATGGTCGGTGTCAATGTGCCAATCCCGGTGCCGATCGCCTATTATACGTTCGGCGGCTGGAAAGCGTCTTCCTTCGGCGACCTCAACCAGCATGGGCCGGACGCGTTCCGTTTCTACACCAAGACCAAGACGGTGACCTCGCGTTGGCCGTCCGGCGTCAAGGACGGCGCCGAGTTCGTCATCCCGACGATGAATTAGCCGGACGGTTCCTTGTTTGCGCGTCCTCGCCTTTGGCTGCGGGCGCGCGGGCGGGCGTCAAGGACGGCGCCGAGTTCGTCATTGCGACGATGACTTAGCCGCACCATTACTGATCCAGGTTAAGACTGAAAACGGAAAGGTCCGGCCAAAAACCGGGCCTTTTTTGCCGGCCTGTCGTGGCCTGTATATTCCTGAACGCTAATGTGATGGAACCAGGCGGGCAGCGGACGTCTTAACTTGCAATCCTGCCGCGAAGGACGCGCGGCAGATCAACCAACGGCGCTGGCGACAGCTCGGGGGATCGGTCGGCGCAAGGAGGTGTCAGATGACACGTCTTATGGTGACGACACTTTGCGCCGCGGTTGCGGCGTTTTCCGCAGCCCCGGCAATGGCGGCCGAACAATGTGCGGCCCGAGCCGACATGATCAAGGCGCTCGGCGAGAAGTTCCACGAAAGTCCGACCGCGCTCGGTGTCGTCAATCCGAATGTGATCGTTGAAGTCTTCGTGTCCGATCAGGGCACCTGGACCATTCTCGCCAGCGACACGCGCGGTCAAAGCTGCGTGGTTTCGGTGGGTGAAGGCTGGGAGAGCGGACTGACGACAGCGGCGCTGCCAGGTACGTGAGCCGCTTGGAGCGGGACGGGTCCGCATTTCTGCGACGCCAAGTGATTCCACTTGGCTGCAAATGCTAGCGCGTGGCGGCCGTCTCGGCGTGGCCGCGGAGCAGCGCCATCAGGCGCTTGGCATCCTTGGCGGCGGCATCTTCGTCACCGGCGAGGATCGAGCGGATCAGCGCGACGTGGTGCTCGGCCGATTCCGCCAGGCCCGTATCGGCCTTGTAGCGGAACCAGAACCGGCGGCTGTGGGTCTGCAAGGGAGCAGCCAGGCGGGCGGCGAACGGGTTGTCGGCAGCCAGCGCCAGCGCCTCATCGAGAGCCTTGTCGGCCTGGATGAAGGCCAGCACATTGCCTGATATCACCGCTTTTTGCATGGCCAGCGCCGCATCGTGAAACAGGTCGGCGGCCTCGCGGGTGACGAAGCGGGCGGCCGAGCGGGCAAGAACCACCTCGATGCCACGCCGTGCATCGAGAACGCGCAACCAGTCGCCGGGATGGAGCGGGGCAATGGCGATGCCGGCACGCGGCCGGACGTCGAGCAGCCCCTCCCAAGCCAGCCGTTGGATCGCTTCGCGCACCGGCGTGCGGCCAAGTCCCAGCCTGTCGATCAGTGAGCCCTCGGTGATGAAGCTTGCAGGCGCCAGTTCGAGCGTCACGATCATATGCTCGAGCACGCGGTAGGCTTTTGCCGTCACGGGCTCAGGGCGAGATATATCTTCCAACAGGGCCATCGGTGCCTCCTGATATATTTTGCATATATCATAGCGGATTCCGCGTTGACAGTCCGTTTCTTAACAAATATACGACTGATATATCAGTTGGAGCGACCGCTATGTGGACCGGAGTTTTCCCCGCCGTCACGACTAAATTCACCGAGGACGACCACCTCGACTACGCCGAGATGGAGCGTTGTTTTGCCCTACAGATGGAGGCCGGCTGCGACGGCATCATCGTCTGCGGCTCGCTCGGCGAGGGGCCGATGCTGTCGCATGACGAGAAGATCGAGGTGCTGAAGGCGGCACAGAAGATCGCCGGCAACAAGCCGGTTCTGCTGACGGTCAACGAAGCCGGCACGCGCGAGGCGGCGGCAATCGCGCGCCGCGCCGCGAAAGAGGGCGCCAATGGGTTGATGGTGGTGCCGAGCCCGATCTACCATACCAATGCGGAGGAAACGGTCGCCGCGCTGCGCGCTGTCGCCGAGGCCGGTGACCTGCCGGTCATGATCTATTCGAACCGGCTTGCCTACCGCGTCGATGTCACCATCGATCAGATGGAGGAACTGGCGAAGGACACGCGTTTTGTCGCCATCAAGGAATCTTCCGACGACATCCGCCGCTCGACCGAAATCATCAATCGCTTCGGCGACCGCTACGATTTGTTCACCGGCGTCGACAATCTGGCATTCGAGGCGCTGTCGGTCGGCGCCATCGGCTGGGTGGCGGGGCTGGTCACCGCATTTCCGCGCGAGACGGTCGCCATCTACCAGTTGATGAAGCAGGGCCGCCGCGAGGAGGCGCTGAAAATCTACCGCTGGTTCCGGCCGCTGCTCGACCTCGACGTGTCGACCTATCTGGTTCAGAACATCAAGCTCGCGGAAGTCTTGGCGATCAATACCAACGATCGCGTGCGCATGCCGCGCCAGCCGCTGTCGGGCGAGCGCCGCAGGGCCGTCGAAAAGATTGTCAGGGATGCGCTGGCAGTGCGGCCGACACTGCCGACGTTTTGAGGCAGGTTGTATGCCGTCTCGGGTCTATCTCAAGCGCCTCGAAAATGATGGAGATTGGGCGGCATATCACCGTATTCGCAGACGGGTTCTTTGGGAGGACCGGGGCTTGGATGGCTATGACGAACGGCATCCCAACGACCGTCTTGCGAGCAATCACCCACTGCTCCTCATGCACGAAGGCACTCCAGTAGGCACTGCCAGACTGGACGTTACTGGTCCGCGCCTCGGCGTTGTCAGGCTTGTCGCCATTGAAGCGAATCTGCAGCGGCGTGGCCTGGGCCGGATTCTCATGCAGGAAGTCGAGAGCTATGCCCGCCGCGTTGTTTGGAGCAGCTTGAGGTCAATGCCGCCAAGGAGGCAGAAGGATTCTATCAAAGCCTCGGCTGGGTGGCCGTTCGGTCCGACCGGAAAAACCCATTGATGACAAAGTCGCTCAGCCCTGGAGAAATCCAATAGTGGCGACGCCAAACCGGACATTGGACATCGCCATTGTCGGCGGCGGCATTATCGGCGTCTGTGTCGCCGTCTGTCTGGCGGAGGCGGGACGAGACGTCACGATTTTCGACCGGACGGGCATTTGCGAGGAGACAAGTTCCGGCAATGCCGCCGCCCTAGCTTTTTCCGATGTGCTGCCGCTGGCCCATAAGGGGATGATCAAGCATCTGCCGAAATGGCTTGCCGATCCGCTCGGCCCGCTCAGTATACCGCCCGCCTATCTGCCGACGCTGCTGCCCTGGCTTGTCCGCTTCTGGCGCGCCGGGCGAAGCGACCGCTACGAGGCCAGCCTCGCGGCGCAGGCAGGCATGATGCGGCTCGCCGAGGCCGAATGGGCCGGGCTGATGGCGCGCTCGGGCACGACAAACATGCTGCGCGAGGACGGCTCGCTCGAACTTTACGAGAGCGAGGCCGAATTCAGGGCGTCGCTCGCGGGCTGGACGGCGAGGCAGCGGTTCGGCATCGGCTTCAGCCATGTCGAGGGCGATGCTCTCGCCGCCTTGCAGCCGGGCTTATCGCCGCGTTTCGTCAAAGGCACTTTCGTGCCGGGATGGAAGACCGTCGCCGACCCCAAGCTGCTTGGCAAGGCGATCTGGGCCTATGCCGAGGCCAAGGGTGCGCGTTTCGAAAGAGCTGGGGTCGACCATGTCGGAGCGGCGCAGGACGGCGCGACATTGACACTGGCCGACGGCACGGTGCGGCAAGCAAAGCACCTCGTCATCGCCGCTGGCGCGTGGTCGCATCTCCTGGCAAAACATCTCGGCGACCGCATCCCGCTCGAAACCGAGCGCGGCTACAACACGACGCTGCCGAAGAGCGCCTTCGACGTGAAGCGGCAGCTAATCTTCTCCGGGCATGGCTTCGTCATCACGCCGCTTGAAACCGGTGTGCGCGTCGGCGGCGCAGTCGAGCTCGGCGGCATTAAGCGGCCGCCGAACTATAACAGGTCGAAAGCGCTGCTCGACAAGGCACAACAATTCCTGCCGGGGCTTGATCCGGCCGGCGGCCGCGAATGGATGGGGTATCGGCCGTCGCTGCCGGACTCGCTGCCGGTGATCGGCGGCGCCAGGCGGGCCGGCACGATTGTCTATGCCTTCGGCCACGGCCATCTTGGCCTGACCCAGGCGGCTGCGACGGGGCGCTTGATCCGCGATCTCATTCTCGGCCAAAATTCGGTGTTTGATCTTTCTCCGTTTTCTCCGAACCGCTTCTGACGGGATCTCTAGAATGGCGCGCCACTCCTTCTTCTGCATAGACGGTCACACCTGCGGCAATCCGGTACGGCTTGTCGCCGGCGGCGGACCGTTGCTCCAAGGCGCGACGATGATGGAGCGGCGCGCGCATTTCCTGGCCGAGTATGACTGGATCCGCACCGGGCTGATGTTCGAGCCGCGCGGCCACGACGTGATGTCCGGTTCGATCCTCTATCCGCCGACAAGGCCTGACTGCGACATCGCCATCCTGTTCATCGAAACGTCGGGCTGTCTGCCAATGTGCGGTCACGGCACCATCGGCACGGTGACGATGGCCATCGAGCACGGGCTGATCAAGCCGAAGACACCTGGCATGCTCAGGCTGGACACGCCGGCCGGCGTGGTCACCGCCGAATACAAGCAGGTCGGCGACCATGTCGAGGAGGTGCGCATTACCAACGTGCCGTCCTTCCTCCATGCCGAGGGGCTGACCGTCGAATGCCCAGAGCTCGGCGAGATCAGTGTCGATGTCGCCTATGGCGGCAATTTCTACGCCATCGTCGAACCGCAGAAGAACTATCGCGACATGGCCGACCATTCCGCCGGCGACCTCATCGCCTGGAGCCCGGTGGTGCGGCAGCGGCTCAACGAGAAATACTCTTTCGTGCATCCGGAGAATCCCGGCATCGGCCGGTTGTCGCATATGCTGTGGACGGGTGCGCCGACCGACAGCCAGGCGGATGCGCGCAACGCCGTCTTTTATGGCGACAAAGCGATCGACCGCTCGCCTTGCGGCACCGGCACCTCGGCCCGGATGGCGCAGCTTCACGCCAAGGGCAAGCTTAGGGCCGGCGAGGATTTCGTCCATGAATCGATCATCGGCTCGCTGTTCAAGGGCAGGGTCGAGAAGGAGGTCACGGTGGCAGGCAAGCCGGCGATCATTCCTTCGATCGGCGGCTGGGCGCGCATGACCGGATTGAACACGATCTTCATCGACGACCGCGATCCGTTCGCGCACGGATTCATCGTCAAATAGAGGCGATCCTGACCCAGGGGAAAGCAAAGGAATGCAAAGATCGACCGCCTCGGTGGCGCAATGATCCCGCTCTTCAACTTATTTTGACGACGATTCCTTCGAAAAGGGGTGCATATCGACGCCGAATCGTCAAAGACATTGCGTTATGCCAATGATAGGTTCCGCGATAGTCCAGAGGCCGGAAGGGAAAAGAACGGGCAATCCGATTGCGTGCTTCAAAATCACGCATGACGATTAAAAAATCACGTTGCAATCCGGGCTCGAAACTTTACGACTAGGGGAAATACGAAAAGGAATGCGTCTGCATGGGCGACATTCCAGGGGAGCAACGACAGCATGCAGTATTTTGTCCAGCAGCTTATCAACGGGCTGACGCTGGGATCGATCTATGGGCTGATAGCGATCGGCTATACGATGGTCTACGGCATCATCGGCATGATCAATTTCGCCCATGGCGACATCTTCATGATCGGCGCCTTCACTGCCCTCATCGTTTTCCTCATCCTCGGTGCGTTGTTCTATTCTGTGCCGGTGGTGATCGCGCTCCTGGTGATGATGATCGTCGCGATGCTGTTGACCAGCCTCTATAACTGGACGATCGAGAAGGTGGCCTACCGGCCCTTGCGCGGTTCGTTCCGGCTGGCGCCGCTGATCACCGCGATCGGCATGTCCATCGCATTGTCGAACTTCGTCCAGGTGACGCAGGGTCCGCGCAACAAGCCGATCCCGCCGATGGTCAGCCAAGTCTACAACATCAACGGCATCAGCGTGTCGCTGAAGCAGATCATCATTGTCGTCGTCACAGCGCTGCTGCTGGCGCTGTTCTGGTACCTGGTCAACAAGACGTCGCTTGGTCGGGCGCAAAGAGCCTGCGAGCAGGACCGCAAGATGGCGGCGCTGCTCGGCATCGACGTCGACCGCACCATCTCGATCACCTTCGTCATGGGAGCGGCCCTTGCCGCCGTCGCCGGCACGCTGTTCCTGATGTATTACGGCGTCATCGCCTTCTCCGACGGTTTCACACCAGGCGTGAAGGCTTTCACGGCGGCCGTGCTCGGCGGCATCGGCTCGCTGCCCGGCGCCGTGCTCGGCGGGTTGATGATCGGCTTCATCGAGAGCATGTGGTCGGCCTATTTCTCGATCGACTACAAGGACGTCGCCGCCTTCTCCATCCTGGCGATCGTGCTGATCTTCCTGCCTTCCGGCATTCTGGGCCGGCCAGAAGTCGAAAAGGTCTGAAATCATGGCCGGCACCCTATCTCCAGAGCGCGAAATCGTCGCCACCCCTGTGCAGCGCGCCACGCGCGAGGCGCTTTATGCCGGCGCCATCGCGCTTGGCCTGTTCGTGCTGTTCATCGGCCTGAGGACCGATCAGAACATCTCGAACGAACTGATCCTTGTGCAACGCTGGTGGCTTCTCTTTACCGTGGTTGTGCTGACCATGGTCGGACGCTTTGTCTATGTCGCCTATGGCCAGCCCTTCCTGGCCAAACAGAAGATCGCCGACATCGCCACCGGCCTGTTGCCGGACAGTGTGGCGACGCGATTCTTCCGGTTGCCATATTTCATCGCAGCCATCGCGGTAGTGGCGGTGCTGGCTGTTCTGGCCGGCTCCCTCGATGGTTTGCTGGGCCCTGGTCTTGCCGGTTATGCGCGGTTTGCGCGAGCGCTGGCGATCATCTATGCCCTCGCCTCGGTGCTGTTCTATTTCCGCAGCTTCATCCATGCCCACTTCTCGGCATTGGGCATCGCCGCACTGGCGATTTATCCTGTCGTCGTCGTGCTGGTGCTGGCGCTGTACAGCGGATCGATGGCTGGTGGCTTTCAGGGCTCACTGAAATGGGTCGATAATTTCGGTATCCAGATCCTGATCTATGTGATGCTGGCGTGGGGATTGAATATCGTCGTCGGCCTCGCCGGCCTGCTCGATCTCGGCTATGTCGCCTTCTACGCCGTCGGCGCTTATGCCTATGCGCTGCTCGGCACGCATTTTGGCCTGTCGTTCTGGATCCTGCTGCCGGCCGCCGGCGCCATGGCTGCCTTCTGGGGCGTGCTTCTGGGCTTTCCGGTGCTGCGCCTGCGAGGCGATTATCTGGCGATCGTGACGCTGGCCTTCGGCGAGATCATTCGCCTCGTGCTGATCAACTGGCGTGAGGTCACCAATGGTTCGGCCGGCATCTCCGGCATCCCGAAGGTCACCTTCTTCGGGCTGATGTCGTTCAACGTCTCGGATCCTAACTATATCGCCAAGGTGTTGGACATCGCCACCTCGAGCGCCTACTACAAGATATTCCTCTACTACCTGATCCTCGGGCTCTGCCTGCTCACCGCCTTCGTTACGATAAGGCTCAGGCGCATGCCCGTCGGCCGCGCCTGGGAAGCGCTGCGAGAGGACGAGATCGCCTGCCGCTCGCTCGGCATCAACACCACCACCACCAAGCTCACGGCTTTTGCCACCGGCGCCATGTTCGGCGGCTTCGCCGGCTCGTTCTTCGCCGCGCGGCAAGGTTTCGTCAGCCCGGAATCCTTCATCTTCCTGGAATCGGCGATCATCCTCGCCATCGTCGTGCTCGGCGGCATGGGCTCGCTGGTTGGCATTGCCGTCGCCGCCATGGTGATGATCGGCGGCACCGAGGTGCTACGCGAACTCGATTTCCTGAAGCAGGTGTTCGGTCCGGATTTCACGCCGGAACTCTACCGCATGCTGCTGTTCGGCATGGCCATGGTCATCGTCATGGTTTGGAAACCGCGCGGGTTCGTCGGCAGCCGTGAACCGACCGCCTTCCTCAAGGAGCGCAGGGCTGTATCCGGCTCCTTCACCAAGGAGGGCCACGGCTGATGAGTGATGCGAGCTCGATTCAGAAAGCCAACCCGGGCATGAACGATGCCATCCTGCAGGTCGACCATCTGTCGATGAAGTTCGGCGGTCTGGTCGCCATCGGTGATCTGTCCTTCCAGGCCAGGCGCGGCGAGATCACCGCGCTGATCGGGCCGAACGGCGCCGGCAAAACCACCGTGTTCAACTGCATCACCGGTTTCTACAAACCGTCGGAAGGCATGATCACGCTCAATCGGCGCGACGGCTCGAGCTATCTGCTCGAACGCCTGCCTAACCACGAGATTCCGGCGCGCGCCAAGGTGGCACGCACCTTCCAGAACATCCGCCTGTTCTCGGGCATGACGCTGCTGGAGAATCTGCTGGTGGCGCAGCACAACAAGCTGATGAAGGCGTCCGGCTATACCATTCTCGGCCTGTTCGGCTTCAGCGGCTACCGAGCCGCGTCGGCCGAGTCGATCGATCTCGCCAAGCATTGGCTGGAAAAGGCCGATCTCCTCGATCGAGCCGACGATCCGGCCGGCGACCTGCCCTATGGCGCGCAGCGGCGTCTGGAGATCGCGCGGGCCATGTGCACGGGTCCGGAACTGCTCTGCCTCGACGAACCGGCCGCCGGTCTCAATCCGAAAGAATCGATGGCGCTCAACGCGCTGCTGATGGACATCAAGGACAACACGGGCACCTCGATCCTGCTCATCGAGCACGACATGGCGGTGGTCATGCAGATTTCCGACCATGTCGTGGTGCTCGAATACGGGCGCAAGATTTCCGATGGCAGTCCGCAGGCGGTACGCACCGATCCGCGTGTCATCGCCGCCTATCTCGGGGTCGAGGATGAGGAAGTCGAGACGGTGCTGACCGAAGTCGGCGACGAAGACGTCATCGAGCAGCTGGATACGGGTCCGGATTCGGCGCACGGCCCGGGCACGTCATCGTCCTATTTCGCCGGACCGGTGACCGACACGGTCGGCCATAGCGAGGGCGAACGCGTAACGGTGTCGAAGGGCGCCTCGAAAGCCGGGCAGTTCGATGCGAGGTCGAGTGCGGCAGCAAGCAAGGCGGCCTCCCCGGCGGCAGCCAAGCCCAGCGCGAAATCTTCTGCCGCAAAACCCTCCGCGGCAAAGCCAAGCACCAAAGCGCCGGCCAGGTCCAAGGCCGCCGGCGTTTCGAACCGGCTCGCGGCACCGCGTGGCGGAAAGGCCGACAATCTGACCCGCATCAAGGGCATTGGCACGGTCAACGAGAAGAAGCTCAACCAGCACGGCATCTTTCATTTCGACCAGATCGCGGCATGGAAGAAAGCCGACGTTGAGGCCGTCGAGGCTTATCTCGCCTTCGACGGACGGATTGCGCGCGAGGACTGGATTGGCCAGGCCAAGCTTCTTGCCGCCGGCAAGGAGACGGAATTTTCGCGCCGCGTCGACGCCGGGACGGTGGAGACGAGCCATCCCTCCGGCCGTGCTTCCGGGAAGACTGGCAAAGCAGATGCGCCTGCGGCGGGCAAGCGCGGAGGGCGTAAATGATGGCCGGTACAACGCTGCTCGATATCAAGGGCGTCCAGACCTATTACGGCAACATCAGGGCGCTGAACGGCGTCGATGTCACCGTCAAGGAAGGGGAGATCGTGGCGCTGATCGGCGCCAACGGCGCCGGCAAGTCGACGCTGATGATGACCATTTTCGGTGCGCCACGGGCGCGGGCGGGCACCATCACTTTCGCCGGCACCGACATCACCCAATTGCCGACCCATGAGATCGCGCGCATGCGCATCGCCCAGTCGCCGGAGGGAAGGCGCATCTTCCCGCGTATGACGGTGATGGAAAACCTGCAGATGGGCGCCAGCCTCGACAACCTCAAGCATTACGACGAGGACGTCGAAAAAGTGTTCACGCTGTTTCCGCGCTTGAAGGAGCGCATTGCCCAGCGCGGCGGCACGCTGTCGGGCGGTGAGCAGCAGATGCTGTCGATCGCACGTGCGCTGATGGCGCGGCCGAAGCTGCTCCTGCTCGACGAGCCGTCGCTGGGCCTGGCGCCGCTGATCGTCAAGCAGATTTTCGACGCCATTCGCGAGCTGAACCGCACGCAAGGACTAACCGTGTTCCTGGTCGAGCAGAACGCCTTTGGCGCGCTGAAGCTCGCCACGCGCGGCTATGTCATGGTCAACGGCAATGTGACGATGAGCGGCACCGGCAAGGAGCTGCTCGCCGATCCGGACGTGCGCGCCGCTTATCTCGAAGGCGGCCATCACTGAGTTCAGGAGACATCAATTATGCAGGGCATTCTCTATGAGGAACCCTCGGTCTGGCAGTTCTTCTTCGTCACCTGCCTGCTCGGCGGTTGGGCGGCATGGATGACGGGCAAGGCCTGCGCCCAGACGTGGCGCAGCCTCATCCAATTGTTTGCCTATCTGCTCGGCCTCGGCATCGTCGTAAGATTCATCCATCACGCGCTGTTCGAGGGCACGATGTTCTCGTTGCAGTACTACATAGTCGACACCATCGTCCTGATGATATTAGGCTTCATCGGCTATCAATACACACGCACCAATCAGATGGTGACACAGTATAATTGGCTCTACGAAAGAGCATCGCTTTTGAGCTGGAAACCAAAAGGTTGATGTTCATCATTAACGTCGTTTCGGGGATGAATCGGCGTGACAAGTGCCTGAAAATCGGCAAAGTACCCTTTCTGCGAGTAAAAGTGGGCATCGCATGAAAGCATCATTCACGCCCACTCTGTAAATGGGAGCGTTTTACATGAGAAAATCACTTTTGTCCGCCGTCGCCCTGACCGCGCTCGTCGCGTTCAGCGGCAGCGCGTGGGCTGACATATTGGTCGGCGTCGCCGGTCCGATCACCGGTCCGAACGCCGCCTTTGGCGCGCAGCTGCAGAAGGGCGCCGAACAGGCGGTCGCCGATATCAATGCGGCGGGCGGCATCAATGGCGAGCAGATCAAGCTCTCCGTTGGCGACGACGTCTCCGATCCGAAGCAGGGCATCTCGGTCGCCAACAAGTTCGTCGGCGACGGTGTCAAGTTCGTGGTCGGCCACTTCAACTCGGGCGTTTCGATCCCGGCATCGGAAGTCTACGCGGAAAACGGAATCCTCGAGATCACGCCGGCCGCGACCAACCCGCAGTTCACCGAGCGTGGCCTGTGGAACACGTTCCGTACCTGCGGACGCGACGACCAGCAGGGCAGCATCGCCGGCGCCTATCTCGCGGCAAACTTCAAGGACGCCAAGGTTGCGGTCATCCATGACAAGACGACCTATGGTCAGGGTCTTGCCGACGAAACCAAGAAGGCGATGAATGCCGCCGGCGTGACGGAAGTTATGTATGAAGGCGTCAATGTCGGCGACAAGGACTTCTCGGCGCTGATCGCCAAGATGAAGGAAGCCGGCGTTTCCATCATCTATTGGGGCGGCCTGCACACCGAAGCCGGCCTGATCATCCGCCAGGCGGCTGACCAGGGCCTCAAGGCGACGCTGGTTTCCGGCGACGGCATCGTGTCGAACGAGCTTGCCTCGATCGCCGGCGATGCGGTCGCGGGCACGTTGAACACGTTCGGCCCGGATCCGCGTCTGATCCCGACGAACAAGGAACTCGTCGAGAAGTTCCGTGCGCAGGGCTTCGAGCCGGAGGCCTACACGCTGTACTCCTACGCCGCCATGCAGGCGATCGCGGCAGCCGCGACGGCCGCCAAGTCGAACGATCCGCAGGAAGTCGCCAAGGCTCTCAAGGCCAGCGGCCCATTCAAGACTGTGCTCGGCGACCTTTCTTATGACGCGAAGGGCGATCCGACGCTGCCTGGCTACGTCATGTACGAATGGAAGAAGGGCGACGACGGCAAGTACACCTACATCCAGAAAATGTAAGCCTGTCGACGACGACAATTTCGGAATGCCCGGCGCTTCGCGCCGGGCATTTTTTCGTTGAAATTCTGTTCGACGGCCAAAAGTGATTTAAATCGGTTTAAACGCCGCCCGATTTTGTTTGCGCTGCAGCATTTTCGCGTTAATCATGGCGCCAGTTCCCTTCCCCGTCAGCGTCTGGAGCCTTGTCCTTGGCAATTACGAAGATCCTTGTCGCCAACCGGTCCGAAATCGCCATCCGCGTCTTCCGCGCGGCCAACGAACTCGGGCTCAAAACCGTGGCGATCTGGGCGGAGGAGGACAAATACTCGCTGCACCGCTTCAAGGCCGACGAAAGCTATCAGGTCGG
The DNA here is from genome assembly GCF_040319125.1 of Mesorhizobium sp. M0938. Taxonomy (NCBI): domain Bacteria; kingdom Pseudomonadati; phylum Pseudomonadota; class Alphaproteobacteria; order Hyphomicrobiales; family Phyllobacteriaceae; genus Mesorhizobium; species Mesorhizobium sp. M0938. The sequence continues at coordinate 242,218 of NZ_JAMYNS010000002.1, read as the reverse complement.
GCGCGGGCCGCATCTGACCAGAGACATGGGGCCGATCGAAAGCTATCTATCGATCGAGGAAGTGATCCGCGTCGCCAGGCTTTCGGGTGCCGATGCCATTCATCCGGGTTACGGGCTGTTGTCGGAAAGTCCTGAATTCGCCGAAGCCTGCGCCAAGGCCGGCATCATCTTCATCGGGCCGAAGCCGGATACGATGCGCAGGCTGGGCAACAAGGTCGCCGCGCGCAACCTGGCGATCGAGGTCGGGGTGCCGGTGATCCCCGCCACCGATCCGTTGCCCGATGACATGGAGACGGTCAAGAAACTGGCCAAGGAGGTCGGCTATCCAGTGATGCTGAAGGCGTCATGGGGCGGCGGCGGCCGCGGCATGCGCGCCATCCGCTCCGAGGCCGACCTTGCCCGCGAGGTGACGGAGGGCAAGCGCGAGGCGAAAGCCGCCTTCGGCAAGGACGAGGTTTATCTCGAAAAGCTGATCGAGCGCGCCCGTCATATCGAGGTGCAGGTGTTAGGAGACACACATGGCAATGCCGTGCACCTGTTCGAGCGCGATTGCTCCATCCAGCGCCGCAACCAGAAGGTGGTCGAACGCGCGCCGGCGCCGTACCTCGAAATGTCATTGCGCAAAGAGCTTTGCGATTACGCGCTGAAAATCGCCCGCGAGACGGACTATATCGGCGCCGGAACGGTCGAATTCCTGCAGGACGCCGACACCGGAAAATTCTACTTCATCGAGGTCAATCCGCGTATCCAGGTCGAGCACACCGTCACCGAGCAGGTGACCGGCATCGACATCGTCAAGGCGCAGATCCACATCCTCGATGGGTTCGCCATCGGCACGGCGGAATCGGGTGTGCCAGCGCAGAAGGATATCAGGCTCAACGGCCATGCGCTGCAGTGCCGCATCACCACGGAAGATCCCGAGCATAATTTCATTCCCGACTATGGCCGTATCACCGCCTACCGTGGCGCCACCGGTTTCGGCATCCGCCTCGACGGCGGCACCGCTTATTCGGGCGCGGTCATCACCCGCTTCTACGACCCGCTGCTGGAGAAGGTGACGGCCTGGGCGCCGACGCCGGCCGAAACCATCGCCCGCATGAACCGGGCGCTACGCGAGTTCCGTATCCGCGGCGTGGCGACCAACCTTACCTTCCTCGAGGCGATCATCAATCACCCGAGTTTCGCCGACAATTCCTACACGACCAAGTTCATCGATACGACGCCGGAACTGTTCGCGAGCGTGAAGCGGCAGGACCGCGCGACCAAGCTGCTCAACTACCTGGCCGACGTCAGCGTCAACGGCCATCCCGAGACGCGCGGCCGGCCGCAGCCGAAGGCGGATGCGGCGGCGCCCATGGTGCCGTATCTCAACGGCAATGTGCCTGATGGCAGCAAGCAGAAGCTCGACGCGCTGGGGCCGACGAAATTTGCGGCTTGGATGCGCGCGCAAAAAGAGGTGCTGGTCACCGACACGACGATGCGCGACGGGCACCAATCCCTGCTCGCGACGCGCGTGCGCACATATGACATCGCCGGCATTGCGGGCACCTATGCGCGCGCTCTGCCGCAGCTTTTGTCTCTGGAATGCTGGGGCGGAGCGACGTTCGACGTCGCCATGCGCTTCCTCACCGAAGACCCGTGGGAACGGCTGTCGCTGGTGCGCGAGGCAGCGCCCAATTTGTTGCTGCAAATGCTTTTGCGCGGCGCCAACGGCGTCGGCTACACGAACTATCCCGACAATGTCGTCCAGCATTTCGTCAAACAGGCCGCCGCCGGCGGCATCGACCTGTTCCGCGTCTTCGACTGTTTGAACTGGGTCGACAACATGCGTGTCGCCATGGATGCGGTCGGCGCCGAGGGCAGACTGATCGAAGCGGCGATCTGCTACACCGGCGACATACTCGACCCGGCCCGAGCCAAATACGACCTCAGATACTATGTCGCGCTGGCCAAGGAGTTGCAGGCGGCCGGCGCCCATATCATCGCGGTCAAGGACATGGCCGGGTTGCTCAAGCCGAGTGCTGCCCGCGTCTTGTTCAAGGCGCTGCGCGATGCGACCGATCTGCCGATCCATTTCCATACCCACGACACTTCAGGCCTGTCGGCGGCGACGGTGCTTGCGGCGGTGGACAGCGGCGTCGATGCAATCGATGCCGCGATGGACTCGCTGTCTGGCAACACCTCGCAGCCTTGCCTAGGCTCGATCGTCGAGGCGCTGAAGGGCACCGAGCGGGATCCGGGCCTCGACCCGCAATGGATCAGGAATATCTCGTTCTACTGGGAGGCGGTGCGCAACCAGTATGCCGCCTTCGAAAGCGACCTGAAAGGGCCGGCCTCGGAGGTTTACCTGCACGAGATGCCGGGTGGGCAGTTCACCAACCTCAAGGAACAGGCGCGCTCGCTCGGTCTGGAGACGCGCTGGCACGAAGTGGCGCAGACCTATCATGACGTCAATCTGATGTTCGGCGACATCGTCAAGGTGACGCCGTCGTCCAAGGTTGTCGGCGACATGGCGCTGATGATGGTAAGCCAGGACCTGACGGTTGCCGATGTCGAAAATCCGGCCAAAGATATCGCCTTCCCGGACTCGGTCGTTTCCATGCTGCGCGGCGATCTCGGCCAGTCGCCCGGCGGTTGGCCGGAGGCGCTGCAGAAGAAGGTGCTGAAGGGCGACAAGCCGATCACCGTGCGACCTGGCTCTCTGTTGAAAGCAGCCAATCTCAAGGCCAGCCGCAAGGAGATCGAGGACAACGTCGAGCGCAAGCTTAGCGAATTCGAATTCGCCTCGTGGCTGATGTATCCGAAGGTCTTCTCCGACTTCGCCGCAGCCCAGGAAACCTACGGGCCAGTCAGCGTGCTGCCGACGCCGACCTATTTCTACGGCATGAAGCCGGAAGACGAGATCTTCGTCGACATCGAGAAAGGCAAGACGCTGGTGGTGCGCTGCCTGGCCATCGGCGATGTCGACGAGAAGGGCATGGTGACCGTGTTCTTCGAACTCAATGGCCAGCCGCGTCGCGTCAAGGTGCCGGACCGTGCCCATGGTGCCTCCGCCGCCAAGGCGCGCCGCAAGGCCGAGCCCGGCAATGAGGCACATGTCGGCGCGCCGATGCCGGGCGTGGTCTCGGCGCTTGCCGTTGCCGCCGGCCAGGCGGTCAAGGCCGGCGACGTGCTTTTGTCGATCGAGGCGATGAAGATGGAGACGGCATTGCATGCCGAGCGTGATGGGGTCATCGCCGAAGTGCTGGTGAGTGCCGGCGACCAGATCGACGCCAAGGATCTGCTGATCGCCTTCGGGTAAGGTAGAAATGTTGCCCAGGTAGAGTTGGCGGCAACCCTTCATGCCGCATCGATAACAGCTTGACCGGTCGCCCCCGGTCGGGCATCGAACCGCTGCAAATTCGCCGCGATAGTTCCTGAGTCGCGGCATGGAAAAACGACGCGGAGAAAAAATGGCCGACGACATCACCGAAACCAGCCAGACTGTTGCCGCCGGCCAGCTGCGAGCCTTCATCGAGCGTATCGAGCGGCTCGAGGAAGAGAAGAAGACCATTGCCGACGACATCAAGGAAGTGTTCGCCGAGGCCAAGGGCACCGGCTTCGACACCAAGGCGATGCGGTCCATCATCCGGCTGCGCAAGAAGGATCAGGCTGAGCGGCAAGAGGAAGAATCGATCCTCGATCTCTACAAAGCCGCACTCGGCATGGTGTAAGGCTGATAACAGCCCTGGGCGCCGGTCGCGGCGCGCTCAACGGGTCGAGCCATGAGCGAATTCGACTTTGGCGTCCGCCGCGCCTCTGAATTCCGCCAACGCGGCTTCTGGACGCTGTTCGCGGAACGGCATCCGGAAGAAAGGGATCTGATGGCGCGGCGCGGACCCTGGTTCTGGCAGCGCGGGCTGCCCGATTTCGCATTGGTCCTTTCCATGTATGTCGCGCCGGCGCAGAACCATGTCGGCGTCTTCTTCGGCCGCAACGAGAAGTTCGGTGCCACGGGAGCCTGGTCGCGATTGAAGCCGTTCCAGCCGGCGATCGAAGACAGGTTGAAGCTCAGGCCGGAACAGAGTTGCGAGGGCCTCGGCATCAATTCGCTGTGGCGGGTGAACTGCTATGCCGAGGACAATTGGCCAGCCATGGCCGACTGGCTGGTGACGGAAGCATCGCGTTTTGAACGCGCCGTCGCCGAAGTTCTGGGCGACGGTGGCGAAGCCGATTCGTGAATTTGCGTCGCAGCGGCCTGAGCCTAGAGCAATTCCAGGAAAAATGCGTAGCGCTTTCCCTGAGGAATTGCGTAAAAACAAATACTTAGAGCGGTTCGGCGTTTCCGTGAAACGATGAGCCGCCCTAGTTCGGCTCCGGCGTGTCGCGGCCAATCGCATCGAGATGCTGTTGCAGCGCCAAATGGTCGAGTGCATCCACCCGCAGATTGGTGAAAAGCGAGATGCGGTTGTTCAGCATGCGATAGGCGTCAGCGAAAGCAAGGTGCAGTTCGGCTTCGGTGCCGCCTGCCTTGGCTGGGTCCGGTATCGACCAGAGCGCCGTCATTGGATGACCCGGCCAGATCGGGCAGGATTCGTTGGCGGTGCTGTCGCAAAGCGTGAAGATGAAATTCATTTCAGGCGCGTCGGGCTCGGCAAACTCGTCCCAGCCTTTCGAACGAGCGAAGCTCGTATCGTAGTTGAGGCTTTCGAGCAGCTGCAGCGCGTAGGGATTGACCTCGCCTTTCGGTTGCGAACCGGCGGAAAAGGCCTTGAACCTGCCGGCACCGATCCGATTGAGGATGGCTTCTCCCATGATGGAGCGCGCCGAATTGGCGTTGCAAAGAAACAGCACGTTGTAGACATTATCGCTCATCTCAAGACCTCCTTGGCAGGCGACTGGATGATGGGGCGGCAGGTTGCGGCAAGGTGTCTTTGCCGAGATGCCAACAAGGGCGACGTAGAAAGGTTTCACGACCGTTTGATGACAATCTGCCAAATCATACGCTTGCGTGCCGATGATCGACCTGCGTTGACAGGCTTGCAGCTTTGGACATCTCTGCGGCGCTCGAACGAGAAGCCGCATCGATGAGTGCGCCAGAAACCTTCAAAGGCGAAGACGGCAAGGCAAGCGACGCTTCGGGCTTCTTCCGCTCGCGCTGGCGAGGCACGGCCCCGCTCGACCGGCTGTTCTGGCGCGATCTTGTCCTTGTCGGCACGGCGATCAACATCGCATTTTCGGTGCTGGCGCTGATCCTGCTCGGGCTGAAGCTGCCGCTCGCTCTCGCTCTGGCGGTGCATTTCGCGCCGGTACCGTATAATTTCTTTCTGACGTTTGCCGTGTGGCGGACCGCCGAGCATACCGGCGGCATCAAGGCTTCGCTGATGACGCTGGGCGCTGTGCTGTGGCTGATAATGGTGGTGGTGATCTGACGCCCGCAAAGGGCGGCCGAAGCCGTCCTTTGCCACCGTCGAATTGCAATCAGGCAGCCGGCTCGAATTTCAGCGCGACGCCATTGATGCAATAGCGCAGGCCGGTTGGCGGCGGGCCATCTTCGAAGACATGGCCGAGATGGCTGCCGCAGCGGGCGCAGTGGCATTCGGTACGGACCATGCCGTAGCTGCGATCGACGGTCGTCTCGACCGAACCCGGCACCGGGTCGTTGAAACTCGGCCAACCGGTGCCGCTCTCGAATTTCAGCTTGGATTCGAACAGGGGCTGGTCGCAGCCGACGCAGGAAAAGGTGCCGGCGCGCTTCTCGTGAAGCAAGGCGCAGCTGCCTGGCCGCTCGGTGCCGTGGTTGCGCATCACCGCATATTGCTCTGGCGTCAGCCGCGCGCGCCATTCGGCATCAGTGCGGGTGACGGGGTAGGTGTGGCTATCCATATTTTTGCCTCTTAGCTCATGCCGCTACTTGGGTTTGCCTTCCCAACTTCGCTTAAAATAGGCATTCGTTACAGCGTTTGCCCGTATTTTCGATGCTGCGAAGAATTCCTCAGGTGATCGCTGCGAGGTACCGCTTAACCGAAGCTGTAAATGCCGTCTTTGCATCTCCGATGACGTTCTGATTCCACCATGCGCCATAGATGTGGTCGAACTCGAAAGGCTCCAACGCAGCCTTGATGCCGCGCACTTTCGCCGCATTGAGCGGGATGTAGTTCGGATAGCTGTACATGAAACTGACATGGCGGCGGGTCGGCGTCACCTGCAAGATGTCGCCGGCCAGGATGGCGTCGCCGTCGTCGCGCTTCCAGTGCAGCACCTGGCCGCCGGCAAAGTGACCGCCACAACGGATAAGTGTCAGCGAGGGATTTAGGGCGCGCGTCTCGCCCTCCCAGCTGATAACAGCCGGATGCGGTCGCATGATCCACTTGCGATCGTCGGTGTGCAGGTAAATCGGCACCCCGCCAAACGCGTCGCTCCACTCGACCATTGCCGAATAATAATGGCAGTGCGAGATGGCGATCGCCGCCAGACCGCCCCGCCGGTTGATTTCTGCCACCGCCTCGTTGCTGACCATCGAGATACAATCCCACAGCACATTGCCGTGCGGCGTTTGCGCCAGCAACGCCCGCTGACCGATGGCGAAGCGCGGCTCGACGCCGAAGGCGAGCACGCCGGCGTCGTCTTTCATCACGATCCGATGCCCGGCGGCGAGCTCTTCCGGCGTGATCCAGGCCTGGCCCTCCCAACGCACATATTGCCGCTCGTCCTCACAAATCGGGCAGTGGTCCGGCGGCGCGGCTGCCTCCGCGAACTGGACGCCACATTGCAGGCAGAGGAAACAGGTCATTAGCCTTCCTGTCTTGCGTTCCGAAAATCCACTCAGTGCTTCCTTGAAAGCTGTTTCGTCGCGGCTTCGAGCCCTGCGAGCGTCAGCGGAAACATGCGGCCGACGAAGATGTCGCGGATCATGGCGATCGAATGAGTATAGCCCCAGTGTTTCTCATTTTCCGGGTTGAGCCATACCGCGTTCGGCCATTGCTGCAGCAAACGGCCGAGCCAGACGACGCCGGCCTCCGGATTCCAGTGCTCGACCGAGCCACCGGGATGCGCGATCTCATAAGGGCTCATCGAGGCATCGCCGACGACGATCACCTTGTAGTCCGGACCGTATTTGTGGAGGAGATCGAAGGTCGGAATTACCTCCGCATGGCGGCGGCGATTATCTTTCCACACGCCTTCGTAAAGGCAGTTGTGGAAGTAGAAATATTCGAGCTGGCGGAATTCGGCGCGGGCAGCCGAAAATAGCTCTTCGACGCTTTTGATGTGATCGTCCATCGAGCCGCCGACATCGAAGAACATCAGCAGCTTCACGGCATTGCGCCGCTCGGGCCGTGTCTGCACGTCGAGATAGCCATGTTCAGCCGTGGCGTGGATGGTGCCGGGCAGATCGAACTCCTCCTCGGCGCCTTCGCGCACCCAGCGGCGCAGGCGCTTCAGCGCGATCTTGATGTTGCGGGTGCCGAGCTCGACGGCATCGTCGAAATTCCTGAACTCGCGCTTGTCCCAGACTTTCACCGCTCGGCGGTTGCGGCTCTCATGCTGGCCGATACGAACGCCTTCGGGATTGTAGCCATAGGCGCCGAAAGGCGAGGTGCCGCCGGTGCCGATCCACTTCGAGCCGCCCTGGTGGCGGCCCTTCTGTTCTTCCAGCCGCTGCTTCAGCGTTTCCATCAGCCTTTCGAAACCGCCGAGCGCCTCGACCAGCTTTTTCTCCTCATCGGTCAGGTGCTTTTCGGCAAGCCGGCGCAGCCATTCCTCCGGAATGTTTTCGACATCGACCGCGCTTTCGCCAGCCAGCGCTTCGACGCCTTTGAAGACGTGCGAAAAGACTTGGTCGAAGCGGTCGATGTGGCGCTCGTCCTTCACCAGTGCTGAGCGGGCGAGATAGTAAAACCCTTCGACGTCGTAGTCGACCAGCCCCGCCTCCAGCCCTTCCAGCAGCGACAGATATTCCCGGAGCGAGACCGGAACCCGCGCAGCCTTCAGTTCGAGGAAGAAAGGGATGAACATGCACCATCTATAGCAGATCATACTCGATGAAGCCGGTCCGCCGCGCCACGTGGTCGTAGAGCTTGCGCGCGGTGGTGTTGGTCTCGTGGGTCATCCAGTAGACGTTCTTGACACCGATCTTGCCGGCTTCCTGCTTCACCGCCTCGATCAGGGCGGCGCCGACGCCCTTGCCGCGCACATCCGCGTCGGCGAACAGGTCCTGGAGATAGCAGTTGTTTACCTGGGACCAGCAGGAGCGATGGTAGAGGTAGTGCGTCAGGCCGACCGCCTTGCCGTTGAGGGTGGCGATGAAACCTTTCGGCTCGAACTCGCCTGCCGTGAACAGGCGCTTCCAGGTCACGGCGTAGACGTCCTCCGGCAGCTTGGTTTCGTAAAAGGTGAGGTAGGCGGTCCACAGACGCTGCCAATCGGCATGGTCGGATTGTGCAAGTGGGCGGACGGTGATCTCGGTCATTTCAGTTCCCTCTGAGGTCTGCAGCCCGATCCATCCAACAGAATCGGGATCAGGAATATCTTTGCCTATCCTGCCGGCAAATTATACTCGCGAAAAGCGGTCGCGAGCATGCGCAGTGCCTCTCGTGCCCGCGGCGCCAAAGCGTGCGAGTGCAAAACGATCTCCGAAGACGGAATTGGCGGCAGGCCGAGTTTGCGGCCCACGTCGACAAGGCCGGGGGGAACGACACGGTGGGCGAGGGCGGCAATGGCGAAGCCGGCCGATACCGCGACGTTGACGGCCGCGCCGCCACCGCCCACGAAAGCCTCACTCCAGGCGATGCCTGCCCTATCCAGCGCCTCGACCGCCCTCAGGCGGTCCGGGCAGTTGCATACGGTGCTTAAAAGAGCCAGACGCAATGGCGTTCCGGGCCGCCATTCGAAGGCAGGGGCCGCGAACCAGCCATAATGGGTGCGCGACAAGGCTTCGCCGCGTCGACTGTCATCTTCCTGGTGCACGATCACCGCGTCGAGCTCGCCGCGATCGAACGCTCCTTCCAGCATGGAGCTGGTGTCGATCCTGATGTTGAGCGCGAGCGACGGATCATGGGCATGAAGCTGGGCTATGAGTGTGGAAAGCTTAGGCCCCGCGACATGATCGACAAAACCGAGAGCAAGCCGACACGGCGCTGCGGAAAATTCCGCGACGGCGCGTTCATGGGCGGCAAGGAATTCACGGGCCGCGGGAAAGAAGACCGCTCCCCTTGCAGATAGAGCCACACGGCGCGGGGTTCGTTCAATCAAACGCGCGCCGAGCTTTTCTTCGAGCCGGCGCAGCTTGACGCTGATCGTCGCCTGGGTGCTCCCCATCGCGGCAGCTGCCCGGGTGAAGCTCTGCAGGTCGGCCACCATGAGGAAGGTGCGCACGGCGTCGACATCAAGGCTGGTCATTACCACCATTCCATTTTGTCATTTCTGAAATAGAAACGCATAGCCTTTTTTCATAGTCAAGCCTCGTCTATGTCATGTCGGCCGCAGTTTGAAGGGCGCCGCTCGCAGCCCCTCTGAATGCTCCGATGGAAAGTGATCGATATGACGTTTCAAATTGACCGAAACACCGTTGCACTCGCAGGCGCCTGCCTTGCCTCGCTGCTGTTTGGCCTTGAAATCTCCAGTGTCCCGGTGATCCTTCCGAAACTGGAAAGCGTGCTCGCCGCCGACTTCAAGGATCTGCAATGGATCATGAACGCCTACACCATTGCCTGCACGACGGTGTTGATGGCGACGGGGACATTGGCCGACCGTTTCGGCCGCAAGCGCGTGATGGTAATCACCACCGTCGCCTTCGGCTTCGCCTCTCTGCTATGCGGTCTCGCACCGAGCGCTCCACTTCTGATCGTCGCGCGCTTTCTGCAAGGCCTTGCAGGCGGCGCGATGTTCACCTGCAGCGTGGCGGTGCTGTCCCACCAGTTCCAAGACGGCAGTGAACGCGGCAAGGCCTTCGTTGCGTGGAGCGTCGTCTCGGGCATCGGGCTTGGTTTTGGTCCCGCCATTGGCGGAATGATCGTAACGCTGTCGAGCTGGCAGTGGGTGTTCCTCATCCACGTGCCACTCGCCATCCTTGCCCTGGTTTTCATTGGCGCCGGTGTCACCGAATCGCGCGACCGTAACGCCCAGAAGCTTGACCGGACCGGCATCCTGACGCTCTCGCTTGCAGTGTTCGGCTTCTCCTATCTGATCACGCAAGGGGCCGATCTCGGCTCTGGCGCCCGCATCGGTGTGACAAGCGCGGCCGTGCTGGCCTTCATCGCGTTCCTTGTTGCCGAAAAGATCAATCCCTATCCGATGTTCGATTTCTCGGTATTCCGCATTCGCCAGTTTTCGGGAGCGATCATGGGCGGCATCGGCATGAATTTCAGCTACTGGCCGTTCATCATCTATCTGCCGATCTATTTTTCGGGAGTCCTCGGCTATGACAGCACCACGACCGGCTTGTTGCTGCTCGTCTACACGCTTCCCCTGATGCTGATGTCCTCGATCGCCGAGCGCTTGCGCGCCCGCTATCAGGCGCGGGTGGCGATCCCGCTCGGGTTGTTGACACTGGGGATCGGCTTTATCGCCATGTGGATAGGTTCCGGGCTCGACGGAGCCAACTGGCTGACCATGCTGCCCGGCACGCTGATTGCCGGCATTGGCATCGGCCTGACCAATTCGCCGACCACCAACACCACGACCGGCTCAGTGTCGCCGGATCGTGCCGGCATGGCTTCGGGCATCGATATCAGCGCGCGCTTGATCACGCTCGCCATCAATATCGCGGTGCTGGGTCTGCTGTTGACGCAGGGGATTGTTTCTTATCTGCGGGACGCATTGGGCTCGGCCTTGGACCTGAATGAACTGCGCGCGCTGGCGGAAAAGATAGCCGCCGGAAATCTCGACGGCCTCTCGCAACACTCGCCCAAGCTCGCGACCCTCGATCCGTCCGGCGCCATCGTGCATGCCGCTCTGGTCAACGGTTTTGGCTGGGTCATGCTCTATAGCGGGATCGGCGTTCTTGCTCTTGCCGTCATCAGCTTCATCATCTTCGGCCCCAAAAATGTCGCGCTGCAGGAGGCCAGAGGCCATCATCCTGCTCAGAGCGCAGGCGAAGCCCGCTCATAGGAGCGCCTTCCAGCTCGGCGTCAGAGGCCGAATTTCTGCGGCTCAGGATGACCGTTCCTCACCCCTGCCTTCGCGCCATGAAAGCCAGCCGCTCGAACAGATGCACGTCCTGTTCGTTCTTCAAAAGCGCACCGTGCAGCTTGGGCAACGCGTTCTTCGGGTCGGCGCGCAGATCCTCCGGCGCGATATCGTCGGCGACCAAGAGCCTGATCCAGTCGAGTGCCTCGGAGGTCGACGGCTTCTTCTTCAGGCCCGGCACATCGCGGATCTCATAGAACTGGGTCAGTGCTGCACGCACCAGGTTCTGCTTGATACCGGGATAGTGCACGTCGACTATTCTGTGCAGCGTCTCGACGTCGGGGAAGCGGATATAGTGGAAGAAGCAGCGGCGCAGGAATGCGTCCGGCAGTTCCTTCTCGTTGTTGGAGGTGATGATGACGATCGGGCGCACGGCGGCGCGGATCGTCTCGCCAGTCTCGTAGACGAAGAACTCCATTCGATCGAGTTCCTGCAACAGATCGTTGGGGAACTCGATGTCTGCCTTGTCGATCTCGTCGATCAAAAGCACCACCTTCTTGTCGGCGGCAAAGGCGTCCCACAGCTTGCCGCGTTTGATGTAGTTCCTGATGTCGTTGAACCTGATATCGCCGAGCTGGCTGTCGCGCAGCCGCGAGACGGCGTCATACTCGTAGAGGCCTTGCTGCGCCCTTGTCGTCGATTTGACATGCCATTCGATCAGCTCGAGGCCGAGCGCCGCCGCCACTTGCCTGGCCAGTTCGGTCTTGCCGGTGCCGGGCTCGCCCTTGACCAGCAGTGGCCGCTCCAGCGCGATCGCCGCGTTGACCGCCACCATCAGATCCTTGTCGGCGACATAGGCCGCCGTGCCTTCGAAACGCATTCTTGCTCCTCAGTGTTCATGCCAACCGTAAGGAGACAGCCCAGCCTGTGCAAGGCGCAGCGGCGAGGGCTCGGCAAAACCTCATGCCGACGCAGTTCCCAAGCAGGCCGTCGTGACGAATTAAGCCGCCGAACATGGCTGTCTCTCTGGCGCTTGGCCGACTGCCGGCCTATATTGGTTGCGACGGTCTGCGCTTCCCGGCAGGAGAACATTTTCCCCGGGGCCTTAATGATCCCTAGGGAGCTGTCCCTGGGAAGACCCGTGGGTTTTCTCATACGGCGCCCACCTACTTTGTAGGTTCCCGGGATCGCTCTCTCCACCGGTTGTGTGGATCGTCACTCGACCCAAAGGATCCACTCGCGTTTCGGTGGATCATGCGGTGGAAAACGTCGCTCCCAAAACTTCAACCAGATCCGACCTTTTCTACCTTGGCTCCATGATTTCTCCCAAAGAACTGAAAAAAAATTTGCGACGCGAAGCACTCGGGCGCCGCGACGCGCTCGATCCGTTCTGGCGGGTGGAAGCGGCGCTCGAAATGGCCGAGACGGCACGGGATAGCATCGCCATAGAGCCGGGCCAGATCGTCTCCGGCTTCTGGCCGATGCGCTCGGAGGTCGACGTCCGGCCGCTGATGTTCGCCCTGCGCGAGAAGGGTGCAAGGCTCTGCCTGCCGGCCATACTCGACAAGACCACCATCGTCTTTCGCGAACTGGTGCGCGGCGCGCCGATGATCGAGATGGGCTTCGGCACGGTCGGACCACATGAGGCGGCCGAGGTGCTCGATCCCCAGGTGATGATGGTGCCGCTCGCGGCTTTCGACGCGCGCGGACACCGCATCGGCTACGGCGCCGGCTACTATGACCGCGCGATTGCACGTCTTGCCGACAAGGGGCAGCCGCCCCGGCTGATCGGCATTGCTTTCGACTGCCAGGAGGTGGCGCTGGTGCCGGACGAGCCGCACGATGTGATCATTCCAGAAATACTCACCGAGAGCGGGTTGCGCCGGTTCGCGCCGAAATTGTAGATAAGTTCCTGGACGCATGGTCTTTTCCGAAAGTCATGCAGCTTTTTGCTTTGCTGACCTTTGGGTCTGGATCATGTTTAGATGAGACTTCTCTTCCTCGGCGATATGGTCGGCAAGACGGGACGCACGGCGGTGTGGGAACAACTGCCCGGCTTGATCTCGGATTTCAAACTCGACTTCGTTATCGTCAATGGCGAGAACGCCGCAGGCGGCTTCGGCATCACAGAAGAGATCTTTCGCGAGACGATTTCGGCGGGCGCCGATGTCGTCACCACCGGCAACCATGTCTGGGACCAGCGGGATGCGCTGGCTTTCGCGCCGCGCGAGGAACGGTTCCTGCGTCCGTCCAATTTCCCCAAGGGCACGCCGGGGCGCGGCTCCGGCGTCTACATCGCCAGGAACGGCGCGCGCGTTCTGGTCGCCAACATCATGGGTCGGGTGTTCATGCATCCCGAACTCGACGATCCGTTCCAAGCCGGTGAGCGCGAGCTTGCCGCCTGCCCGCTCGGCGAGCAGGCCGATGCGGTGGTCATCGATTTCCATGCCGAGGCGACCTCTGAAAAAATGTGCTTTGCGCATTTCGTCGATGGCCGCGCCAGCCTGGTCGTCGGCACCCACACGCACCAGCCGACCGGCGACCATCATATCCTCAATGGCGGCACCGGCTACATCTCCGACGCGGGCATGTGCGGCGACTATGATTCATCGCTCGGCATGGACAAAGAGGAGCCGCTCAACCGGTTTTTGTCGAAGGTGCCGAAAGGACGCTTCGAGGCCGCGACCGGCCCGGCGACATTGTGCGGCGTCGGCGTCGACATTTCGGATCGCAGCGGGCTGACCGAGCGGATTGCGCCGTTTCGCCGCGGGCCGCGGCTCGAGGAAACGGCGCCATCTTTCTGGTCGTGATATTGATATGAACGCCTGCGATACCTAACTGCCGGCGACACTGCTCTAGATCGTAAGAGGGGACGACCTCCATGCAGCTCATCGAATTCCTGGCGCCACATTTCGCCTTTGTCTCCGATCCGACCGCATGGGTCGCGTTGCTGACCCTGATCGTGCTGGAGGTCGTGCTCGGCATCGACAATCTGATCTTCATCTCGATCCTGACCAACAAACTGCCGGAGGCACAAAGAGCCCGCGCCCGGCGGCTCGGCATTTCTGCCGCGCTGATCATGCGGCTGGTGCTGCTTGCAACCATCTCGATCATCGTCCAGTTGACGGCGCCGGTATTCACCGCTTTCGGCCATGGTTTTTCCTGGCGCGATCTGATCCTGATCGCCGGCGGCCTGTTCCTCGTCTGGAAGGCGACCAAGGAGATCCACCACACGGTCGACCTCGAGGATCACCAGGATACGATGATGGGCGAGACGCTGCAGCTTTCGCTGGCCGGCGCGATTTTCCAGATCCTGCTGCTCGACCTCGTCTTCTCGATCGATTCGATCATCACAGCGGTCGGCATGACCGACGAGATCGCCATCATGTATATCGCCGTCATCGTGGCGGTCACCGTGATGATGTTGGCGGCCGGACCGCTCGCCGAGTTCATCGCCAAGAACCCGAGCATCGTCATGCTGGCGCTCAGCTTCCTGCTGATGATCGGCATGACGCTGATCGCCGACGGCATGGGCTTCCATGTGCCGAAGGGCTACATCTACGCCGCCATGGGTTTTTCCGCCCTTGTCGAGGGCCTGAATATGCTGGCGCGACGTCGGAGAAAGGCAAAGTCCGGCGCGGGGCATTAAACACGGTCCGAAAAGCGACGCCGCATGAAAGGAAGCACTGTGAGCAGGAGGGGGCTTAGCCGTGATGTGCAACCAGCTGTCCAGGCTGGCTGATCTGCCTGACGATCAAATTGATACTTCCGACATTCAGGAAGCTCCGATCGAGAACTGGATTCATGCTCGCCGCGGGCATCTTTGCCGGCCGCTCAAGCAGCCGGTGAAAAGCGGCGATCCCGAACGCTCCAACTAACCGGTCGGCACGCCCTTCGGATGACGGTCGCCGATCAGGCCAAGCGTCAGGCCTTGCTCCAGCCACGCCTTGGCGCCGGCGAGCACCAGCGCGAAGCCATCGGTCGAGCCGATCGCCTGCTTGACCTGCTCGTCGGCACTGCCGGCAAAGCCGAAATTGCGAACCTCGATAAAGGTCGTGCCGCCGGGCATCTCGGTAAAGGTCCAGACCACGGTGGTCGGCGGATCGCTCCATTGCATGACGATCCTTTCGTTCCTGACGAGTTCGCCGACCGTGACCGGCGTCGAGACACCGTACATGCGCCACTCCCAGCGAACCTCCTTGCCGCTGTCCAGCCTGTTGCTGCCATGGGTGAACCAGAATTTCGTCGTGATCGCCGGATCGACGATGGCCTCGAACACGTCTGCGACCGGTCGCCGGATCAGCATGCCGGCTTCGGCGACCGGTGCCTCACGGATTTCCATATCGTCCTCCTTTCCGAACGGGCTTCTGTCACCAGGCGTCGGGTTCGCGCACCATGTGAACGATGTTGGCCGGATTGGTGATCCAGCCGCCGCGGAAACCGTCGCCCAGCGCCTCAATGGCGTCGCAGCGCACGATACCGGCCTTGGCAAGATGACCGGCTGCGGCCGGAAAATCATCGGTGAACAGCTCCAGCCAGATCTCGGCCTGGCTCAGCATCGGCGCTTCGTCGATCCATAGGCGATTAGGGCCGAGTTCGAAGCCGGTAGCGGGAGCCTTGGCCGTGAACGGTTTCAGGCCAACGACGTCGCGATAGAAGGCGATCGTCTGCTGGTATTGGTGGGGCGGCACTTTCATGGCGATGTTGATGCCGCCGGTGATCTTCGCAGTCATTCTTTCCTCCGTCTTCTCAGATGTTGTCTTCACTTGCAGGCTCCCCCTTCATCTCGCTGCGGTAATAGCCGTCGCGCAGATTGATGCCGTATTCGACATAGGCCTTCATGCAGGCCAGCATCTGCGACCAGCCCTCGCAATTGAGGTAAGACTTCTTCAGACCGACGGCGTCCTCGTGCCAGCCGGTCTCGGCGATGGTGACGAAGGTGCCGCCATCGTCCAGCGGTTCGAAATTCATCTCGATGCGCGTCTTGTAGGCCGGCTTGCCCTCGGCGTCGGTTGCGTCCCAGCGCAGCACGATGCGGCTGTCTTTCTCCACCTCGTCAACCTCGACCGGAACCTTGCCCCACCAGACGACGCCGGCACCCGCCACCAGCGGCGCGCTGGCGCCGCCGATCGTGGTGAAATAGCCGCTGAGCTTCTTCGGATTGACGACCGCATCGAAGACTTCTGCGACCGGTTTGCCGATGCGGCCCGAAATCCTGAATCCAAAAGACATATCCACAGCTCCTTCCTTGATCAGATCGATATTATGTTATAAAAACATAACATGTCAAGCAAAGCGCAGGACGACGATGTTTTCAAGGCGCTGGCGCATCCACGCCGGCGTGCGCTGCTGGACGAACTGAAGGACGCGCCGCGGACCACCGGCATGTTGTGCGATGCCTTTCCCGACATGGACCGCTGCACCGTCATGCTGCATCTGAAAGTGCTGGAAGATGCCGACCTGGTCGTGGCGCGGCGCGAGGGCCGCGAACGCTGGAACCATCTCAATGCGTTGCCGATCAAGCAGATCCACGATCGCTGGATCAGCCAGTACGCCACGCACGCGGTCAGCATTCTCGACCGCCTGAAATCCGATCTGGAAGGGTGAATGACTGCCGGAATGCAGCTGGCGGGCGCGTTGCGCACCACCCTTACGGCGCGGCTGGACGAATTGAGCCGATTTATCTATAAGCCGGCCATTCCGAGATAGAGCGCCGTACGTCCTTCCGGACGCACCAGGGACGTTCTGAAATTTTGAATTCGAGCATTTTGGCTAGGGCGAGTTGATAACCTCGCTGCAGGATGCTCTGCCAAGAAGACGACAGGGGTGCCATGGCTGGCCATTCACAGTTCAAGAACATCATGCACCGCAAGGGCCGGCAGGACGCGGTGCGGTCGAAAATGTTTTCCAAGCTGGCGCGCGAAATAACCGTCGCCGCCAAGAGCGGCACGCCGGATCCGTCGATGAACCCGCGCCTGCGCTTGGCCGTACAGAACGCCAAGGCGGTGTCGATGCCGAAGGACAACATCCAGCGCGCCATCAACAAGGCATCGATGGGCGACGCCGAGACTTACGAAGCCGTGCGCTACGAGGGCTACGGGCCAGGTGGCGTCGCGCTGATCGTCGAGGCGCTGACCGACAATCGCAACCGCTCGGCGTCGAATGTGCGTGCCGCCTTCACCAAGGCCGGTGGAGCGATGGGCGAAACCGGCTCGGTGTCGTTCATGTGGGACCGTGTCGGCGAAATTTTTTATCCGGTATCGGTCGGCAGTGCCGAGAAGGTCATGGATGCGGCGATCGAGGCTGGCGCCGACGACGTCCAGTCGGACGAGGAAGGCCACACGATCTACTGCGCTTTCGAGAATCTCGGCGAAGTGTCGAAGGCGCTGGAAGGCGCGCTCGGCGAAGCAGAATCGGTGAAGCCGATCTGGAAGCCGCAGACCAACATTGCGGTCGACGAGGAGCGGGCACAGTCGCTGATGAAGCTGGTTGCCACGCTCGAGGACGATGACGACGTGCAGAGCGTCTACGCCAATTTCGAGGTCGACGAAGAGACCATGGCGAAGCTCAGCGCGGCATGAGCACGGCATCAGCGGAGCTCAATCTGACATGACCGAACAAGCTCTGCCCACCATCCGCATCACCTATTGCACGCAATGCCAGTGGCTGCTGCGAGCCGGCTGGATGGCGCAGGAGCTGCTCTCGACTTTCGGAACGGATCTGGGCGAGGTGACGCTGGTGCCCGGCACCGGCGGCATTTTCACCATTTCCTGCAACGACACGCTGGTCTGGGACCGCAAGCGCGACGGCGGCTTTCCCGATGCCGCAAAGCTCAAGCAGCTGGTTCGCGACGTGATCGATCCGGACCGCGATCTCGGCCATGCCGATCGCAAGGGCCACAAGTCAAAAGATTCCACATCAAGGGACCCTGCCTGACGCGGGGTCTTTTGCTTTTCTGCGCCGCATTCATCGCCACGCCACGATGAAGCAGCCCAGCGCCACGATGGCGGTAATGGTGCGGACGTGGTTCCACATCACCCAGTCCCTGAGATAGGTGGTCCACAAAGCGGCGCCGTTGGCGCTCGCCGGATCGACGGCGGCCAGCGCGTTGTTGAGCGGCACGTTGAAAAGCATGGTCACGATCAGGTTACCGACGAGATAGATCAGGGCGCCGGCGAGAAGCCAGAACGAACCTGGCTGGTTCCAGCCGAAGATAGCACCGACGACGAGGATGAGGCAGATCAGCCCGGTGCCGAAAAGCGCGGTCATGAACATCGGCGTCACCGCAGTGACGTTGATCGAATTCATCGCGGCGATGCCGCCCGCGGCAGGCATGCGGGCGAGGCCCGGCATGACGAAGCTGGAAAAGGCGAAGAAGACACCAGCGACGACGCCGGAGCCGAGCGCCGCGATGAAGGTGAGGGTGGGAAGCAGTTTCATGATCATGTCAGTTGCTCCAGATGCCCGTAGCGGCGGTTTCGGTTACATAGGCGGAAAAGTCCTTTGGGGCGCGGCCGAGCACGCGCTGGACGCCGTCGGTCAGCGTTTCATTGCGGCCGTCGAGCACCTCGGTGAACAGCTCGTTGAGCAGCCAGGCGAACTCGGCCGGCAACTCGTACCCGGCTACAGCTGCGGTGAACTCGGCATGCGAAATCCTGATGAACCGGATGTCACGGCCGCTTGCCTTGCCAATCTCGGCGACCGCCTCGGCGAAGCTCAGCAGCCGCGGCCCGGTCAGTTCGTAAAGCTGGCCGATATGGCCTTGCTGGGTAAGCACCGTAACGGCGGCGTCGGCAATGTCGTCGGCGTCGACGAACGGTTCTCCGACATTGCCGACTGGTAGTGCCACTTCACCGGCGAGCAGCGGATCGAGCAAAAAACTCTCGCTGAAGTTCTGGGCAAACCAGGCACAGCGCAGGATCGTCCAGTCGGCGCCTGAGGCTTTCAGCATCTCTTCGGCTCGTTGCGCTTCGGCTTCGCCACGCCCCGACAGCAACACCAGCCGGCGCACACCGCGCTTCACGGCAAGATTGGCGAAGGCGCCGACCGTTTCGGCCGCACCGGGCACCGCAAGATCAGGATAGTAGCTGATGTAGACGGCGCCGACCCCATCGAGTGCAGGTTCCCAGGTGGTGTTGTTTTCCCAGTCGAAAGGCGGCGCGCCCGAGCGCGAGCCGATCCGCACCGGCAGGCCCTGCGCCGTCAGTCTGTCCGAGAGACGGCGGCCGGTCTTGCCGGTGCCGCCGAGGATCAAAGTCGGTTTCCTTACGGTGTCGTTCATAGTGGTCTCCTTGCTTGAAAATATGAGGAATCCTCATATTTGCAAAACGTGATAAACCCTCGTATTTTGTGAGTCAAGCCAGTTTGTTAGCCAATTTGTTGGATCATTCGCCGGGAGAAAGTGATGGAAGCATCGACCGTATCGGGTTCACAGGATGGCCAGATCGCATCGCCGCGCCGGGCGCCGAGCCAGCAGCGCAGCCGCGAGCGGGTCGAGCGGATGCTTGCCGCCGCCTCCGCGCTGATCGCCGAACAAGGCAGCGACGCCATGCGCATGGGGGAGGTGGCGGAACGGGCCGGCGTGTCGATCGGTTCGCTCTACCAGTTCTTTCCTGACAAGCGCGCGATCATCTGGGCGCTGGCCGAACGCTACACCGTTCAAAGCCAGGCTTGCATCTCAGCGGCACTTGCGGATGTCAGCGACGCCGAGGGGCTGCGGCGTGCGTTTTCCGAGCTGGTGGATATCTATTACGGGCTGTTCCTGGCGGAGCCTGTAATGCGCGACATCTGGTCGGGCACGCAGGCCGACAAGGCGCTGCGCGAGCTCGAGCTCGCCGACAGCCGGGCCAATGCAGAATTCCTCACCGCCGTGCTGAAGCGGCTGCGGCCTGCCGCCGATTCGGCGGCGCTGGAAACGACGGCGTTTCTCATCTGGCAGATGGGCGAGGCCACCGTGCGGCTGGCGATTTCGGTGGGGCGGCAAGAAGGCGACGATCTGGTCGCCGCCTACAAGCGCATGGCGCTGCGTGAACTGGTCGGCGAATAGAGCCGCATTCGGCAACAAAAAACCCGCCACGAGGGCGGGTTTCTTCAATGCGAAAAGTCGATGCGGCTTAAATGCCGAAACCTTCGAAACGCTTCTTGAACTTCGACAGGCGACCGCCGCGGTCGAGCAGGGTCTGCTGGCCGCCGGTCCAGGCCGGGTGGGTGGTCGGGTCGATGTCGAGGTTCATCGTATCGCCTTCCTTGCCCCAGGTCGAACGGGTCATGTATTCGGTGCCGTCGGTCATGATGACCTTGATGGCATGGTAGTCGGGATGGATGTCGGTCTTCATTGTGCTATTCCTGGGCTCTGTTTTTGCTGGGCGGCGCTGCCGACGAGCATAAAGCCTGCGTCGATGCGCCCCTTTTTAAAACTCGAAGCCGCAGCTATTGAGGAGCCACGGCTTCTAAAACGGTCGGCGAGCCTATACATCAGCCGGAATTGAATCACAAGCCCGCGGTAAGCGACAGGCCGCGGCAAGCGCATATTGAGGCGCATGACAAAAGGCGGCCAGAGGAAACGGTCATGGCGGACATCAGTGGCGATGCAGACGAGCGCCGGCGCTCGCTGAGGCCGCTGCGGCGCCTGTTCCCCTACATCACCCGTTACCGGAAAATGGTCATTGGCGCGGTCGTCTCTCTGACCGTCGCGGCGGCGACGACGCTGGCGCTGCCGCTGGCCGTGCGGCGGATGATCGACCACGGCTTTTCCGCTTCCGATTCCAGTTTCATCGCCGAATACTTCGCCATGTTGGTGGTGATGGCCGCCTTGCTCGCAGCGGCATCGGCCAGCCGCTATTATTTCGTCATCACGCTGGGCGAGCGCGTCGTCGCCGACGTCCGCAGCGACGTGTTCCGCCATGTCACCACGCTGTCGCCGTCTTTCTTCGACACCGCCCAGTCGGGCGAGATCGTGTCGCGGCTCGCCGCCGACACCACGCAGGTGAAGTCGGCGGTCGGTGCTACCGCTTCGGTGGCGCTGCGCAACGTCATCCTCGGCCTCGGCGCCGTGGCGATGATGGTTTTCACCAGCCCGAAGCTGTCGGGCCTCGTCATCGCCGCCATCCCGGTGATCGTGCTGCCGCTGGTCGCCTTCGGCCGCTCGGTGCGACGCAAATCGCGGCTGGCGCAGGACACGCTGGCCGACGCCACGGCCTATGCCAGCGAGCAGATCGGCGCGGTGCGCACGCTGCAGGCCTTCACCAATGAGAAGCTGGTCACCGGGCATTTCTCGTCTGCCGTGGAAGCCGCCTTCGAGGCGGCGCGGTCCTCGATCTTTGCCCGCTCCTTCCTCACCTTCTTCGCCATCTTCATGATCTTTTCCTCGGTGGTGGCGGTGCTTTGGTTCGGCTCGCGCGACGTGCTTGACGGCACGCTGTCGCCGGGCACGCTCGGCCAGTTCCTGCTCTATTCGGTGTTCGCCGCCGGCGCCCTCGGCGCGCTTTCGGAAGTGTGGGGCGAACTTTCCCAGGCGGCGGGTGCCGCCGAACGGCTGACCGAGATCCTGGCCGAGAAGCCCGCGATCCAGGCACCCGCGCATCCGAAACGGCTGCCGACGACGGCCAGAGGCGCAATAAGCTTCGACGACGTATCGTTCTCCTACCCCGCTGGACCCGACCGCGCCGCCGTCCACGGCCTGAGTTTCCAGGTCAAGCCCGGCGAGACGGTGGCGATCGTCGGCCCCTCCGGCGCTGGCAAGAGCACCGTCTTTTCGCTGCTTCTGCGCTTCTATGATCCCGAGACGGGCAAGATCATGATCGACGGCGTCAATGTGCGCGAGGCCGATCCCGTCGCCATACGAGAGCGCATCGCCATCGTGCCGCAGGACGTCACCATTTTCGCGGCCAGCGCGCGTGACAATATCGGCTTCGGCCGTCCGGACGCCGGCGACGCCGAGATCGAGGCGGCGGCCAAGGATGCGCTTGCCGACGAATTCATCCTGAAGCTCGAGAAAGGCTATGACAGCCAGGTCGGCGAGCGCGGCGTGACGCTGTCCGGTGGCCAGCGCCAGCGCGTGGCGATTGCTCGAGCGATTCTGCGCGATGCGCCGATCCTTCTGCTCGACGAGGCGACCTCGGCACTCGACGCAGAAAGCGAGACGCTGGTGCAGACGGCGCTGGAACGGTTGATGCAGGACCGCACCACCATCGTCATCGCCCACCGTCTGGCGACGGTGCTGAAGGCCGACCGGATCCTGGTCATGGATGGCGGCTGCATCGTCGAGGAAGGCACCCACCAGAGCCTCGTCACCGAGGGCGGCATCTATGCGCGGCTGGCCAAGCTGCAGTTCGAAACCGGGGCGAATGCTTTCAGGGGAGCGGCTGAGTAGCCTTTCCACTGGCGTCAGTTCGCTTCGGCGTCCGAATAGGCGAAATTGTAATTCCAAGTCGCGTTGTCGTTTATCTTCCTGAGGGACTTTAAATAGGGGCCGATGTTCTTGGCGGGAACCTGGTCATTGATGGTCTTGAGAAACCAGTCGACCTGAAATTCGGTGGAGGTGCTCGTCCAACGAGCCTTGAATGCAACATAGGGCGTGACGACGTCGTCATTGTCCTCGGGGCCTACGAAGCGGGCCTTCAGATTTCTGACGGTGCTCCGGTGTCGTCGGAAGATCGGGCTGCCCAGCCAGATTGGCGCGCTCCTTTCGAGCAGCACGGGCTCTGGCAGATACCTGATGCCGACATCCGATTTCAGCGCGAATTCCTTGGAGAGGTTATCGGCGTCGAGATCGTCTGCCGGCAGTTCGTAGGATTCGATTACCGAGACCAGATTCTTGTCGCGGCTGTCGTTCGTCACCAACGGTCCCAGGCTTTTCATTCCGGGATACTGGCGATTGTAATATTTGAGATAGTCGTCCGCGATCTTTGTCGCCGATTGCGCGACAAGCTTATAGCGCATGCTATCGGCATCTGCGCCCAAATAGGTGGTGGTAACCGTCAGCTTGAGCGGCTCGCCTTTACGTTTGGGAAAGTCGAATTCCTCGCTCACAAAGGCGGTCGGCTGGTAGAGTTCCTTCCGGTCTATCTTTTCCATCCCCACATTGTCGGCGACGATGGGCAACGCAAAGCCGTAGTCGGGCGGCATAAGATTATCTGCTCTGCCCCCCTGCAAATAATTGGTCGCGTCGATCCAGTACGTCTGGCTGTCGATGACGACCTTTACGATGACGTGATCAAACGCCCTGATCGTCGGAAGAATCGTGGCGAGGGCAAGCCCTTCATCAAGGTCCGTGAGAGCCACGTCCGCATGGATTCCCAGTCGCCGCAGGCCGGAGGCGAGAAGCAGCGCCTTGTCCTTGCAATCTCCGAAGCCGCTTGCCACCACTGTCGTCGGGCTACGCGGGATATAGGAACCGCGGCCCATCGACAGGCTGACATAGCGGATGGTATCCTGGACCAACCGCATTGCCTCGATCATCCTCTCTTCGGGCGTATCGTATTCTGCGGCAATGGCATCGAGCTTCGATGCGAAATCTGCAGGCAGCTCCTGGTCGAGCCGATAATACGGAAGGACCGTGTCGACGATATCTTGCCATTCCGATGTCGAAGAGATCTCGATGGACGGATATATGGGAAAGTCCGGCGGCAGATTTTCCTGGGATTTCACCGGGATCGGGTTGGCGCTTTGCCAAAGATAGGTAGTCGTTTCTCCGGTAGACTGGACATCCGGGCGTATGTCCGTCCTGACCTGTCGGAAATTCAGGGGCTGCACCGTTGGCCACGTCACTCTTTCGCGGATGAGAGCGATCGGTTCGTCCCAAGCCACGGCAAAGGAATGGAAAAGAAGATCCGTGCCGATGATCGGAGTTCTGACCGTGGTCTTGCCATAGTCGACGATGTCTCCGACCCGAACATCGTTGATGTTCACGTAAGCGGTAAGCCAACCATCAAAGAGGCCCTTCTCCGCATCCCTCTCGCGCCGAAACACGTCGAAATCAGCATCGGAAAGGCGCTGGATCACCACGCCGTCACGAATGATGTCGATCCAATTCACGGTGACATCGGCGGTCGCAGGATCGAATTCAAAACTTATGCTGGCGCCGCGTTCCAGGCCTGTGCGGTCGACGATCTTGTAGGCATAGCGGTCGAAGATCTCCAATCCGCCCGGGCGCTTCCGGATCTGATAATCCGACAGCAGGTTGGATATGCCGTTCTTGATCTGACTGTCCAATTGCGGGTCGGCCTTGGGGAGTGCGACTCGCTCGATCCAATTACCAAGACTGCCCTTGTGCACGTTCGTACCGGCCATGGCTGGCCAGCAGACCGTGCAAATAACAATCAATGCGGTGAGTCTTGCGACCGCCGCCGTCTGAAAGTGCCTTACCCGCCCCATGCCCCTGTATGCCCCGCCAGATCACAGTCGAACACTACTAGTGATAGAAAAGTAAACTGCGCCCCGCAAGGCAGGGTGGCCTTGCCGAGATCGAGAATGGTGGATCGTGCGGTATCTTCGAGAATGCCAACGATCGGCAAGGCGGAGGGGAACGGCCCTAAGTGCCGTAGCGCTTCTTCAGATGCTCCGTGAAATGCGTGGCGTTGAGTTTTTCACCCGTCGCCCGTTCGAGCAGGCCCGGCGTTGACCAGCGCGAGCCCTGCGACCAAATCTTTTGGCGGCGCCAGTCGTTGATCGCCGCGAAGTCTCCCCTGCCAAGATCCTCGCCGGCCGAAGGATGCTCCCTAGTCAGCGCCGCCCATTGCTGCGCCGCCATCATCGCGCCCAGCGTGTAGGATGGGAAATAGCCGAAGGCGGCACCCGGCCAGTGCACGTCCTGCATCGGTCCGTCGGCCGGGTTGTCGATGGTCGACAGGCCGAGATAGTCGCGCATCTTGGCGTCCCATGCCTCGGGCAGGTCGGCAGCCTCCAGCCGCCCCGAGACAAGCTCCTGCTCCAGTTCGTAGCGCAGGATGACGTGCAGTGGATAGGTCACCTCGTCGGCGTCGACGCGGATCAGGCCGCGCTCGACCCGATGCACATGCGGCAGGATGTCGTCGATTGACCAGGCCTCGCCGAGGTGCTTTTCGACCACCGGCAGCGCCCAGCGCCAGAATTCTGGATTGCGACCGATCTGCTTTTCGACGAACAGGCTCTGGCTTTCATGCACGGCCATGCCGCGGGCCTTGCCGAGCGGCCAGTGCGCCCACGCCTTCGGCAGGTTCTGTTCGTAAAGCGCGTGGCCGGTCTCGTGCAGAACGCCCATCAACGCCGACAGGAAGTCGGAGGTCTTGTAGCGGGTGGTGATGCGGACGTCGCTCGGCACGCCGCCGCAGAACGGATGATGCGACACCGAAAGCGAGCCGTGGGTGAGGTCGAAGCCGACCGCTGCCATCATGGCGAGGCCGAGCTCGCGCTGCTTTTCGATCGCATAGCTGCCGGAAAGCGGCTTCAGCGGGCGCTTCGTCAGCCGCGCCTCCTGCACGGCCAGCGCCTCCGGCACGAAATCCCTGAGGAAGCGCTTCAACTCGGCGAAGACCGGTGTGATATCGGCGGCGCGATTGCCGGGATCATATTGCTCCATCAGCGCGTCGTAGGGGTCGAGACCGAGCACCTCGGCGCGAAGTGCGGCTTCCTCGCGCACCAGCGCCACGACGCCTTCGAGCGCCGGCAAGAATCCTGCCCAGTCGTTTTTCGCGCGCAGGTCGCGCCAGAGCTGCTCGGAGCGCATGCGTGCGGTCGTTTGGCGCTCGACGAATTCGACCGGCAGGCAGGTCAGGTTGGTGTACTGCCGCCGGAATTCCTTGACCGCTGCCTGCTGTTCTTCGTTCAGCGTTTCCTGTTCGGCCGCTGCGATCCAGTCGGCGATCTCCGGCGCGGTCGCTCTGGCGTGATGCATGCCGGCCAGCGCCGACATCGCCTCTGCGCGTTTCTCGCCGCCGCCGACGGCCATGTGGGTTGCCTCATCGGCGCCGAGAATGGCGAGCGCATGTTCCAGCGCTTCGAGCTTGTGGCCGAGGTCGTCGAGTTTTTGAAAGGACATGGTGGGTCCCGCTGAATTTGAACGGCGGGAAAAGATACCAATGCGCTGGCATTGGCAACCCTGAAGGCAGTTTGCAACAGGCGCTTTGAATGCCCACTACAGCGCCGCGCTTCACAAAAGGACGCGCGGCGCTGTAGTGAAAAAGACGCCCGCGAGGCAAAAGCCCGAAGGCGCCGGGCCGGCCGGCGACATAACGCGGCGCTGTCCGGATGACTTCAGGGGTTTGGATAATTTGGGCCGTAGCCGTTTGGATAATATCCGCCATCGCCGCCGCTGCCGATGAGGAAGGCGCTGCCGGTGGCGGCCCGCAGCTTTTGGCTCACATCGTCGAGTTGCGCCAGCAACTGGTGATATCGCGTGGTCGGCATCGTTCCATCTCGCGCGGCCCTCTGGGCGGCCCGATCAAGTCGAGTGATCTGCGTGCGCAAGTCACGCGCCTCGCCCGGCTCGAGCTGGTTCGCCTGCGTGGCGGCCCGGATACCGGTATCCACGCTCTGGATCTGGTCGATCAAAGCTGTCTCACGCGGGCCGTAGAAGGCGGTCGATGCTGCATAGGCGCCAGCAAACGGAACGGTGACGAAAAGTGCGGCAAGCGTCGCGGCCCTGAGGGTCCTAGGGGTGAAAGAGCGCATGGCTGCGTCTCCTTTTACTGGGGAAGGCGGCAATCTGGGACGCCCACCTTCCGGCCGTGGGCCGTCCGGTTGCGTCGCGTCGCGATGGGGGTTCCACCGCCGGCGGTCCTCGGCCCCATAACACAGGTAGGCGCGGTTCTCGGCAAAGTGTAATCAAAAAAAGGTAATCTTTTCAAGCCTTGCCGGCCTGCATTGGCGCCCTAAAGCGCGTCGCGTTTGACCGGTCTTATGCGACGCGCTTTAGGTTGCGTTTTGCATGTCGTTATCGCAAAACCGCTGCACACTTTTGCGCGACATGCATTAAATCCGCGCGTTCGCCTTGAGCCAGCCTGATCCGGATCAGCGCTCGGTCAGTTTCAGCTCGATGCGGCGGTTCTTGTTGCGCGCGTCTTCGGTGTCGGCGGGATCGAGCGGCTGGAATTCGCCGAAGCCGGCCGCAACCAGCCGGTTGGCCGGCACGCCGTTCTCGATCAGGAACTTCACCACCGAAGTCGAGCGCGCCGTCGACAATTCCCAATTGTCGCGGTAGCGGCCGGTGCCCGATAGCGGCTTGTCGTCGGTATGGCCGTCGACGCGAAGCACCCAGTTGATCTCCGGCGGGATCTCCTTCTGCAGGTCGATAATGGCGTCGGCGAGTTTCTTCATCTCGACTTTGCCGGCGTCATTGATCACTTCGGACCCGGTCGGGAAAAGCACTTCGGACTGGAAAACAAAACGGTCGCCGACGATTCGGATGTTCTCGCGGTCGGCGAGGATTTCGCGCAAGCGCCCGAAGAAGTCGGACCGGTAGCGGTTCAGCTCCTGCACACGCTGTGCCAGCGCGACGTTCAGGCGGCGGCCGAGATCGGCGATCTTGGTGTTGGACTCGCGATCGCGGGTTTCAGACACGTTGAGTGCTTGTTCGAGCGCTCCGATCTGCCTGCGCAGCGCCGCGATCTGCTGGTTGAGGATTTCAACCTGGCTCAGTGCCTGCTGGCTGATCTGGCGTTGGCTGTCGAGTTCGCCCGAAAGTGCGGTGGCGCGCTGGTTGGCCGCGTCGCCGGCACCAGCGCCTTGCGCCAGCAATTGCTCGAGCCGGCTCTTTTCCGCCTCCGACGCCGACAGCGAAGCCTGCAAATTGGCGAGCGAATCTTCCTTGTCCTGCGTCGTCGAGCGCTCCAGCGCCAGAAGCTGGGTCAGTTCGTTGATCTGCAGATTGAGGCGGTTGAGCACCGTGTCCTTGCCGGAGATTTCGCGGCCGAGCAGGAACTGCGCCAGCACGAAGACCGTGAGCAGGAACATGATCGCCAGCAGCAACGTCGACAGCGCGTCGACGAAGCCCGGCCAGTAGTCGATGCGGCGATCGGTACGCCGGCTCCTGGCGAGTGCCATGCTAATGGACCCCAGGCTTCTTCAGGGCGTCGGCAATCTTCTCCAGCGTGCTGCGCATCGCCTTCTGCTCGTCCGACTGGGCTTCGACCCAATCGCGCATGATCTGCTGCTCCGAGCGCATATTTTTGACCAGGCCCGAAATGCCGTCGGCAAGATTGGCCATGGCGGTGGCGACGCGCGGATTGGCGCCGCCGCCATTCTCCTGCAAGCTGCGCAGTCTTTCCGACAGGACGCGGATCTCGTCGGAGGATTCGGCCTTGGCCGGTTCGGCGACGACGATGTCGGACGACAGGTCGGTGACCGAGGACAGCCAGTTTTCGAGCTCGGTGTAGAAGCGCGTCTGGGCGCGGCCGGCCTGCAGGTCGAGGAACCCGAGCACCAGGGAGCCGGACAGGCCGAACAGCGAGGACGAGAAGGCGGTGCCCATGCCGGCCAGCGGGGCGGAAAGCCCCTGCTTCAGGGATTCGAGCACGGCGGCGGCATCGCCTGTGCCGGGATCGAGCGACTCTATGGTTTCGCGGATCGAGCCGATCGTGTTGAGCAGGCCCCAGAAGGTGCCGAGCAGGCCAAGGAACACCAGCAGCCCGACAAGGTAGCGCGAGGTGTCGCGGGTTTCGTCGAGGCGGGTGGCGATCGAATCGAGCATGGTCCGCATCGAACTGGTCGAGAAGGCGATCGTCGACGAGCGGCCGATCATCGCCTTCATCGGCGCCAGCAGCACCGGTTCGGTGGTTTCGGAGCCGGCCCGAAAGGAGTTGACCCAGCGCACTTCGCGAAACAGCCGGCCGACCTGCACGAAGGCCAGCAGGATGCCGACCACCAGCACGCCGATGATCAGGCCGTTGAGACCGGGATTGGTGACGAAGGCGCTCGAGATCTGACGGGTCAGGATGGCGGCGATGAAGGCGACGATCATCAGGAAGATGACCATGGTCATGAGAAAGACCTGCGGACTCGACAATTTGTGAGGGTCGTACATCAGGACGTCGGAGCGTTTGCCCATGCCGAAAGATTTGAGAAAAGTCATCCGTGCCCCGTTTCCGATGCCGCCGATCACGTTGAGCGCGACTCTAAACGGAATTATGACGAAATTGAATGGCGTGTGGCAATATTGCCGACCGGATCATTGGCGTCAAAGCCGGTTGATGACCAGGCAGTCGACCATGGCGGCCAGATGCAGGCCGGCGCCGGTGACGACAAAGCCGTGCCACAACGCATTGTGGAAGCGCAGGCCCTTCCAGGCGAAGAAGACGACGCCGCAGGAATAGACGATACCTCCGGCAATGATCAACGCGATCGATGTCGTCGGCAATGTCTGGACGAGCGGCTCGACCAGAACGATGCCGCTCCAGCCGATGGCGAGATAGAAGACGATCGCCAGCCGGTCGAAACGGCCGGGAAGAAACACCTTGATGGCGATGCCGATTGCTGCTGCACCCCAGACCAGGATGATCATCGAAATGGCCAGCGGCGAGCCGTCGAGCTGGGCGAGGAAGGGCGTGTAGGTTGCGGCGATCAGCAGATAGATCGCGGCATGGTCGAAGCGCCGCAATATCCACTTGGCCGGCGACGACACGGGCCACAGATTATAGGCCAGCGATACCGTCAGCACGGTGAGCAGCGAAACCACATAGAAAGCAGCGGCGATGTATTCGCCCGGACCGGTATGGAAGGCGGCCAGCGCCAACAGCGCCGAGCCGGCGGCAATGGCCAGCACGATGCCCACCGCATGGACGATGCCGTCGGCGATCATTTCGGCGCGCGAGTAGTGCCAGCGTCCCACGAACGGGATTTCGATCTGGGATTCGGGCCCGATGTCCGTCATGAGCGATCCTGCATCCCCTTATCTGGGCGGATGCCGGTCAGTATTTCAAGCTTTGCTTGCGGTTTTGCGACTGCGGCGGTTCAGCGCGCCAAGTCCGCTAGAGCCTGATCCGTCCCGATAGAATCGGGATGGTCTCTATCTTTTTGATCTAGCGCGGCGCCACCGGCTTCTTGACGGTCTTCAACAGCGCGCGCTGGATGATCTCGTTGCCGGCGACGACCGAACCGCCGTCCAGCATGTCCTGTCCGCCGTCGAAGTCGGAGACGAAACCGCCCGCCTCGCGGATCAGCAGGATGCCCGCAGCGATATCCCAGGCCGACAGGCCGATCTCCCAAAACCCGTCCATGCGGCCGGCGGCGACATAGGCGAGATCGAGCGAGGCGGAGCCGAGGCGGCGCACGCCCGAGACTTCGGCCATCACGTTGCGCAGCTCGATAAGGAAATTACCGTGCTGGCCGCGCCCGAGATGCGGCACGCCGCAGCCGATCACCGTGTCGATCAGCTTGGTGCGGCCGGCGACCCGCAGCCGGCGATCGTTCATGAAGGCGCCGCCGCCGCGCTCGGCGGTATAGAGCTCGTCCATCGCCGGGTTGTAGACGACGCCAGCGACGATCTGGCCCTGGCGCTCCAGCGCGATCGAGATGGCGAAGAGCGGAATGCCGTGGAGGAAGTTGGTGGTGCCGTCGAGCGGGTCGACGATCCAGCGGTGCTGGCCATCGTCGCCTTCGATCACACCGCGCTCCTCCATCAGGAAGGCGTAGCCCGGCCGCGCCTTCGACAGCTCGGTGAAGAGGATGTCTTCGGCCTTGCGGTCGGCCTGGCTGACATAGTCGCCCGGCCCTTTCATCGAGACCTGCAGGTTCTGCACTTCGCCGAAATCGCGCGCCAGCGAACGGCCGGCCTTCATGGCAGCCTGGACCATGACATTGAGGATCGCGGAACGCGCCATAGTGTTTCTTCCTGCTGCTGCGCCTACTTGCTTCGAGGCATGATCTTATCCAAAAAGTCTGCAACTTTTTGGGATCATGCTTTTAGTCGGCGCGGCGCACGTAAGTGATTTCGTTGGTGTCGACGATGATGCGCTCGCCCGAACCGATAAAGGGCGGCACCAGCACGCGGATGCCGTTCTCCAGTATCGCCGGCTTGTAGGAAGAGGCCGCTGTCTGGCCCCTCACCACCGGATCGGCCTCCGTGATGGTCAGCGTCACCTGGTCGGGTAACGAAATACCAATCGGCCTTTCGTCATAGAGCTGGACCGTCACCATCATGCCGTCCTGGAGGAAGGCGGCGCGGTCGCCGACAAAATCCTTCTGCAATTCGAGCTGCTCGTAGCTTTCGGTATCCATGAACACCAGTGCCTCGCCTTGTTCGTAGAGGAAGGAAAAATCCTTCATCTCCAGCCGGATCTGTTCGACGGTTTCGGCGGAGCGGAAACGCTCGTTGAGCTTGGTGCCGTTGATCAGGTTCTTCAGCTCGACCTGGTTATAGGCGCCGCCCTTGCCGGGCTTGACGGTGTTGGTTCTGACCGCCACCCACAGGCCGCCATCGTGCTCGATGACGTTGCCGGGACGGATTTCGTTGCCATTGATCTTGGCCATGCTGATCTTGATCCGGAATGAGATGGTCGCCCAATGGGCAATTTGGCGCCTCCAAGACCACAAAATGCCGGAAGAGGCAAGGGAGCGAGGCAGCAGAGGCTTGGCTGCGGCGACGCCATTTCGGGGAAAACGTCCTGGTCGCGCTACGACATAGGTGCCCACAATCTGCGGCGCCTTAGGGCAGACGGTTGGCCTTCTGCAGCGCCTGCTTCGTCTGGTCGTCGGTCAGGCCCCGCAGAAAATCGTCCATCTCAGGGTCGATGAGCCCGGCGCGACGGGCAACGACGTACCAGGCGCCGGCGAGGATCGGATCCGGATCAGTGCCGATTCCCCCCATGTAAAGTTTGGCGAGGCGGTTCTGGGCGGCGACATTGCCGCCCTCGGCGGCCTGCTTCATCCAGCCGAAGCCGGATTTCAGGTCGCGGACGCCACCGCGTCCCTCGATCATCCAGGTGGCGAGGTCGATCTGTGCCGTATCGTAGTTCTGCCGTGCTGCCTGCGCCAGCAGCCCTCGGGCCTGGACATCGTCGCGCGGCTTGCCGCCGACGCCATTGGCATAGACCTGCGCCATCGCATATTGCGCGTCGGCAAGGCCGGTCGCGGCGGCGCGCTGATAGTACGACACCGCCTTTGCGATGCCGGCATCGCCGGGATCCTGCTGGACCAGCAGCTGTGCAAAGTTGAACTGCGCCAGACGGTTCCCGGCCTCGGCGGCGGCCTGCATCAACGCGTAGGCGCCCTTCTCGTCCTTCTTGACGTAGCGGCCATCGAGCAGCATCAGCGCGTACTGGAATTGTGATTCCGGTATCCCCTGCTCGGCGGCAAGGGCGTACCACTTTGCCGCCTCCGCCGCGTTGAGCGGCACGCCGAGACCACGCGACAATATTTCGGCAACCAGAGTCTGCGCCGCCGGATCGCCGTTCTGGGCACGGACCAAAGCGAGGTTGTAGGCCGTCTTGTAAAGGCCGCGCTGGAACGCGCCATAGGCCGAATCCGATGGTTTTGCACCGAAGCGTTCCGGATTGATGGCGTCGGCCGACGGCAACGGGGTCGTGGTGGCGGGCTGCGGCAGCGGCGTGGCGATCGGCCTGTCCGTCTTTGCACCGATGTCGGGCTTGGTTTGCGGCAATGGGACAGTTTCCGCCACGGCGGCCCGAACCGTGAGCGCCGCAAGCAAAGCACTGAAAAGGATTGTCCGCGCCGGCACGTCAGTCCTCGAAACGCGGCGCGGTCTCGTCGAGCAGCGCATTGGCGCTGGCGACTGCCATCTTTGGGTCGACGCCTTCGGCAAAGACCGCGCTGGACAGCGCCACGAATTCGGCGCCAGTGGCAGCCACCGCTTCCACCGAGGCGAGGTCGGACCCGGCCATGACGATGCAAGGGATCTGGATCACATCCGCCCACCATTGCCCCAGCGACAGGTTACGCGGGTGCGGCTCCGGCTTGTTGTCGTAGCCGAAGCGGCCGAAGAAGATGTAGTCGGGTCTGGCCTCGCCGAGTTCCAGCGCATCGTCGCGGGTCTTGGCGCCGCCGGTGCCGACCATCATTTTTGCCTGAAAATGTTCGATCGTCTCGGCGAGTTCGGCCTTGCCGACCTCGACATGGATGCCATCGGCCTGAACGCGGCCGGCGATGCGGGTGTCTCCGGCAATGACGACAGCAACGCCTGCCGCTTGCGCCGCCGGCACGATCTGTTCGGCGAAGGCCTGGAAGGAGGCCTCGTCCATGCCGTTTTCAGGCAGGATGAGCGAGGCGACATCGCCGCCCTCGAACGCCGCGCCGATGCGCTCAGCCGGCACGCCGGGCGGCGCGATCAGCACGATGCGGCAGCGATTTGGAGGCGTTGCGTCGTTCATTGGTTTTCGATCCCGGTTTTCGCCTATGCCGGGCGAAGATGGTTGCATTGCGGCATAGAGCAAAGTGCCGGCCTTGAACAGGCGGGCGGGGCAGGATCATTGGCGCATGATTGTCGTCGGGCGACGTCCTTCCCTCACTTGATTGCCTGAGTGCTCTCGGCTGGGGTCTTTGATTTCCACAGCGTCCAGCCAAGATTCATGCCGGCGGCGGCGATCAGGATGGCGGCGGCGCCGACGATCTGGGCCGGATGCAGCCGGTGGCCGAAGGCGACGACATCGACCAGGATCGCGACCACAGGGTAGATGAAGGACAACGACCCCTGCAGATGCGTCGGCAGTTTCTGAATGGCGCCGTACATCAGGATGTACATCAGACCGGTATGGACGACGCCAAGCGTCGCCAGCATGCTCCAGCTCCACGCATCGGCGGGAAGTTGGGAAAAGTTGGCGAAGGGTGCCAGCATAACGACGCCGACGCAGACCTGGATCAGGGCGATCAGGTGTGGTGGCGTGCCTTTGAGCTTCTTGGTGACGATGGCGGCGACGGCCCAGAAGAAAGCCGCACCCAGCGCCATCGCGATGCCGGTAAAATAATCCGTGCCGACGTTACCTGTATTGGGGCCTACATCGGAGCCCGCATCAGGCGAGCCTTGCACGATCAGCAGCATGCCGGCGAAGGCGATGCCAAGCCAGGCCAGCTTTGTCATGGTCAGCCGCTCTGAGAAGAAGAGCGCGCCAAAGCCAACCAGCATGAAGGGCTGGGTGTTGTAGACAGCCGTGGCGATCGAGATCGAGGCGCGGGAGAACGAGCTGAACAGCAGCAGCCAGTTGATAACGATGGCTGCGCCGCCAAGGGCCGCGATCGCCACGATGCGCAGCGACAGCCTGCCGCGCAGCAGCCCCAGCGCAGCACAGATGATCAGCAGCGTTATCGCGCCGAAGGCACAACGCCAGAAGACGACATCCATGATCGGCTGGCCCGACATGACGACGAACCATCCGATTGTACCGAGGATCGCCATCGCGGCCGTCATTTCGATCGTGCCGCGCACCGTGCTGTCCATGAAATACCCCTGAGCTTTGTTGAGACTTGACAATCTCACGTGGCTCGGGCGATTTATATGGTTTGCAGAAGGTGTTTCCCTCATTTTGCCTAATTAAGTGAGGCAAAATTTCGTTTTTGATTGAGGACCGTAAAATGCTGGACGAGCCGGACAAAAAGCTTCTCGACATCCTGATCCGGGATTCGCGAACCTCGCTGAAAGAGTTGGCCCAGCAAGTCGGATTGTCGTCGCCAAGCGTTTCGGAGCGGCTTCGGCGTCTCGAGGATCGCGGCGTTATCAGGGCTTTCACCATCGAGATCGATCCGCAAGCGCTCGGCTATACCTTGCAGGCGATCGTTCGCATCCGGCCCTTACCCGGCAAGCTGCACATCGTGCAGAAGCTGATCGAGGAGATCCCTGAGTTTGGCGAATGCGATAAGGTGACGGGCGACGATTGCTTTGTTGCCCGGCTGTTCGTGCGCTCGATCGGCGAGCTCGACAAGCTCCTCGACCGTATCGCCGACAAGGCCGAAACCAGCACCGCCATTATCAAGGCGCAGCCGATCCGGAGGCGCCCGCCACCGCTCGACATGCCAAACATCTGAGAGACCGTTTGGAAACTCTACTCTGGCGGCCATCTGATGGCGTTTTCTGCGCTTCCGGTGCTCACGGACCCAAATGTCCGCTCCGCTCCGGTTCTCGAAACCACCACCATATGACTCGCCAGAGCGAATTTCGAAACAGTCTCTGACAGGCTCCGGTGGCATGTGCATATTTGCGGTCGCGGCGTGACCATTTCTGGTCTATTCCAGAGCCCAACCTTCCCTCCAACTGCTCCCCTCAGATGTCAGGCCTGCTTCTCGATCCGTGGTTCTATGCCGCCGCCATTCCAGCCGTCATCCTGGTCGGTCTGTCCAAGGGCGGCTTTGGCGGTGCGGTCGGCTTCGTCGGCGTGCCGCTGATGGCGCTGGCCATGCCGCCGGTGCAGGCCGCCGCCATCCTGCTGCCCATACTGTGCCTGATGGACATCGTCTCCGTCTGGACATGGTGGGGTGTCTACGATCGCAAGATGCTTATAGACATGATGCCTGGGGCGGTAATCGGCATCGGCCTCGGTTGGCTGACCGCGGCGCTGGTGACAGAGGAAATGGTGCGACTGATCGTCGGCGCCGTGGCGATTATCTTCGTGCTTCGCTGGGTTTATCTGCAGATGCGGCATGGTGCAAACCACTCCGCCGAGCCCAACCGCGCGGCTGCCGCCTTCTGGGGGACGGTCGCCGGCTTCACCAGCTTCGTCGCCCATGTCGGCGGTCCGCCCTTTCAGGTCTATGCGCTGCCGATCAGGCTCGATCCGAAAGTGCTGTCGGGCACCGCCGCAATCTTCTTTGCCGCCACCAACGCATTGAAGCTCATCCCCTATTTTGCGCTGGGACAGTTCGACACCACCAACCTGACCGCGTCGGCGGTCCTGGTGCCGCTGGCGCCGCTTTCGACCATCGCCGGCGCCTGGCTGGTGCGGCGGATGCGGCCGGAACTGTTCTACCCCTTCACCTACGCGACCGTGGCGGTCGTCGCGGTCAAGCTTCTGTGGGACGGGATCGCCGGCCTTCTATAGATCGCCGTCCTATAAAAGCTTTCTGTGGCCGAGCGCCAGCAGCTTCACGTCCGATTTCAAGCGGCGCTCGGCACCGGTATCGTTCGGCGATTGCGCGAGCGCGCCGCACTGTCTTCTGCTAATGTGACGGTGCCGAGAAGGGTCGGGGCGCCATGCGGCATCGTTCAGAAACATTGCCGATGTTAATGCGCCCGATGCCGGGGACCCGGTGGCGGGCTGACCGCCTGAATTCAACCCATTCCCATGACGGGAAAAGGCAAATCGGGGGATATTATGCATAAGGTAGCACGAAATTTCTTCACACTGGCCGTCGTCTACGCACTGTTCGGGATGGCGCTCGGCCTTCAGATGGCGATCAGCAAAGACCATGCGCAGATGCCGACGCACGCCCACATCATGGTGGCCGGATGGCTGATGTCGGCGGTGTTCGCCTTCTTCTACCACCTTTTTCCGGCAGTCGCGGAAAAGAGGCTTGCCGCCGTCCACTTCTGGTTGACGGCAATCAGTGGCATCGGCCTGTTGATCGGCCTTTACATCATGCTTGGTGGCAACCCGGAGATCGAGCCGCTGGTGGCAACGTCCTCGATGGGATTTTACGCGGGATTGTTGCTGTTCGCCTATATCGCGCTGCCGGTGGTGTGGAAAACCGAGCGGCTTCCCGAGGCGCAAAAAGCCTGAGTTCCAACGGTCTGAGCCCAAGGCCTGAACATTTGCTGTTACGGCACAGGCGGGCGACGCTCGATCAAAAAATATCCGCGCCGTTAAGGCTTCATTAAGCTTTACAGGCGTTTACTATGTGCATCCAGTGATCTGGATTCTTACCGAGTGGTTGGAGCCACTTCGTTTGACGCCTCCCTGTTAAACTTCTGAGAGCCGCCTTATCCGCGGCTCTTTTTTTGCCCGCGATCCGGATTGTCCGGGTGCGTGCGCCGCCGTTAACCGTTTGTTAAACATGTGCTTGCCTTCGCCCGCCCCGAAGCGCATTTTCAAGCCTCGGTCATATAGGGTGCAGGACGTGACGGCGATGACGCCGATTCGGCCGGCTGTAGGCAAGTGCAGGGCGTATCGATGAACGATCCTTCGAAAGGAAGCGCGCAAACCATCAAGCTGGCGGAGCGCCGGGTTTTCTCCCAATCCTTCAAGCCGCTCTACCAGGAAGGCATGGGCCTGGTCGAGCAGGCGGCCGAATATCTGGACGGCAAGGGCCGGGCCGAAGCGAAGAAACTGTCCAGGCTGGCGGCGACGCTCTATGCGGCCGAATCGATGCGGCTGACCACGAGGCTGATGCAGGTCGCCTCCTGGCTGCTTTTGCAGCGCGCGGCGAATTCCGGCGAGATGACCCGCGACCAGGTTGCTTCCGAAAAATCCAAGGTGCGTCTCGACACGGCTTCCGCCAACAACGATGCCGCAGGCTGGGTCGAATTGCCCAAGGATTTTCTTGACCTCATCAACCGTTCGCTGCGCCTGCAGGCGCTGGTGCGTCGCATGGACGAGGAAATCTATGGCGGCGCCGTGGCCGAGGTGTCGCCATCCGGCCGCCGCGTCAATCCGGTTTCCGACCAGATCACGCTGCTGAACACGGCTTTCGCCCGCGGCTGACAGTTTGCTACGGGACATAGTGGGAGCCCGTTTCTGGTTTGTTCACATTTTCGCTGGCATCGCTGTCCGCTAGGGGTAGACTTGGCGGATGGGGGAAACGATTCGCATCATCGGTATCGATCCCGGGCTGAGGCGCACCGGCTGGGGCATCGTCGAAAGCCTCGGAAATTCGCTGCGCTTCGTCGCCTCCGGCACCGTGCGTTCCGACGACAAGGCGGCGCTGGCGACGCGCCTTTGCCAGTTGCATGATGGGCTCGTCGAGATCCTGCATACCGCCATGCCGCATGAGGCGGCGGTCGAGCAGACTTTCGTCAACAAGGATGCGGCAGCGACGCTGAAGCTCGGCCAGGCGCGTGGCATCGCCATGCTGGTGCCGGCGCGGGCGGGCCTCGTCGTTGCCGAATACGCGCCCAACGCCGTCAAGAAGGCGGTGATCGGCGTTGGCCATGGCGATAAGAAGCAGATCCACATGATGGTCAAGGTGCTGATGCCGAAGGCGACTTTCGATACCGACGATGCCGCCGACGCGCTGGCCATTGCCATCTGCCACGCACACCACCGGCAGAGTGTCATCTATAGGATGGCGGCGCTGGCCTAGAGCGACGTGCGTCCATTTGGACGCACAAAGTACGCTCTCTTTGAATCTACGCATCGGCCCGAAAATCGATTCCGATTTTCGGGCCGATGCGTAGTTTTGTTCTTGACTTGTTCTGGGGTGCGGCAGTAAGTAATACCTGTGAGGTATTACCATGCGGGTGACAACCAAAGGACAGGTGACGATCCCGAAAGAGATACGGGATCGCCTGGGTATCGGCCCAGGCTCGGAGGTGGAGTTCTTGCCTAATGACGATGGCGTTCGTGTTGTCGCGGTCAACGAAGACATTTCCGAAGAGGAGGCCTCTCGCAAATTCAGCCGGCTGCTCGATCAAATGGCCGGCACGTTGGATCTGGGAGGCATGACTACGGACGAGTATATCGAGTGGCTGAGGGGTCCACGTGAAGATCTCGACATTGATTGACACGAAGGTCCTGATCGACGTTTGGGGTCCTGCTGGACGGGAGACGAAGTGGTCAGCGTCGGCGATTACCGCGTGCAGGCGCGATGGCGCACTCGTTATCAACACAATCGTCTGGTCCGAACTGGCGCCGCTGATAGCGACGGAGCCCGCACTTCGTAAAGCAGTTGAGACGCTCAAGATGGATCGAGAACTCTTGCCATGGGAAGCGGCATTCCTTGCCGGCGTCACGCATTCTCGCTATCGCCGCGCAGGCGGGCTCCGCGAACGAACGCTGCCGGATTTCTTTATTGGAGCCCATGCCGTCGTTGCGGGACATCGTTTGCTGACACGCGATGCCGCGCGTTATCGCAGCTACTTCCCAGACCTCGACATCATGTCTCCGGAAACCTATCCATGAGGGCCTTGCACAAATGAGAGTCTTGGCATGATCGGCAAGCTCAAAGGCACGCTGGACGAGGTCGATGAGGATTTCTGCATGGTCGACGTACACGGCGTCGGCTATGTCGCCCACTGCTCGGCGCGCACGCTGGCGGCACTGCCGGCGCCTGGAGAGGCGGTGGTGCTGTTCATCGAGACCTATGTGCGCGAGGACATGCTGCGGCTCTACGGTTTCCAGTCGGTGCTGGAGCGCGAGTGGTTCCGGCTGTTGATGAGCAATGTGCAGGGCGTTGGCGCCAAGGTGGCGCTGGCCATCCTGTCGACGCTGGCGCCGGCCGATCTGGCTAATGCCATCGCGCTACGTGATATTGCCATGGTCAGCCGCGCGCCGGGCGTCGGCAAGAAGGTGGCCGAGCGCATTGTCACCGAACTGAAGAACAAGGCGCCAGCCTATGCGGGCACTGCCTCCGGCACCATCGGCCTGAAGCAGGAACTCGGCGAAGGCGTCGCGCCGGCGCCGATCACCGACGCCGTCTCGGCGCTGGTCAATCTCGGCTACTCCCGCGACACCGCTGCCAATGCGGTGACGGCGGCGCTGAAGAGCGCCGGCGAAGACGCGGATGCGTCGAAGCTGATCCGCTTCGGGCTGAAGGAGCTGGCGCGGTGAGTCTGCGCTTGTCCCGTTCCCTGCCCTGTGCAAGGAAGGCGGCATGAGCCTTTCGCCACG
Organism: Mesorhizobium sp. M0938; assembly: GCF_040319125.1. Lineage (NCBI taxonomy): Bacteria > Pseudomonadati > Pseudomonadota > Alphaproteobacteria > Hyphomicrobiales > Phyllobacteriaceae > Mesorhizobium > Mesorhizobium sp. M0938. The sequence continues at coordinate 202,433 of NZ_JAMYNS010000002.1, read as the reverse complement.
CCTCATTGCTCCCGACAAGCGCGGCGAGGATGCCGAGCAGACCTTGCGGCCGCAGACGCTCGGCGACTTCGTTGGCCAGGCGGCGGTGCGGGCCAATCTCAAAGTGTTCATCGAGGCCGCCAAGGGCCGCAGCGAGGCGCTCGACCACGTGCTGTTCGTCGGGCCGCCCGGCCTCGGCAAGACGACCTTGGCGCAGATCATGGCGCGCGAGCTCGGCGTCAATTTCCGCTCGACCTCCGGTCCGGTCATCGCCAAGGCCGGCGATCTCGCAGCACTGCTCACCAATCTCGAAGACCGCGACGTGCTGTTCATCGACGAGATCCACCGGCTCAACCCGGCGGTCGAGGAAATCCTCTATCCGGCGATGGAGGATTTCCAACTCGACCTGATCATCGGGGAGGGGCCGGCGGCGCGCTCGGTCAAGATCGATCTCGCCCGCTTCACTCTGGTTGCCGCCACTACGCGGCTCGGCCTCTTGACCAATCCGCTGCGCGACCGCTTCGGCATTCCGGTCCGTCTCAATTTCTATTCGGTCGAGGAACTGGAGCAGATCGTGCGCCGCGGCGCCCGCATCCTTGCCATGCCGCTTGGCGACGATGGCGCGCTGGAGATCGCCCGACGCGCGCGAGGCACGCCGCGCATCGCCGGCCGGCTGTTGCGCCGCGTGCGCGATTTTGCCTCTGTCGCCGGCGACGGTCATGTCGATCGCCAGATCGCCGACGAGGCGCTGACGAGGCTCGAGGTCGACGCGCTCGGCCTCGATGCGCTGGACCGCCGCTATCTCCAGATGATCGCCAGGAATTTCGGCGGCGGGCCGGTCGGCATCGAGACCATCGCGGCGGGACTTTCCGAGCCGCGGGACGCGATCGAGGACATCATCGAGCCCTATCTGATCCAGCAGGGCTTCATCCAGCGCACGCCGCGCGGCCGCGTGCTGACCGCCAATGCCTGGCGGCATCTCGGCCTCGATGCGCCGAAGGACTTGGCGCAGCAGCAGATCAGCCTGTTCCAGGAAGAGTAGCGTCGCGCGGCCCTTCGTTCCTGCGCAAAATCTCCTAATCCCGGTCAGCTTGCCGGCGCATTTGCGGACTTAAAGCTTCGCGCTGTGGGACCGTCGATCCCGCGAACGACGGAGCTGAGCGATGATCACAAGACGTGGCTTCCTGCGCCTCATCGGCGGCTCGCTCTTTTCGATGGTGTCGCTCAGCGCCTATGCGGTCGGCATCGAGCCGATGCTTCTGACCCATGTGAAGCGTTATTCGCTGACGCCGCCAAACTGGCCGGCAGGCTTGCGGCTGCGGGTCGTTGCCCTTGCCGACATCCATGCCTGCCGGCCATGGATGACGCCGGAGCGGATCGCTTCGCTCGCCCAACAGGTAAACGCATTGCAGCCGGATCTGATTGTCCTGCTTGGCGACTATGCCGCCGGCACCCGGATGGTGACGGAATGGGTGGATTCTTCCGAATGGGCGCCAGCTTTGTCAGGGCTAAGGGCCCCGCTCGGTGTGTGGGCAATCCTTGGCAACCACGATTGGTGGGAAGATCTTTCGGCGCAAAGGGCCGGAGTGGGGCCAACGCTGGCGCGCAAGGCGATCGAAAGCGCCGGCATACCGGTGCTGGAGAACGATGTCGTGCGCCTGGAAAAGGACGGGCATGGCTTCTGGGTTGCCGGGCTGGCGGATCAGCTTGCATTGCGACCAGGCAAAGCCTGGGGCTGCAGTCGATTCAAGGGATTGGACGACCTCGAAGGCACACTGGCAAAGGTGACCGATGAAGCGCCGGTCATCCTGCTCGCGCACGAGCCCGACATATTCCCGAAAGTGCCGTCACGCGTTTCGCTCACGCTTTCCGGCCATACCCATGGCGGGCAGGTGCGGCTGTTCGGCTTTTCTCCGGTCGTGCCGTCGCGGTTCGGCAACCGCTTCGCCTATGGCCATGTCGTGGAGGAGAACCGCAACCTGATCGTTTCAGGAGGCCTCGGCTTCAGCATCCTGCCGGTGCGTTTCGGGATGCGTCCTGAGATTCTTTCGATCGAACTGGGCTCAGCGTGAACCGCTTCAATGAAGCGACCTGATCGCGTCCAGCACATCCGGCTCGGCCTTCTCGCCATTGAAAGCGTCGACGATGCCGAAGGCGCCGCCATAGCTCCACACCGACCATGAAAAGCCATGCGCTTCGGCGCGCGCGATCATGTCCTTGACGTAAGCGGCGCGATATTCTGCCGGCATCACATAGGCATTGCCGTATTCCTGGCGGATCATGCCGAATTCGCCGAGCGTGACGTTTTCGGATTTTATCCCATGGGCCTTCGCCCAGGCTTCGACAGTCTTGAACGGCGCGTCCATGACAGCGAGCAGCTTTTCGTGCGTGTCGATGCTGGCGACCTGTTCATCAAGGTAGGCGAGCAGGCCGTTCTGGCGCGCCCATGGCGCCTCGGCCTTGATCCTGGCGCGGATCGTGTCGAGCGTCGCATCGAGTTCGGCACGCGGCACGGCGGTGAGCGGATAGGGCAGTCCGGTGACATAAGGGATGAAATCGCCGGCCCAGGTCGCACCCTGATGGGTGAGCAGGAACGGATCGTAGGAGTGGAAGGTCCAGATCACGTTGTCGTCGGGGACCGCCTTCGGATCGATTTTTGCCAGCGATGCCGCATTCGAGTAGCAGGCGCCGGTCAGGATCAGCGTGAGCTTCGTGGCCGATGAACGCGCCGCCGCGAACAGTTTTTGCTGACGCTCCGGCCACAGGCTGGTGCCGTCGCTGTCGCAGTCGACGATCGGCTCGTTCATCGGCTCGAAGGCGACTTGGCGCGGATCCTCATCGGCCAGCGTGCGCGCCATCTTGCGCACCATTTCGACATAGGCTTCGAACACTTTCGGGTCGTCCATCACCTGGCCCATGCCGATCTCGCGGCTATTGCCGCTAGGGATCAGGTGCATGTCGACGATCACTTTCAGTCCGGCACGATTGATCATGCGCACAGAGTCCAGCACGCTGGCATAGAGCTCGTCGCGCAGCGCCAGCGTCTCGCCCGACAGGAACGGCGACGGATCGACCGGCAGGCGCAGGAAATCGAAGCCGGCGCTCTTCAGCGCCTTGAGGTCATCATCACCAAGGAACTTGCGCCATTCCGGATAGGGCAAAATTGCCTGCCGGTCGCTCCATTTGTCCTCGCCCGGCCATGTCGTCCACTGGTCGAGGTTGAGACCGCGTTTTATCGAAAAGCTTGCGGCCTGGCTGGGCAACGCCAGCACGCCGAGCATAAGCAGCGCCGCCATCAAGGTCTTGATCATCGCCGTCAACAGTGCCATCGGGTTCTTGCGCCAAGCTAATGCGTGTCGCCCACAAGTGTGTAGCGGTTTTGGGACAACGACACGCACTGATACAACCACCTAAGCGCGTCGCACTTTAGGTGCCCGGCCAGACCCAAAAAGGGAAGCGCAATGGACGATCATGGTGAATCGGCGGCGCTATCCGCCGGACTTTCCGGCGCGCTGACGGAATTCGGCCACCGGCTGATGGCGCGGGTCTATTATGCCGACACCGATTTCTCCGGCGTCGTCTATCACGCGCGCTATCTCGAATTCTTCGAACGCGGCCGTTCCGACTATCTCAGGCTTGCCGGGGTCCATCACACCGAACTCGCCGAGGGCAAGCATGGCGAAAGAATAGTCTGGGTGGTGCGGCGCATGGAAATCGACTTTCGCGGGTCCGCCCGCATGGACGACATCCTGACCATCGAGACGCGCACCGAGGACATTTCAGGCGCCCGCATCTTCATGGCGCAACAGCTGAAGCGCGGCGGCGCGGTGCTGGTCGAGGCGCGGGTCGAGGCGGCGATCATCGGCGAGAATGGCCGGCCAAGACGTTTTCCGAAGGAATGGATCCCAGCCTTCATGCCCAAGACAAATCGGTAAGTTCAAATCGGTAAATTACTGACGCCGATGATCCGCTGACGATGCTTGGCGGCTCGCCCAAGGCGCGGCAATGCGCCGCGCTGTACGTCCTAACCCATCCTTAACCATAACGGTTCATGAAGAGAGTGGTGAAGATTGGAGGAATCCAGCGCCTTCCTTTCACCAACATTTGCCCCGAAAAGGCCGCCAACGGTGCATTTGGGGTTATTCCGGAAGCTTTGCGCGAACGGACCACAAGGGATGCCCATGGGCCAGCCGCGCCCGGAAAATCTTAAGGACGTAACCATGGAAAATATCGCACTCGCCGAACCGGGCGCGCATTTGTCGATTTGGGCGCTGTTCATGCAAGCCGGCTGGGTGGTCAAGCTGGTTATGATCGGGCTGCTCTGCGCCTCGATCTGGACCTGGGCGATCATCGTCGACAAGCTCGTCGCCTATGGCCGCATGCGGCTCGCGCTCAATCGCTTCGAACAGGTGTTCTGGTCGGGGCAGTCGCTGGAAGAGCTTTATCGCACGCTCGCCGACCGCAAGACCACTGGCATGGGCGCCATCTTCGTCGCCGCCATGCGCGAATGGAAGAAGAGCTTCGAGAAGGGCGCGAAATCGCCGCTTGGCCTGCAGAACCGCATAGACAAGGCGATGGACCTGGCGCTGACCCGCGAAATGGAAAAGCTGGAAGGGCGGCTTGGTTTTCTCGCCACCACCGGCTCGGCAGCGCCCTTCATCGGCCTGTTCGGCACCGTGATCGGCATCATGACCTCGTTCCAGGCGATCGCCGCATCCAAGAATACCAGCCTGGCGGTAGTCGCACCCGGCATTGCCGAAGCGCTGCTGGCCACCGCCATCGGCCTGCTCGCGGCCATCCCCGCCGTCATCGCCTACAACAAGCTGTCGTCGGACGCGAGCAAGATCGCCGTGCGCATGGAGGGGTTCGCGGACGAGTTCTCCGCCATACTCTCGCGCCAAATCGATGAAAAAGTCGCGCAGAAGACCTGAGGAACGATCATGGGAATGTCTGTAGGCGCGGGTGGTGGAGGACGCGGTGGTCGTGGCCACAGGCGGCGCGGCCGCCATCACGCGATGATATCGGAAATCAACGTCACGCCGATGGTCGACGTGATGCTGGTGCTGCTGATCATCTTCATGGTCGCCGCGCCTTTGCTGACGGTCGGCGTGCCGATCGACCTTCCGGATACCCAGGCCAAGGCGATGAACGTCGACACGCAGCCGATCACCGTCTCGATCAACTCCACCGGCCAGATCTACCTCCAGGAGACCGAAATCCCGATCGAGGAGCTGGTGGCGAAACTGCAGGCGATCTCGAAGACCGGTTACGACGAGCGCATCTTCATCCGTGGCGATAAGTCGACGGACTATGGCACCGCCATGAAGGTGATGGCTCGAATCTCGGCCGCCGGGTACAAGAATATCGGCCTGGTTTCGCTGCAGGAACAGGATCAATAGACGCAAGATGAGGACGGGCCTCACCACATCGGTGATCTTGCATACGGTAGCGTTGGCCTTCGGGCTGTTCACGCTGTCGTCGCCGCCTGCCATGCCTGCGTCCGATGCTGAGTCTCTGGCGGTCGAAATCGTGCCGATGGAAGCGATCGCGCAGATGCAGAAGGGCGACAAGAAGGCTGCGGTGAGCGAAAAGCCGGCGCCATTGCCGACCCAGCGTCCGGACATCGTGGCCGACGCGCAGACAGTCGGCGACAACAGCGTCGATACCGACAAGCCGCCGACGCCTGAAGCCAAGCCCCAGCCGGTCGACAAGGCTGAGGCGCCGCCGCCCGCGCCGACGCCGAAAGAGAAGCCGAAGCCCGAGGACGTGCCGAAGCCGAAGGAACAGCCCACGCCTGTTCCGGCGACGGAGGTCGCACCGGTGCCGCAGCCGAAGGAAGAGGTCAAGCCGGAGCCGGTCAAGCAGGCGGAGCCAAAACCGACACCGGCCAAGGAACCGGCGCCGACGCCGCCGCAGGACAAGACCGCCGCCATCGACCCGAAGCCCGAGGTCAAGCCGGACGCCGTCGCCGAAGCGATTGCCAAGGAACCGCCTACCGAGGAGACGCAGCTTCCGGACTCTGCGCCGGCCCCGCAGGCGCGGCCGAAGCCGCAGCCGGCCCAGGCCGAAAGCGCCAAGGCGCCGGAGCGCAAGGACGCCGACAAGCCGATCAAGGAAGCCTCATCCAAGCCGAAGTCGGATGACAAGCAGTTCAACGCCGACGAGATTTCGGCGCTGCTCGACAAACGGAAACCGTCCGGCGGCGGCGCCAAACGCTCTACCCAGCAGGCATCGCTCGGTGGCGACAAGGATCAGGGCCAGAAGCTTTCAAGATCGGAGCAGGGCGCATTGGAGGCCCAGCTTGGCGGCTGCTGGACACTGCCGGCAGGGCTTGAGGGTTCGGAGAACTTCATCGTCGTAGTCCGGTTCAACCTGGACGCCTCCGGGAAGCTGGATGGCCGGCCGTCCGTCGAAAAATCGAGCGGAAACCGCCCGTTCGACGAAAGTGCCGTACGCGCGGTTCAAAAATGCGACATGGCCGGTCTGCAGGTTCCCGCCGGCAAACAAGACATCTGGGCCGACATTCGGGTCACGTTCGATCCGAGGGAGATGCTCGGCCTGTAGGCCTGGCGCCCGTAGAATCATTGAAGAGAAGCGAGAAGACATGAAATCCATTCTCAAGCCGCTCCTGATGATCGTAGCGATGGCGCTGGGCATGACTGCCGCCGCCACCTTGCCGGCGCGGGCGCTCGTTGAACTCAACGTCAACAAAGGCAATGTCGAGCCGCTGCCGATCGCCATTACCGATTTCCAGGGCGGCGATGCGCTGGGCGCGGAGATTTCGGGCATCGTCAGCGCGGACCTGAAACGCTCCGGCCTGTTCGCGCCGATCGACAAGAGCGCCTTCATCGAAAATATCTCGAACCCCGATGCCACGCCTCGCTTCGAGGACTGGAAAGTGATCAATGCCCAGGCGCTGGTCACTGGCAGCGTCAGCAAGGAGGCCGACGGCCGCGTCCGAGCCCAGTACAGGCTGTGGGACACCTTTGCCGGCCAGCAGATGTCGGGCGAGCAGTTCTTCGCCAACGACGCCAATACAAGGCGCGTCGCCCATATCATCGCCGACGCGATCTACGAGCGGCTGACCGGCGAGAAGGGCTATTTCGACACGCGCGTCGTCTTCATCGACGAGTCGGGCGCGAAGAACGCGCGCAAGAAGCGCCTCGCCATCATGGACCAGGACGGCGCCAACGTCCGCTACCTGTCGGATGGCAAGTCGATCGTGCTCACGCCGCGTTTCTCGCCGAACCGGCAGGAAATCACCTACATGTCCTATGAAAGCGGCCAGCCGAAGGTCTATCTGCTGCAGATCGAGACCGGGCAGCGCGAACTGGTCGGCGACTTTCCCGGCATGACCTTTGCGCCGCGCTTCTCGCCCGACGGCCAAAAGGTGATCATGAGCCTGCTGCGCGACGACGGCAATTCCAACATCTTTGCCATGGATTTGAGAAGCCGCTCGACGACTAGGCTGACCAATTCGACGGCCATCGACACCTCGCCGTCCTATTCGCCTGACGGCAGCAAGGTCGTGTTCACCTCCGACCGCGGCGGCCGCGCACAGATTTATGTGATGGGCGCCGACGGTTCGGGCCAGACCCGCATCTCGTTCGGCGACGGCGTCTATTCGACGCCGGTGTGGTCGCCGCGGGGCGACCTCATCGCCTTCACCAAGCAGACCGCCGGCGAATTCCAGATCGGCGTCATGCGCATCGACGGTTCGGGCGAGCGCATCCTTTCAACCGGCTTCCAGCAGGAGGGGCCGACCTGGGCGCCCAACGGCCGGGTGCTGATGTTCTTCCGCGATTCAGCCGGCGGTCCGAAACTCGTTTCGGTCGATCTCACCGGTCGCAACGAACAGTCGATCCCGACCGCGAATTTCGCGTCGGATCCGGCCTGGTCGCCGCTGCTCGAGTAAGAGAGGAATTGGGGAAATGAAGAATTGAAGAGATGGAGAGAACGGGATTCCTCAATTCTTCAATTCGCTCCTTTCCACGCCTTGGTCGCGTTTTGGCCGCATTTCCGCCTACGGTCCGCGCGCATTGTTGCTCCCTCGGATGCTCTTGGGCAAACGGCTGCGGACGGCAGCCGAAACCAAATTTTAACCGTGTTTCTTGAACGCCGGTTAACCCAAACGTGGTTACTGGACGATCAACGAAATCACTCGAATTGCGAAGGAGAGGCGGCATGGGCCGTATCGCAGCACTTACCAGAAACCCGGTGATGATCGCGTTGGTGGCGTCGCTCGCCATCGCCGGTTGCGCTTCGAAGAAGACCCCGAACAGCGCCGCCGATCTCGGTCTCAGCGGCGCCGGAGCGGCAACGCCCGGATCGGCCCAGGACTTCACCGTCAACATCGGCGACCGCATCTTCTTCGACACGGATTCGTCCTCGATCCGCGCCGACGCGCAGACGACGCTTTCGCGCCAGGCGCAGTGGCTGAACCAGTATAGGCAGTATGCCATCGTCATCGAAGGCCATGCCGACGAGCGCGGCACGCGCGAATACAATCTGGCGCTCGGCGCTCGCCGCGCCGCTGCCACCCGCGACTTCCTCGTCGCCAGGGGTGTTTCCGGCCAGCGCCTGAAGACCATTTCCTACGGCAAGGAACGTCCGGTCGCGGTTTGCGACGACATCTCATGCTGGTCGCAGAACCGCCGCGCCGTTACCACGCTCAGCGGCGCCGGTTCTTGATCGGCAATTCCTGATCGGCAGAAATGCAACACATATATGCGAAAGGCGGCCCCGGCCGCCTTTTTCATGTCCGGCGCCCGGATATGAAACTTGAAACAAAATTTGGCCGAAGTCCTGCGTCCTGCTAAGAGCCGAGGCGCCTGACGGTCCCACCCGGATCGGAGGCATGCAACAGGCTAACAATTTCACGGCGAGAGGCACATGCATTTCAGATCGGTCTTGAGCGGCACGCTTGCGCTGCTGCTCGTATCAGGCGTCGCCGCACTTGCTGCCAGTACCGGGGCAAGCGGCAACGAGCAACAACCGTCGAAGGGCGTTTTTTCCTTCCACCTGCCGACGCTCGGCATTTTCGGCGAAAAGCCGGGCATTTTCAGTGAAAAGCCTGGCATTTTCGGTGAAAAGAAGAAACCGGATCAGGTTCAGTTCGCACAGGATGGCACCGGCACCACCGCGCTGCAGGAACAGCTCCGGCAAATGAACGGCAAGATCGAGGAGCTCAACTTCCAGGTCCTGCAGATGCAGGAGCAGATCCGCAAGCAGCAGGAAGACAACGAGTTCCGCTTCCAGCAGCTGGAAGGCGGTTCGCAAGGCGCGCCGCAACCAACGGAGCAGAAAAAGTCGGACGCCACGACCAACACCGACAGCAGCGTCGCCGAGGCTCCGGCGACGCACGCCCCGGCCGATGCTGACCCGCCGCCCGCCGGCGCTCAGGGCGAGGACGTTATCGTCGAATCGCCGACGGGCGAGCCCGGCAGGGTGATCCCGGGTACGCCGCCGAAGACATTCGGCACCATCACGGTCGATAAGAACGGCAATGTGATCGACGCCGACGGCAACACGCAGGCTCATGCACCGGCGCCGAGCACCGCCCCAGCCACTAACGGTCAAGCCACGGGCGACCAAGCCACTGGCGCCCAGGCCGGCAAGTCCGACAATACAGTGGTCGCGGCGCTGCCCGCCACCGACGACCCGGAGGAGCTTTACCGCAACTCCTACCAGTTTATCCTGTCGGGCGACTATAGCACTGCCGAACAGGGTTTTCGCGACCACATCGCCCGCTTCCCCAAGGACACCAAGACGGCGGACGCGCATTACTGGCTGGGTGAATCGCTGCTCGGCCAGCAGAAATACCGCGACGCGGCCGAGACTTTCCTCGCCGCCAGCAAGGACTATCCGAAGGCCAAGAAGGCTCCCGACATGCTGCTGAAGCTCGGCGTGTCGCTGGTCGGGTTGAACCAGCGCGACGTAGCCTGCGCCACTTTCGGCGAGATCGGCAAGCGCTATCCCAACGTTTCAGGCGCACTCAAGGAACGCGTCAAGCAGGAAAGGGCGCTCGCGGCGTGCTAGTTTTTCTCTTGCATGTCGTTGGCGACATGCATTGATGCTCGAAACCGAGCCTGACCTTTCGGATTTTTCGAAGATCGATTTTTCCAACGGCGCTGTTGCGGCCGTGTCCGGCGGCAGCGACTCGACCGCCCTTCTCCTTCTCCTCAAAGATCACCTCGACCGTACCGCGCCCGCTACGAAATTGCTGGCTGTGACGATCGACCACAATCTGCGGTCGGGCTCGGCAGCGGAAGCGCAAGCCGTGGCCAGGCTTTGCGCAGAGCGCGGCATTGCCCACCGCATCCTGGTCTGGTCCGGGCGCAAGCCGTCGACCGGCCTGCCGGCTGCCGCGCGAGAGGCACGCTACCGGCTGCTGGCCGAGGCAGCGCAGGCGGAAGGCATCGGCCTGATCCTGACCGGCCACACTGCCGACGACCAGGCCGAGACCGTGCTGATGCGGCACGCGCGCCAGGAGGGGCCGCGAGAGGCGGGGCGAGGCCTAGCCGGCATGGCGCCTGCAACCCTTTACGACTGGCGGATCTGGATCGCACGGCCGCTTCTCGGTACACGGCGTGCGACGCTGCGCGACGTCTTGCGGCGCGCGAGTGTCGGCTGGACCGAAGACCCGACCAATGAAGACGTGGCTTTCGAGCGGCCGCGTGTCCGCGCAGCACTTGCTGCGGGTAACGGTGCGCAGCGCGTGGAAGACGCGGTGGCGCTGGCTGTGCGGGCTGCGGTGGAGCGTGAGCAGCTTGGCCATAGGGCGGCCGCGCTGATCCGTGGATTTGCCAGCAGGCCCGCTGACGGCCTTATCCGTCTCGATCCGGGTTTCGCGACGGCCGGCGACGAGCCTGCGGCCGTTTACGCGCTGCGCATCCTGCTGGCGACTGTCGGCGGCGTTGCCTTTCTGCCCGACCAGGCTCGCAGCGAGGCGCTGCTCGACCGGCTGAGGGCCTCCCCATTTTGCGCTACCCCATTTTGCGCTACATTGTCGCGGACGGTGGTCGATGCACGGCGTGCCGGCATCTTCCTGCGTCGCGAAACCCGCAACCTGCCGCCCGCTGCTCCTGCCGCGGACAATGCTCTCTGGGACGGCCGCCGGAGGATCACATTGGGCGACAGGCCAGGTGCATTTTTGATCGCGCCGCTCGGCGCGGCTCGTGCCGCAAAACAGGCAATTTCCGAAGACGGCACGCCGCCAAGCCTTGTCCGCGCGGCCCTGGCGGCCGAGCCGGTGCTGTGGCGCGCAAGCGAATATCCTGGCGAATGCTTTGGTTCGGCGCAGGCCAGCCCGGTTTTGCCAGGAATGGCGGTATGGCCCGTCGTCGCGCCCTTTGTCCGCTTCCTGCCGTCCTTCGATCTGGCGCCGGCCATGACAGTCGCTGCGCTGATCGGCGCGCCGCTCGTTCCAGCCATGCCTTTCACCGGCCACACTGCCGGTTGATCATGGGCGAAAGCTTAACCGCGACATGCTGTTCTGCTTGGCAAGGGAGGGCGCCATCCCTATGTTAGGCCCAAGTTTCCTCTCACGACGCGTGTCCGCCAGCGGACGCCAACGGGACAATTGATGAATCCGAATTATCGCAATCTCGCGCTCTGGGCGATCATAGCGGTCCTGCTCATCGCTCTTTTTAACTTGTTCCAGACGCCACAGACGCGCGGAGCAGCGAGCGATGTTCCCTATTCGCAGTTCCTGCAGGATGTCGCGGCGGGCCGGGTCAAGACGGTGACCATCGCGGGTGCGCGCATTTCCGGTACCTATACCGACACCTCCACCGGCTTCCAGACCTATTCGCCTGGAGATCCGTCGCTGGTTTCGAGGCTGCAGGACAAGAACGTCACCATCAATGCGCGCCCCGAATCCGACGGCTCCAATTCGCTGTTCGGCTATCTCATCTCCTGGCTGCCGATGATCCTGATCCTTGGCGTCTGGATATTCTTTATGCGCCAGATGCAGTCCGGCTCCGGCCGCGCCATGGGCTTCGGCAAGTCGAAGGCCAAGCTTTTGACCGAGGCACATGGCCGCGTCACCTTCCAGGATGTCGCCGGCGTCGACGAAGCCAAGCAGGATCTGGAAGAGATCGTCGAATTCCTGCGTGACCCACAGAAGTTCCAGCGGCTCGGCGGCAAGATCCCGCGCGGCGTGCTGCTCGTCGGCCCTCCCGGAACCGGCAAGACGCTGCTTGCCCGCTCAGTCGCCGGTGAAGCCAACGTGCCGTTCTTCACCATTTCCGGCTCGGACTTCGTCGAGATGTTCGTCGGCGTCGGCGCCAGCCGCGTCCGCGACATGTTCGACCAGGCCAAGAAGAATGCGCCCTGCATCATCTTCATCGACGAAATCGACGCGGTCGGCCGCCATCGCGGCGCCGGCCTCGGCGGCGGCAATGATGAACGCGAGCAGACGCTGAACCAGTTGCTGGTCGAAATGGATGGCTTCGAATCCAACGAAAGCATCATCCTGATCGCCGCCACCAACCGGCCCGACGTGCTCGATCCGGCGCTGCTCAGGCCCGGCCGTTTCGACCGCCAGGTGGTGGTGCCGAACCCCGACATCGTCGGCCGCGAGAAGATCCTGAAGGTGCATGTGCGCAACGTGCCGCTGGCGCCCAACGTCGACCTCAAGGTGATCGCACGCGGCACGCCAGGCTTTTCCGGCGCCGACCTGATGAACCTCGTCAACGAATCCGCCCTGATGGCGGCTCGGCGCAACAAGCGCCTGGTCACCATGGCCGAGTTCGAGGACGCCAAGGACAAGATCATGATGGGTGCCGAGCGCCGTTCGTCGGCCATGACCCAGGCCGAGAAGGAACTCACCGCCTATCATGAAGCCGGACACGCCATCCTGGCGCTGAACGTGCCGTCGGCCGATCCGCTACACAAGGCGACCATCATCCCGCGCGGCCGGGCGCTTGGCATGGTCATGCAGTTGCCGGAAGGCGACCGCTATTCGATGAGCTACAAATACATGATCTCGCGCCTCGCCATCATGATGGGCGGCCGCGTCGCCGAGGAGTTCAAGTTCGGCAAGGAGAACATTACCTCGGGCGCCTCCTCTGACATCGAGCAGGCGACCAAGCTGGCGCGCGCCATGGTCACGCGCTGGGGCTTTTCCGACAAGCTCGGCCATGTCGCCTATGGCGACAACCAGGAGGAAGTGTTCCTCGGTCATTCGGTGGCGCGCACGCAGAACGTCTCGGAAGAGACGGCGCAGATCATCGACGCCGAAGTGCGCCGGCTGATCGACGAGGCCTATTCGACGGCGAAATCCATCCTGACCAAGAAAAAGAAGGAATGGATCGCACTGGCGCAGGGGCTGCTGGAATATGAGACGCTGTCCGGCGAGGAGATCAAGCAGTTGATCGCCGGCCACAAGCCCGCCCGCGATCTCGGCGACGACACACCGCCGAGCCGTGGCTCGGCCGTGCCGAAGTCCGGCAGCCGCCGCAAGAAGGGCCCGGAGCCCGAAGGCGGCATGGAGCCCCAGCCGTCAAGCTAGGGTCTGCTCAAGAGGTTGATTTCGAAACGCCGCGGTTTGGACCGCGGCGTTTTTGGCCTGCAGAGGCTTGCGCGGTCGGCTGAAAGTCCGTCGGTCGCAGCGTTGGGATCAATCGCAGATGTCAGCGCTGCCCCTCATCGCCCTGCCGGGCACTTCTCCCCGTATAGTGACGGGGAGAAGGGGCTGGCCGTAGCTTTGTCGCACTTTCTGCAACGTTGGCGATTGGCGAAACTGTCGATGGTGGCGTCCTTCGCCTCGTTTACGGGGAGAAGATGCCGGCAGGCAGATGAGGGGCGGCGCAGACGTTCGCAAATACTGCGCCAGCCTCGCAAGCGGGCCAGTCAACCTGCGTGAACATGCCCGGGCAGAAAAAGCCCGCGAACCTTGCGGTTCGCGGGCCTTCCGTCTTTCGGATACTGCTAGCTATCAGCTCTTCAGTGCGGCATTGCACAGGCTGTAAAAGCCGCCGCCCTTCTGGATCCACTTGAGGCCGCCCAGCGCATTGGCGTCCTTGTTGGCGTAGTACTGATCGAGGCAGGTATGCATACGGCCTTTGGCCGGGGTTTCGGTGCTGTATTTCTGGGAGATCGCTTTCGGAAACTTCACACCCTGGGGAGCGCTGACGGTCGGTGTTTCCGGGTCGCTGGTGTAGCTCGCCTCATCGGCCGCCGGCACGGTGTCGTCGTCGGATGCACCGGCGCCGCACTGGCTCTTGCGGAAGTCGTTCCACTTCATGCCGTTCAGCGTGTTGCCGGTTTTGGCCGCCTGGTACTTGGCACTGCAGTCCGCCATGCTGAGGCCTTTGCCGGCGTCAGCAGTTGCCGCCGCGCTGGTCGTCGCCGCAGCGGGTTCTACCGTAGCGCTAGCGCCGGCGGCGCATGCGCTCTTGCGGAAGTCGTTCCACTTCATACCGTTCAGCGTGCCGGCGGCCTTTGCAGCTTGATATTTGGTGCTGCATTCTTTCGCCGTCAGGCCCGGTGCCGCATCGTCGGTGGCGGCTGCCGTCTCAGCCGGTGCTGCCGCGGCCGGGGCTGCCGCAGCAGTGGCGCCGGCGGCGCATTCAGTCTTGCGATACTGGTTCCAGGTCAGGCCGTTCAGTGTGCCGGCGGCCTTGTCTGCCTGATACTTGGTGCTGCACTCTTTCGCCGTCAGGCCCGGCGCGGCGTCATCGCCAGTGGCTGCCGCCGCCTTGGTCGTCGGCTTGGCGGGTTCTGCCGTGGCGCTGGCGTCCGTACCGCATTCGGCCTTGCGGAACTGATTCCAGTTCTGCCCGCCAAGTGTTCCGGCGTCCTTGGCCGCGTTATACTTGGTGCTGCACTCTGCCATGGTCAGCGCATTGGCAGGCGCCGCCAGGAACAAGGTCACGACGGCAAGACCCGTCAAAGTGGCAAGTCGATGGATGAGCATGCGTTTTCTCCCTACAGCGGTTCATGATATGTCCCAGCAAAGCAATAGCGCTCAACGGCTGGTTGCGCCAGATGCTAAGTAGCGTAAAGAGTGTCGGAAAGGGCATTCTTTCCAGTAAGGTGATGAAATCGTTGCCGAGTGCTGGCGCCCAGTCAGGTTTTTCCGGGTGCATTTACACGGAGAGCGCGTATATAGCGGTTCGCAGTCAGGAGACTGCCTCACATGACGGCCAGTCGAGCCGGCTGGTGCGGTGGACCTAAATTCACCTCGGTCTGGAGCAGAACGGCGCGCGGATTCCGAATTCAAAGCCATACTGCCACACACCAAGGATCTGGATGCGGTTTGAGTTGAAGTTCCTGAACGCAAAGCAGGAAACTTGAAAATCAATACACTAGCGTGACACAAAACACACAAAACAACAATTTTCTAAGGATTGGTGACATATAATCATGCATTGTGATGATAGGGCGCGGGCCAATTTGTGGCATGACGTGCCGGAAAAGAACCATCGGGAAGCTGACTAGCATGGCAGGAAGTTATTTCGGTACGGACGGCATTCGCGGGCGCGCCAACAGGTTTCCGATGACGGCGGAGATCGCTATGAGGGTCGGCATGGCCGCTGGCCTTTCGTTCCAGCGCGGCAACCACCGCCACCGCGTCGTGCTCGGCAAGGACACCCGGCTTTCCGGCTACATGATCGAGAATGCGATGGTTTCGGGCCTGTGCGCCGCCGGCATGGACGTGTTCCTGCTCGGGCCGATTCCGACGCCTGCGGTCGCCATGTTGGTGCGCTCGTTGCGCGCTGACATCGGCGTGATGATCTCGGCCTCGCACAACCCTTACTACGACAACGGCATCAAGCTGTTCGGCCCGGATGGCTACAAGCTCTCCGACGAGATCGAGGAGCGAATCGAGGGGATGCTCGATAAGGACATCGACCTGGCGCTCGCCGATTCGGACGGGCTCGGCCGCGCCAAGCGCGTCGACGGCGTCCATGACCGCTATATCGAATTCGCCAAACGCACGCTGCCGCGGTCGATGTCGCTGTCGGGGCTGCGCATCGTCGTCGATTGCGCCAATGGCGCCGCCTACAAGGTGGCGCCCGAGGCGCTGTGGGAACTCGGCGCCGAGGTGGTCGCCATCAATGTCGAGCCCAACGGTTTCAACATCAACAAGGAATGCGGCTCGACCCATCCGGCCGGCCTGCAGAAAAAGGTGCACGAAGTGCGCGCCGATATCGGTATCGCGCTCGATGGCGACGCCGACCGCGTCGTCATCGTCGATGAGAATGGCGCGATCGTCGATGGCGATCAGATCATGGCGCTGATCGCCGAGTCCTGGCATCAGAGCGGACGGCTGGCCGGCGGCGGCGTCGTCTCGACGGTGATGTCCAATCTCGGCCTCGAACGCTTCCTCGGCGACATGAACCTGCAGTTGCACCGCACCAAGGTCGGCGACCGCTATGTCGTCGAGCACATGCGTGCGCACGGCCTGAATGTCGGCGGCGAGCAGTCTGGCCACATCGTGCTGTCCGATTTTTCCACGACCGGCGACGGTCTCGTCTCGGCGCTCCAGGTGCTCGCCTGCATCAAACGGCAGAACCGGCCGGTCAGCGAACTGTCGAAGAAGTTCGAGCCGGTGCCGCAGCTTCTCAAGAACGTCCATATATCCGGCGGCAAGCCGCTCGAGGAAGCCCCGGTCAAGGCAGCGATCGAAGATGCACGCCACCGCCTGGGCAAGGCCGGTCGCCTGGTCATCCGTCCATCCGGCACGGAGCCGCTCATCCGCGTCATGGCGGAAGGCGACGACCAGCAGCTGGTCGAGGCCGTCGTCAACGACATCGTCGAGATCATTTCGGAAACGCGCAGCGCCGCCTGATTCCGCAGCTTGCGCCAGTCGGAGAAGCCCGCCTGCCGGCGGGCTTTTTTGTTGCTCCTGTACGTCGATTCATCCACGAGGACGACGCGTAAATCCTAAAGATTTAGAGATTCATGGTTAAGCGATACGGTTAAACGCCTTTTAACTTTTCCAATTCATTATCCACAACTGAAGCCAATCATATTCGGACGCGTTCGCTGTGCCGAGGGTTCTCAGGGGTGACAAGCATGTTCAATACAGCAAGAATGGCCCTATTTGCCGCGCTGTTCGCGGGCGTAGCCGGACCAGTATTCGCCGCCGACTTCGTCGAGCCGCCCGTGATCGAGCCGGCCCCGCCGCCAGCCGTCTACGAGCAGCCGGCCGAATATGGCGGCTGGTACATTCGAGGCGACATCGACTATCACTGGTCGAAGTTTCGCGGCGGCGACTACATCACCTACGGCGAAACACCCGGCACCGGCCGCTTTGACAGCGGCAAGCTGGAGAGCGCCTTCTCGGCCGGTGCCGGCGTCGGTTATCAGATCAACCAGCATTTTCGCACCGATCTGACGGCGGACTGGATGAGCAAATCCGATTTCCGTGGCTCGACCAGCGGCATCTGCGAAGATGGAGATCCCTGTACTTCTGTCGACACCTCATCCTATACAGCGCTGCTGCTGCTCGCCAATGCCTATGTCGATATCGGCACTTGGCACGGCATCACGCCGTACGTTGGCGCCGGCATCGGCGGTGCCTGGGTCAAGTGGGATAAGCTCCACAACACGATCGAGGACGGCTCGTTTGAGCATGCCGGCGGCAAGGGCTGGCGTTTTGCCTATGCGGCCATGGCTGGCGCATCCTACTGCTTGACCGATCGCGTCAAGCTTGATGTCGGCTACCGCTTCAGTCATATCGACGGCGGTAAGATGTTCGGCTTCGCCAGCAATGTCGGTCCTGGCTATGACAAGGGCATCAACATCCACGAAGTGCGTGGCGGCTTGCGCTACCAGTTCGGCAACTCGGATTGTGTCCAGCCCGAGCCGGTCGCCTACGAACCCGAACCGGTCTACACCAAGTAATCGCTTCGACAGCAGGTTTGCGGACCGCCCGGCAAAGCCGGGCGGTTTTCGTTTGTGCGGGAAAGCCAATCAAAATCAATTCGCTAACACCCTGTTATCCTTAACCCCCACTTAACCACTATGGTTAACAATGCCTCCTGAAACGGCGCTCGCAATCGCGAATGGCGCCACCTTCGGGAGCGGGACTATGACAGTCAAATCGCGCATAGCGCTGGCGCTTGCAGCAATCGCCCTGACGCCGCTGTCGCAGGCGCTTGGCGCCGACTACGATCCGCCGGTCTATGTCGACCAGGCGCCGGACTACGTGCCGGTCGAAGTCGGTTCGGGATGGTATCTGCGCGGCGATGTCGCTTATTTGCCGGAAAAGAGTTTCAGGAATGTGGACTTCACTTTCACGCCTTCAAGTTATGACGAAAGCGAGGATCCCGTTTTTGCCAGTATCGGCTTCGGCTATCATCTGAACGACTATCTTCGAGCCGAGGTGAATCTCGGATACCTGCCTGGCAACGAGATTTCCGTTGGCTTCGACGATGGAACCATTGTTGCTTCCGCGAATGCGGAGAACTACGCCTGGACCGGCATGGTAAACGGCTATGTAGATCTGGGAACTTACGTTGGCCTCACGCCCTATGTCGGCGCCGGTGTCGGTATTTATCGAGGCAAACGCAGTCTTTCGGTGGACTATGCCGACGCCGATAACCCGGCAGACGATTTTGTCCTGCGCGACAACAAAACGCAGTATTCGTTTGCGTATTCGCTGAATGCTGGCCTTGCTTACCAACTGTCCAAGAACGTACTGGTTGACCTTGGCTACCAGTATCTATCTGCGCCGGATGCCGAATATGCAGTCGTGACTGACTTGGAAGACTCTCCGATCCGCAAAGGGATCAACTCCCATCAGATCAAGCTCGGGCTACGCTACGATCTTTGGTAGAACGCCTAACACTGAATTTGGGAGCGGCGGGTCTTCGGTCCCGTCGTTTTCGTTTGGGTGGACGCGGCTCCTTCCTGCCGGTCGTCCTCTATTTCGCGAGGCACAATCCGTTGTTCTCCCCGCGACAAAAACTTTCCCCTTGACGCCTGAGGCCTGAACGCATATCGCCGTCCGTGGGCCACCCCTCCCCAACGAGGGGCCACTATCTGGAAGGATAGACCACGATGACGACGCATACGAAGCCCGGACTCCGTCCGGCGAATCTCAATTTTTCCTCAGGTCCCTGTGCAAAACGTCCCGGCTGGTCGGTCGAGGCGCTGACCAATGCCGCGCTCGGACGCTCGCACCGCGCCAAGATCGGCAAGACCAAGCTCGAACAGGCGATCGAGCTGACGCGGGAAATTCTCCAGGTTCCGGCAGATTATCGCATCGGCATCGTGCCGGCGTCCGACACCGGCGCGGTCGAGATGGCGCTGTGGTCGCTGCTCGGCGAACGCGGCGTCGACATGGTCGCCTGGGAGAGTTTCGGCTCCGGCTGGGTTACCGACGTGGTCAAGCAGCTCAAGCTCGCCGACGTGCGCAGGATCGAAGCCGGGTACGGGGCGCTGCCGGACCTGGCAAAAATCGACTTCGACCGCGACGTGGTCTTCACCTGGAACGGCACGACATCAGGCGTGCGTGTGCCGAACGGCGATTTCATTCCGGACGCTCGCCGCGGCCTGACCATCTGCGACGCCACCTCGGCGGCCTTTGCACAAAGGCTCGATTTCCAGAAGCTCGACGTGGTCACCTTCTCCTGGCAGAAGGTGCTGGGCGGCGAGGGCGCACACGGCATGCTGATCCTCGGTCCGCGCGCCGTCGAACGGCTGGAAAACCACAAGCCGGCCTGGCCGCTGCCGAAGATCTTCCGCCTGACGTCGGGCGGCAAGCTCATCGAGGGCATCTTCAAGGGCGAAACGATCAACACGCCGTCGATGCTATGCGTCGAGGACTATCTCGATGCACTCAATTGGGCAAAGTCGATCGGCGGGCTCGAGGCATTGATTGCTCGCGCCGACGCAAATGCCGCCGTTCTCGACGGCTTCGTCGACAAGTCCTCGTGGCTCGGCCATCTGGCCACCGACCCGGCGACGCGGTCGAACACGTCCGTGTGTCTTTCCTTCACCGACCCGCAAGTCGCGGCACTTGATGCCGACGGACAAGCGGCGTTCGCCAAGGGCATCGTCTCGGCGCTCGACAAGGAAGGCGTCGCCTACGATATCGGCGCCTATCGCGACGCGCCGCCCGGCCTGCGCATCTGGTGCGGGGCGACGGTCGAGACCTCCGACCTCGAAGCGCTGCTGCCGTGGCTCGACTGGGCCTTTGCCGCGCAAAAAGCATCGCTCAAAGCGGCCGCCTGAGTATTCCCGTGGCGGCCCCTCGGGCCGCCCATTTCCAAACGGATCAAATCCCATTTGAAGGAGGTCGCCATGGCGCCCCGCGTTCTCGTCTCAGACAAACTCTCCACCACCGCCGTGCAGATCTTCAAAGACCGCGGCATCGAGGTCGACTATCTGCCCGATCTCGGCAAGGACAAGGAAAAGCTGCTCGAAGTGATCGGCCAGTATGACGGCCTCGCCATTCGTTCGGCGACCAAAGTCACCGAAAAGCTGATCAACGCGGCCACCAGGCTCAAGGTGGTCGGCCGCGCCGGCATCGGCGTCGACAATGTCGACATCCCGGCGGCGAGCCGCAAGGGCATCATCGTGATGAACACGCCCTTCGGCAATTCGATCACCACCGCCGAGCATGCCGTCGCGATGATCTTCGCGCTGGCCCGCCAGATACCGGAAGCCAACGCCTCGACCCATGCCGGCAAATGGGAGAAGAACCGTTTCATGGGGGTCGAGATCACCGGTAAGACGCTGGGCATTATCGGCTGCGGCAATATCGGCTCGATCGTCGCCACGCGCGGCGTCGGCCTGAAGATGCACGTCATCGCCTTCGACCCGTTCCTGTCGGACAGCCGCGCCGAGGAACTCGGCGTCGAGAAGGTCGAACTCGACGAGCTGTTCGCCCGCGCCGATTTCATCACCCTGCACACACCGCTGACCGACAAAACGCGCAACATCATCGACGCCGCGGCGATCGCCCAGATGAAGACCGGCGTGCGTATCATCAACTGCGCGCGTGGCGGGCTGATCGTCGAGGCCGATCTGATCGCTGCCTTGAAAAGCGGCAAGGTGGCGGGCGCCGGCATCGACGTATTCGAGGTCGAACCGGCGGAGAAAAGCGAGCTGTTCGGCATGGAGAATGTCGTGGCCACGCCGCATCTCGGTGCGTCGACGATGGAGGCGCAGGAGAATGTCGCCCTGCAGGTCGCCGAGCAGATGGCCGACTACCTGATCAAGGGCGCGGTTTCCAACGCCATCAACATGCCGTCGATCACCGCCGAGGAAGCGCCGCGGCTGAAACCTTTCGTCAAGCTGGCCGAGGTGCTCGGCGCCTTTGTCGGCCAGGTCACCGAGGACCCGATCAAGGAGGTCGAAATCCTGTTCGACGGCTCGACCGCGACGATGAACACGCGCGCGTTGATCAGCGCCGCGCTTGCCGGGCTGATCCGGCCGCAGGTCTCGGACGTCAACATGGTGTCAGCGCCGATTATGGTGAAGGAGCGCGGCATCATCGTCGCCGAGGTCAAGCGTGACAAATCGGGCGTGTTCGACGGCTATATCAAGCTGACCGTGAAGACCGAGCACAGGACACGCTCGATCGCAGGCACCTGCTTCTCGGACGGCAAGCCGCGCTTCATTCAGATCAAGGGCATCAATCTCGATGCCGAGGTCGGCCAGCACATGCTCTACACGACGAACGCCGACGCGCCTGGCATTATCGGCCTGCTCGGCACAGTTTGCGGCGAGAACGGCGTCAACATCGCCAACTTCCAGCTCGGCCGCAACCGGCCTGGCGGCGACGCCATTGCGCTTCTCTATCTCGATGCGCCGTTCCCGGAAAGCGTGCTGGAACAGGTGCGGGCGCACAAGTCGATCGATTCTGCCAAGAGGCTGCATTTCGATGTGGCCAGCGTGTGAGAGAAAATCGGACCTGATCGCTTGACGGCCGATCACGGCCGTCGAGCATCTACTTCCTTCTGGCCGGCTGCGATCCGAAGCAACGCATCTGCACACGCGCCCCGCATGCCTTGGAAGGCACGAGGGGCGGTTCGATTCAATTACCTGGCTGTTGTTACTTGCAGGAGAAGCCGGGCGCGATCTTGCACTGTGGCTTGTGAGGCCGCGGTGGGCGCGGCGGACGCGGCCTGTGTGGCCGGGGCGGTCTGTGCGACCAATGCGGACGATGATGGGGTGGGCGAATGACAATTTGCGGCTGCACGATGATCGGCCGGGAGACATAGGCGCGGTCCAGATAGTTTGCACTGGCCCAGCCTCGTATCCCAGCGGCGCGAACCGAGCACCAGCTCCCTTCGCAATCGAACACCGTCACCCTGTGGCCGGCCGGCAGCGTCGCGACCCTTGCATAGCCGGGGCCGGGGCCGCTTCGTACATTCAATGTCGTGGTGGTGTAGGCGGTGGCTGCGGAGGCCGATAGAGGAAAGGCTGCCAAGCCGACAAAACCAACGACAAGCGCCGCAAGCATTCGAAGATTCATGATCGTCTCCATTTCACCGAACTCAGCTAAACTGGCAGTGGCGAGATGAGTCCCGAAAGGTGAAAAAGTCAATCTCTTGGCGTTGCCGCCGTATATTGCAATGGTCCTATCCTTAATACAGTCGTACTAACAATCAGTCTCTTAATACATTAGTTGTTTTGGATATTCACCTGATCATTGCTGTGAGGTCTTGGTTTACCATGGGACGCCGGCAAGCTCTGGACTGCTCATCCTCATCCTGTGGCGAACATTCGCCGGCTAAAACGCCATCTTCCTTCCGCTGTATTCGGCGAGGCTGATGCCGCCGAGCACCAGGACGAGGGCCAGTCCCTGATAGAGTTGGAATGTCTCGCCGACGATCAGCACCGAAAGCAGCGTGCCGAAGATCGGCACCAGGTTGATGAACAACCCGGCCCGGTTGGCGCCGATCAGTTCGTTGCCCCTGATATAGAAGATCTGCGAGACGACCGAGGCGCCGATCGCAGTGTAGAATGCAACCGCCCAGCCGCGTGCATCGGGGACGATGACCTTTCCCGCAGCCACCTCCCACAGGAAGAAAGGCAGCGAGGTGGCAAGTGCCGCAATCGACAGCGCCAGCATCAGGCTCTGCCAGCGTATGGCCGGCTTCAGCCGCAGTCCGACCGAATAGAAACTGTAGCAAAGCACGGCACCCAGCATGATGGCGTCGCCGAAATTGAGATCCAGCTTGAGAAGCTGGCGCAGATCGCCATGGCTTGCGGTCAGCGCGACCCCGATGATCGTCAGCATGACGCCGGCGATCTGCACCCGGTTCACACGCAGGCGAAACAGCACGAAATTGGCGAGGATGATGACGATCGGTATCGCCGCCTGCTCGATCGAAACGTTGATTGCCGTCGTGTAGTTGAGCGCCGTGTAGAAAATCGCGTTGAAAAAGGTGAAGCCGCAAGCACCGAGCCCGCCAAGCAGCAACCAATGCCTGCGCACCACCGGCCAGTCCTCGCGCAGTGTTCTCCAACCGATCGGCAGCATGATCAGAACGGCCAGAATCCAGCGCAGGAAGACCAGCGTCATCGGCGAAATGTGATCGACCGCCAGCTTGCCGGCCACGGAGTTGCCTCCCCACAGCAAGGTGGTGAACAACAGGAACAGATAGGCGGTTCGATGCATCGCGAAATTTCCAGCCGGGGAAGGCAGGCGAAGGGTCATTGCCGACCCATTGCGGTGATCCGTTCAAGTAAATGATGTCAAAGGCGAAAATTATTGTGCCTGAGGGCACTTTCGGCGGCAAAGAATGGTCGCACTCGCCGGGTCTTGACGGTATAGAGCGACGTGCGCCCACTTGGGCGCACAAAGTACGCGCCTCAAGGCTTGAATGTTCGTACCGTGCTTTCCGAAAATCGATTCCGATTTTCGAGCCGATGCGATAGAAGCCTGTCGTTTCGAACCATTTCAAGCCGTCCCGAGCGGCGTCTCAAGGGAAAAGAAACATGGCCAATGTGGTGGTCGTCGGCTCGCAGTGGGGCGACGAAGGCAAAGGCAAGATCGTTGACTGGCTGTCGGAACGCGCCGACGTCGTCGTGCGCTTCCAGGGCGGCCACAATGCCGGCCATACGCTGGTCGTCGACGGCAAGGTTTATAAGTTGTCGCTGCTGCCGTCCGGCGTGGTGCGGCAAGGCAAGCTGTCCATCATCGGCAATGGCGTCGTCTTCGATCCGCACGCTTTCGTCGCGGAAGTGGCGAAGTTGAAGGCACAGGGCGTCGAGGTGACGCCGGAGCGCCTGAAAATAGCCGAAAACACCGCGCTAATCCTGTCCTTGCACCGGGAGCTGGACGGATTCCGCGAAGACGCCGCTTCCAATTCCGGAACGAAGATTGGTACGACCCGTCGCGGCATCGGCCCTGCCTACGAGGATAAGGTAGGCCGGCGCGCGGTCAGGGTGATGGATTTGGCCGATTTGGAAACGCTGCCCTTGAAGGTCGACAGGCTGTTGACGCACCACAATGCGCTGCGCCGCGGGCTTGGCCATGCCGAAGTCACGCATGACGCGATCATGAGTGAGCTGATTTCCGTCGCCGACGAGATCCTGCCCTATATGGACCGTGTCTGGAAGATCCTCGACGACAAGCGCCGCGCCGGCGAACGCATCCTGTTCGAGGGCGCGCAAGGCACGCTGCTCGACATCGACCACGGCACCTATCCGTTCGTGACCTCGTCCAACACGGTCGCCGGTCAGGCGGCTGCCGGATCCGGGGTCGGCCCCGGTGCCATCGGTTACGTGCTTGGCATCACTAAGGCCTATACGACGCGTGTCGGCGAAGGTCCGTTCCCGACCGAACAGAAGAACGAGATCGGCGAGTTCCTCGGCACGCGCGGCCACGAGTTCGGTGTCGTCACCGGCCGCAAGCGTCGCTGCGGCTGGTTCGATGCCGTGCTGGTTCGCCAGGCCGTCGCCGTCAACGGCATCAAAGGCATCGCTCTGACCAAACTCGACGTGCTCGATGGGCTGGACGAAATCAAGGTCTGCACCGGCTATCGCCTCGACGGCGAGGCGATCGACTATCTGCCGGCCAGCCAGGGTGCGCAGGCGCGCGTCGAACCGGTCTACGAGACGCTGGAGGGCTGGAAAGGCACCACCGCCGGCGCCAGAAGCTGGAACGATCTACCGGCGCAGGCAGTCAAATATGTCCGCCATATCGAGGAACTGATTGGCGCGCCGGTCGCACTCCTTTCCACCAGCCCTGAACGGGACGACACAATACTTGTGACCGATCCGTTTCAAGACTAGATTCTCAGCCGTTCCGGGCATCGCGGCCGATTTGCGGGGGCCGGCCCAGAAACGAAATGCAGGTCGACTGAAGCATGGCAGATTTAGTTGCTATTCTGAAAAACGCGCTCGACAAGCTCGGTGAGCCATCGGTGGAGATGCGCGCCAAAGTCTATGACAGAGCCCGTTCATCAATCGCGAAACAACTCGCAGAGAAGACCGCGATGTCGCCTTCTGACGTCGACAGGCAGATGCGTACGCTGGAAGACGCCATCGCCAAGGTCGAGGGAGGGTATGTCAAGCCTGCGCCGCCATCCGATCCGCTGGCGGAGTTGGAAGACATCTTCTCCTCCATCGACCGCAACAAGAACCAACCCAGCCATGTCCGGCAGCCGGCAAAGGCCGAGCCGGCATGGCAGCCGACGCCTGCCGCCAAAGCCGCGCCGAACTGGCAAAAGCCGCCGTCCGTTGCTTCTCCTCCAGAGCGCATCGATCCGGTGCCTTCGGACAGGGATTTTCCAGCGGCGGACGAAAAGGGCGACGTCTTTAGAAGCGATGTCTTTTCCAACGAGGAGGAACCGGCGGCGGACACCTTTCCGCGTCTGCGTCCTGCCGAGCGCAAGCGCAGCTATGGCGGGCTGATCGCCGCTGTCGTCGCTCTGCTCGTCGTTGCCGGCGGTGGCTACGGCATTTGGCTGAACAAGGACGCGTTCAGCGATATGCTGGGTCTCAACAGCACCGAAGTCGCAACGATCGAACCGCTGGTAAAGCCTGCCCCGGCCGAGCCGGCTACCGATGCTGCGGCAAGGCCTCCTGCCGCAGCGGCTCCCACTGATGCCGAAGGCGCAAAGTTCACCCAGCGCCTGACGCCCGAGGGCGGCGAGGTCGATCCCGGCCCCGCTTCAGGTCAAAGCGGCATCGGAGAGGGTGAATCCGTCGCAGCACTGACCACGCCGCCGCCGGCCGCTCCTGCGCCTGCTGCGCCGGCCGGCGATACGCCAGCCACGGCAGCGCCCGCCACGCCGGGCGCAGCCCCTGCGACACCGCCTGCCGATGGAGCAGCACCGCCCGATAGCGCAGCCGCCCCGGCAGCGCCGGCCCCGGGTGCCACACCAGTTGCACCAGTGGAGCCTGCGCTCGCGGTCGGCCAGAAGGCGATCTTCTACGAGGAGCGCACCAGCACCGCTCAAGGCTCGGCCGAGCCCGGCAATATCGTTTGGTCGCTGGTGCAGGAATCGCCCGGCGGCAATCTGCCGCCCGAACCGGCAATCCGCGCTGAGGCAACCATTCCCGGAAAGGACGTGCAGTTGCGCATGACCATCCGCCGCAACACCGACCAGACGCTGCCCGCCAGCCACATCATCGAGATGATCTTCCTGACACCCGACGGCTTTGACGGCGGCGGCGTCGACAACATCCTGCGCGTTGCCATGAAGGGTTCCGAAGAGGATGCCGGCAGCCCGCTGATCGGCATTCCGGCCAAGATCGCCGACGGCTTCTTCCTAGTCGCTCTCAACGACACCAAGGCCGATGAAGACGCCAATCTGACCCTGCTCCGGGGCCAGAACTGGATCGACGTGCCGGTCGTTTACAAGACCGGGCGGCGGGCGCTGCTCACCATGGAAAAGGGCATTCCCGGCGAAAAAGTGTTCGATGAGGCGCTGAAGGCCTGGCAAACAAAGACGGCGGGCTGAGGCCGGTCCGCCGGCTCAACGCTCCTTTGGTTCAAAAGCCTTGGAACAGCATGTCGAGCGCGGCCACAATGTCGTCGTGGTGCCTCGTCAGATTCAGTCGGCTTTCGCCTAGTTCAGTCGCTGCAACCGTGGCGATCAAATGGGTCGCCATGACCAATTTCCGCCCATTGATCTCAAAAATGGGATGAAGCTTTCGCATTGGCGATGGCGCCGTCGCAGCCGGCAGAAGCGGGACGACCACCCGGGTCTTAAAATGGTCGAGCAGATCGGCCTGGACGTCGAGGAGATAGCCGCCTTCAATGCTAACCGCGAAGACGTCATACCGCGCCATCAGAATTGCCGATGTTCTGCCAGTGGAATGCCGTGTTTTTCGACATATTCGTTCCACGCATCTATCGTTGTGCGGTTCTCAAGCTTCCACAGCCGTGTCTTTTCGGCGGCTACTGCCTCTGCAATGCCGGCTTCCGCGGCGCGCGAGACATTCACATCGAGCCCCTTGGCTTCTTTCATGAGCTTTGAGTCGATCGACAGATTTGCCGGCTGACGAACCGCATTCATAGCTATCTTTCGCATGATAACCTCCGCAGCATGCGCATAATGTATGCGCATTTTGGTGTTGGAGCAACGGCGAAGCGTTTTACCCCTCCATCTCCTCGCGCAGCATCTCCAACTCCAGCCATTCCTCCTCGAGCGCTGCCAGCGTGGCGCGCTCCTTGTCGAGGGCGGCAATGGTCTTCTGGAATGAGGCCGGGTCCCGTTCGTAATAGGCCGGGTCGGCGATATTGTCCTCCAGCCGTGAGATCGAGGCCGTCATCGCCTCGATCTTCTTGGGCAGTGATTCCAGCGCGAATTTCTGCTTGAACGACAGTTTCTTTGCCGGGCCCTTCGGCAACGCCTCAGCCTTTCTTGCCGGCACCGCGTCACCAATTTCAGGCTTCGTCCGCGCCCTGCGGTCGTCCAACCTGGTGCCGCCGCGTTGCGCCAGCATGTCCGAATAGCCGCCGGCATACTCGATCCAGCGGCCATCGCCATCAGGTGCAATCAGGCTGGTCACGGTGCGGTCGAGGAAATCGCGGTCGTGGCTGACCAGGATGACAGTACCGGCAAAACCGGCGACCAGTTCCTGCAGCAGTTCCAGCGTCTCCATGTCGAGATCGTTGGTCGGCTCGTCGAGCACCAGAAGGTTCGCCGGCCGCGCCAAAACACGAGCCAGCAGCAACCGTGCCCGCTCGCCGCCCGAAAGCTCACGCACCGGCGTGCGCGCCTGTTCCGGTTTGAACAGGAAATCCTTCATATAGGAGACGACGTGGCGCTGCTCGCCATTGATGACAAGGTTCTCGCCGCGCCCGTCGGTGAGGTATTGCGCCAGCGTTTCGGCCGGATCGACCGCCTCGCGCTTCTGGTCGAGCGTGGCGATCTCAAGATTGGTGCCGAGCCGCACCATGCCTAAGTCCGGCTTCAATTCACCGGTCAGCATCTTCAAGAGCGTCGTCTTGCCGGCGCCGTTCGGCCCGACCAAGCCGACACGGTCGCCGCGCTGGATGCGGGTCGAGAAGCCCTTCACCACGGTGAGGTCGCCAAAACTTTTCTCGATGTTCTTGGCCTCGATGACCAGCTTGCCGGATTCGGCGGCGTCGCTTGCCACCATGGTCGCCGCGCCCTCGGCGCCGCGATGGCCGCGAAAGCGCTGGCGCATGGTCTGCAACTCGCCGAGCCGGCGCATGTTGCGCTTGCGCCTTGCCGTCACACCATAGCGCAGCCAGTGCTCTTCGCGCACGATCTGGCGGCCGAGCTTGTGCTGCTCGCGCTCTTCCTCTTCCAGCACGGTGTCACGCCATTCCTCGAAATGGCCAAAGCCCTTGTCCAGCCGGCGGGTCTGGCCGCGGTCGAGCCAGATGGTGGCGCGCGATACGCGCTCGAGGAAGCGACGGTCGTGCGAGATGACAATCAGCGCCGAAGAGGTGCGGGCAAGCTCCTCCTCCAGCCATTCGATAACCTGGAGGTCAAGATGGTTGGTCGGCTCATCGAGGAGAAGAATGTCGGGCTCCGGCGCCATGACACGGGCAAGGGCGGCGCGCCGCGCCTCGCCGCCAGACAGATCGCCCGGCCGTTCCTCGCCGGACAGGCCAAGGTGCTCCATCAAGTAGGTGGCACGGTAAGGATCGTCAGCGGGTCCGAGCCCCGCCTCGACATAGGCGCGGACGCTGGCGAAACCGTCCATGTCGGGCATTTGCGGCAGGTAGCGCACTGTCGCCGAAGGCTGGCGGAACACCTCGCCATCCTGCGGCTCGATCAATCCCGCAGCGATCTTCAGCAATGTCGACTTGCCCGAACCGTTGCGGCCGACCAAAGCGATCTTGTCGCCCGCCGACGCCGTCAGCTCCGCCCCGTCGAGCAGCGGTGTGCCACCGAAGGTCAGTTTTATCCCGTCGAGATTGAGAAGTGGCGGCGCCATGTCAGCTTTCAGGTAGGGGAAAAGGATGGGCGAGCAACAGCGCGCGGCCGCTGCCCAGCGCGATTTCGAGCCGGCCCTTGACTTCGTTGGAAATGGTCAACGACGAGCCGAACGCCACTTCGACATGGTTCAGCGGCCATTTGGCGCCGGTAACGGTCAGGCCGGAAAGGTCGGAGAAGCCGAGGATCGAAAACAGCGTGCCGTCGGTGTAATCGAAGCCGGTCTTTCCGGGAAGCAAGGGGATGCCTTCCTGTGCGCCGCTAGTCAAAAGCACCTCTATGCCTGCCTCGGCCAGTCGGATGCTGAGCGCGAGGTGCAGGAAGGCGTGGTCGGTGCGCTTGCCGCCGAACGCGCCGGCGAGCACGAGGCTGGTCGCGCCGCGTTCGAGCGCGGCGGCGATAGCCAGTTCGCCGTCGGTCTTGTCCTTTTCTGCCGGAAAGACCTGGCGGGGTACGGCGGCCAGATCGTCCGGCAAATCCGCCGGCACCGAATCAAAGTCGCCGACCCAGAGTTCCGGCGTCAGGCCCAGCGTCCGAGCATGGCCGATGCCGGCGTCGGCGGCGATGACACGGGAGCCTTCGACCTGGCGGTCGAGCAGCGGCGTGCGGATAAGATCGCCGCCAAGCAGGATGGTAAATTTGCTCATATGCGTGGCCCTTACCAGCCCTGCTTGCGAAACGGAAGGCCGTGCTCCGGATGCCCTGCAAACTTCAGCTTGCGCAGCACTTCGGCCGGGCCTATGTGTCGAAACGCTCTAACGGGGTGCTGGACGCGATCTTCGCGGACCGGCTGAGAGGCAACAATGCCAACCCGCTGAACCTGATCCGGTTTGTACCGGCGGAGGGATTAGACGTTTCGGACAACCCGACGCCTCAATTCCTTTCAATGCCAACGAAGGAGGCGCCGATGCGCACGCTGTTATACTCTCTTGTTTCGGCAATGCTGCTTGCGGCATCCATTCTGGGCGGCACCGGGCCGGCATCCGCGCAGGAGAAACTCACCGTCTATACCTATGAGAGCTTCACCGCCGAGTGGGGTCCAGGCCCCGCGGTGAAGAAGGCGTTCGAGGCGGAATGCGGCTGTTCTCTCGAATTCGTCGCGGTCGCCGACGGCGTCGCGCTGCTCAACCGCGTCAGACTGGAAGGGGCCGCGACCAAGGCCGACATCGTGCTCGGCCTCGATACCAATCTGACGGTGGAAGCCAAGGCCACCGGCCTGTTTTCGCCGCATGGCCCGGTGTCGGACGTCAAAGTGCCGGGGGGCTGGAGCGACGATATTTTCGTGCCGTTCGACTATGGCTATTTCGCCGTCGTCTACGACACCGAAAAGCTGAAGACCCCGCCGAAAAGCCTGAAGGAATTGGTCGAGGGCAATGCCGATGAGAAGATAGTCATCCAGGATCCGCGCACCTCAACGCCAGGTCTCGGCCTGCTGTTATGGGTGAGGTCGGTCTATGGCGACAAGGCGCCGGAAGCCTGGGCCAAGCTCAGGGCAAAGGTGCTCACCGTGACGCCGGGCTGGAGCGAGGCCTATGGCCTATTCACTAAGGGCGAGGCGCCGATGGTGCTGTCCTACACCACGTCGCCGGCCTATCACATGGTCGCCGAGAACACCGAACGCTATCAGGCGGCCTCCTTCGAGGAGGGCGAATATCTGCAGATCGAGGTCGCCGGCATCACCACGTCAGGCGCGAAGAACCCGCTGGCGCAAAAGTTCCTGACCTTCATGACCGGGCCGAAATTCCAGAACGTCATCCCCGAGACGAACTGGATGTTCCCGGCCGGGAAAACCGACAAGCCACTCAACCCGGCTTTCGACAAATTGGTCAAGCCCACCAAGACCTTGCTGTTCAGCCCCGAAGAGGTCGCCGCCAACCGCAAGGCCTGGGTCGACGAATGGCTGTCGGTGATGAGCAAGTAGCTTCTGATTGACGATGATCACTCTACGGCGCCCCCCTCTGTCCTGCCGGACATCTCCCCCACAAGGGGGGAGATCGGCCGTCATGCCGGCTTTCGCCAATCTCCGACATTGCCGGAATGAGCGGAGCGCTGAACCTGCCAATCTCCCCCCTCGTGGGGGAGATGCCAAGTGGTGGCAAAGAGGGCAGGACAGAGGGGGGCGCGAAGGAACGCAATCCTCGCTAAGAATCTCGAATCTGGTGGTCTAGCGTGCAACGCGCGCCATCATCGGATTCCCGCATCACCGCCGGCATTCTTGCGCTCGCCGCTATCGCATTGCTGATCGGCGGTGCGTTTGCCGGTCTCATCGTCGAGGGCGCGCGCGACCTGTCCGGCGCCGCGTCGGCCTTTGATTCCTACCTCTTCCGCATCGCCCGTTTCACCCTGTGGCAGGCGCTTCTCTCGACGCTGTTCTCCGTCGTGCCGGCGTTGTTCGTTGCGCGGGCGCTGTCGAGGCATCCGCGGTTCTTCGGCCGCGGCTTCATCCTGCAGCTCTTCGCAGTGCCGCTGGCGCTGCCGGCCATCGTCGCAGCGCTCGGCATTCTGGCCCTCTATGGCCGTGCCGGCTATTTCGCCGGTGTGCTCAGCGCGATTGGCGGTCAGGGCTGGCCGGGCATCTACGGCCTGTCCGGCATCCTCGTTGCCCATGTCTTCTTCAACCTGCCGCTGGCCACGCGGCTGTTCCTTGAGGCGCTGAGTACCGTGCCGGTCGACCAGTGGCGACTGGCGAGCCAGCTCGGCATGGGCGCCAGACCCGCCTTCCGGCTGATCGAATGGCCGACGCTGCGCGCGGCACTGCCGGGGGTCGCCGGGCTTGTTTTCATGCTTTGCATCACATCCTTCACCATCGTGCTCACGCTGGGCGGCGGGCCGCGCGCGACGACACTGGAGGTCGCCATCTACCAGGCGCTGCGTTTCGATTTCGATCCCGCCCGCGCCGTCACGCTGACGCTGCTGCAGATCGCGTTGACCTTCGTCGTGGTGCTGGCACTGATGAGGCTTGGCGCCAACACCGTCGGCGATGCCAACCTGCCGGTGGCGCAGCGCCGGTATCTTTCGGCCGGCCTTCCCGAGACCGTGCTGAACACAACATTGATCGTTCTGGCGTTGCTGTTCGTCGCCGGGCCGATGGCGGCCACGGTGATGTCGGGCCTTGGCGCCGATCTCGGCCGGCTGGCGGGCGAAAGCGCGGTGCGGCAAGCGGCGCTGACCAGCGCCGTGCTCGCCTTGCTGGCGGCGCTGCTTTCCGTCGCCCTGTCACTGTCGCTCGTAATGGCGCGAAGGGCGCTGGACTTGAAGCGCAGCGCCGGTGCCAAGACGCTGCTCGAACATGCCACCGATACCGGCGCCGGCTTCGTCCTCGTCGTGCCGCCCATCGTCATCGGCGCCGGCTGGTTCCTGCTCTTGCGTACCGTCAGCGATGTCTTTGCCATCGCCCCTGTCATGGTCGTCACCGTCAATGCGGTGATGGCGATGCCGTTTGCCATCCGCGCTATTCGCCCCGGCTATGATGCGGCGAGCGAACGCCACGAACGGCTCTGTCTGCTGCTTGGCATTTCGGGCTGGAGCCGGTTTTGGCTTATCGACTGGCCGTCGTTGCGGCGGCCGCTCGCCACCGGCTTCGCCTTTGCCATGGCCTTGTCGCTCGGCGATCTCGGCGTCATTGCGCTGTTCGGCAGCGACGCCCTGCAGACGCTGCCCTATCTCTTGCTGGCGCGCATGGGCAGTTACCGTACGATGGACGCCGCGGGCTTGGCGTTGCTGCTCGGCCTGGTCTGTCTCGCGCTTGTCCTGGCCGCGGATCGGCTGGGGCGGGGAGAAAAGACATGACGCTCAACAGCACGGAAAACGGTACGGCTGTGCGGCTGGAAAAGGTCTCGTTCAGCCATAGTGAAGCGCCGTTTTTGTTCGATGTCGAATTCGCCGCCTCGAAGATCACCGCGATCATGGGGCCGAGCGGCTCGGGAAAATCGACGCTGCTCAATCTGGTGGCCGGCTTCGAAACACCGCGATCGGGTCGCGTGCTGATCGGTGGCGCCGATGTCGGCGCCAAACCACCATCGACACGACCCGTATCGATGGTGTTCCAGGAAAACAATCTCTTTGCGCATCTTTCGGTCGAACGAAATGTCGGTCTTGGCCGCTCGCCGACGCTCAGGCTGACCGAAGCCGACCGCGCGGCAATCGCCGAGGCGCTCAAGCGCGTCGGCCTTGCCGGCAAGGAACAGCGTCTGCCCCGCGAGCTCTCCGGTGGCGAGCGGCAGCGCGTCGCGCTCGCCCGCGTGCTGGTGCGCAACCGGCCGGTGCTTTTGCTCGACGAACCGTTCGCTTCGCTCGGGCCGGCCTTGCGCGACGACATGCTCGATCTGGTAGCCAGCGTCCATGCGGAGCGGCGCATGACAGTGCTGTTCGTCACGCATCAGCCGGAAGAGGCGCACCGTATCGGCCAGGACATGGTGTTCCTGGACAATGGCACGGTTGCCGCAACCGGGGCTGTCGCCGATTTTTTCACCAAGGCTGGACCGGAAGCCTTCAGGCGCTATATCGGTGCAGGTTCGTTTGGCGCCGAATCACGAGATATTGCCCGGAAGCGGACATAATTTACGGCCAAACCGGCTGCAGGCGATGCGGCGCTTGCTTGCCATGGTCAAAGTAGTGTGGCTAGGTCCTCCGATACTGGTCCGGCATAGGCTGTGATTTGCCACTACGTGCCGCGCGTGCTCGTACACGCGAAGCTGTTGCAGTTTGATTTGCGCATGATCCTTCCGAAAATCGATGCCCGATTTTCAGGGAGTCATGTGCCGAGACCCGAAAGGAAGCTGTTCTGCCGACCGGCACCGACAGAGTGAGAAGGAAACCGCTGGCGCGCTTCGTCGCGCTGGCCGGCCTTGCCATGGCGCTGGCAAGCTGCCAGATGTTCACGCCTCCGGACGTTCAGGAATCCGGCTTCCAGCCTTCCAGCAAACCGGTCACGGTCGACAACGTCGCCGCCAACAGCAAGCTCGCCGAAATGGCGAAGGCGCAGCACCCGCGCATCCTCGCCACCTATGGCGGCGAGTATTCCGATCCCAAGCTCGAGCGTATGGTCGCCAAGGTCGTCGGCAGCCTGACCGTCGTGTCGGCCAATCCGACCCAAACCTACCGCATCACCATCCTCAATTCGCCCAACGTCAATGCTTTCGCGCTGCCGGGCGGCTATCTCTACATCACGCGCGGCCTGTTGGCGTTGGCCAACGATTCGGCCGAGCTCGCCGCGGTGATCGCGCATGAGATGGGCCACGTCACTGCAAACCACGGATTGCAGCGCCAGCAGCTCGAAGCCGAGGAGGGGTTTGCAACCAAGGTCGTCTCGGATGTGCTCGGCGACAGCCCGACCGCCAAGGCGGCACTGATCCGCGGCAAGCTGCGGCTTGCCCAGTTCTCGCGCAATCAGGAGTTGGAGGCCGACGGCATCGGCATCAGGTCGATCGGCGAGGCGGGCTTCGATCCCTTTGCCGCCGGCCGATTCCTGCAGTCTATGTCGGCCTACACCGATTTCCGCTCGATCAGCGGCGCCACCGACGCCAGTCTCGACTTCCTGGCGACGCATCCCAATACGCCGCAACGCATCGATTTGGCGCAGCGCCATGCCCGCCAGTTCGGCGCCCCCGGCGTCGGCACGCGCGACCGTGCCCCCTTCCTCGCCGGCATAGACGGCCTGCTGTATGGCGACACGCCGGAAGAAGGTTATGTGCGTGGCGAAACCTTCCTCCATCCGGGGCTCGGCGTGTCGTTCTCGGTGCCCGATGGCTTCATCATCGACAACTCGGCTGCGGCAGTGACGGCAACCGGGCCGGGCGACATAGCGATCCGCTTCGACGGCGTTTCGATCGACAAGAGCCGCTCGCTGACCGACTACATCCGCAGCGGCTGGGTGGCCGGGCTCGATGAAAGCAGCGTGCGCCAGGAAACGATCAACGGCAACGAGGCGGCGACGGCGCATGCCAGCGCCGAGGGCTGGCAGTTCGACATCGCGGTGATCCGAGCCGGCGGCCAGGTCTACCGGCTGTTGACGGCAGCTCCCTCCGCCAGCACCACGCTGGACTCGGTGGCGCGCTCGGTCAGCGGTTCCTTCCGCGTGTTGAGTGCGGCGGAGAAAGCGGCGCTGAAGCCGCTGCACGTCCGCGTCGTCACGGTGCAGCCCGGACAGACCATGGGTTCGCTTGCCGCGCAGATGGTCGGCGTCGACCGCAAGCTCGACCTGTTCCGGGTGCTCAATGCGATGTCGCCCGGTGCTGCCGTTTCGGCCGGCGATAAGGTCAAGATCATCACCGACAGGTAGGGTGTGTCGATATTCAGGTGACTGCGGCCCGCAAACGGTAGTTTCCCGCGCTTCCAGCCTTCGCTGGTACGCTAGGCGGCTGTCGCCAAAAACTCGGGGTTTTGCTTCACCAGCGCCACCTTGAGCTTTTCCATGGCGCGTGCCTCGATCTGGCGGACGCGCTCCTTGGAGATGCCGAGTGCCTCGCCGAGTGCTTCGAGCGTCGCGCCCTCGTCGCTCAACCGACGCTCCTCGATGATCCTGAGCTCGCGGGCATTAAGCGCGCCGAGCGCCGTTTTCAGCCAGAGAGAGCGGCGTTCGACGTCGATCGTGTCACCCACGACCTCGTCCGGCAAAGGATCGTCCGAAACCAGGAATTCCATCCGTTCGGTGGCGCCGGAATCATCGGCGAGCGGCTGGTTGAGTGAGCTGTCCGGCGCAGAAAGGCGGGAATCCATCATCGCCACGTCGGCCTCGGAGACGCCCAGCGCCACCGACACCTCGCGATAGAGCGAGGTGTTCGAGATCGGCTCGGCGCCATTTGCCAAGCGGGCGCGCAAGCGCCGCAAATTGAAGAACAGTGCCTTTTGCGCCGAACTGGTGCCGCCGCGCACGATCGACCAGTTGCGCAGGATATAGTCCTGCATCGAGGCGCGGATCCACCATGTCGCATAGGTCGAAAACCGCACTTCGCGCTCCGGTTCGAAGCGGGCCGCTGCCTCCAGCAGGCCAACATGGCCTTCCTGAACCAGGTCACCCAGGGGCAAGCCATAGTGGCGGAACTTCGAGGCCATGGAAATGACCAGCCGCATATGCGCCATGGCGATTTGGTGCAGCGCCTGCTGGTCGTTATCTTCCTTCCAGCGCAATGCGAGCACGTGCTCCTCGTCGCGCTCGAGATAGGGGGCTTTCATCGCCGCGCGGACCATGGTTCGCCCTGCCGTATCTTCCATCATGCCGCGCTCCCTGTTCCGGGCGTTGCGGTGCGATCGCTCGACCCTGAGCTGGCATCGTGGTTGAATTGGCGACGCCGCGCCCTACAACAGCCAAGAACGTGCCACGCGGGTGAATGGTTCCGCCGCTGATGTCGCGTGGATTGGGCTGTCAGAAAAACCCATCACGGCGGTCGCTAGGTGGCGGGTTGGTGTGATTCGACTGGTTGTGAGAATTGGATTTCGGAAGCGGCTCATTTTTGAAATCTGGTTCCTTATTTTGCCAGTCCGTATCTGTCAGTTTCCGGCGCTTAGAATGTGCCGGGCACCGGCCAAGGACGGGATCACAGAAAAATGAAATGGCTTAAATCGCTCATCGTCGTCGCAACATTGCAGGTTCTGGCCGTCACATCAGGCCATGCTGGCGCCAATCTCGATCAGATCAAGCAGGCCGGTGTCCTCAAGATCGGCACCGAAGGCACCTATGCTCCCTTCACCTATCATGATGCCTCAGGCGCGTTGGTCGGCTTCGATGTCGAGATCGCCCAGGCGATCGCCAAGCGCCTTGGCGTCAAGGCCGAATTCCTCGAGGGCAAATGGGACGGGCTGATCGCCGGCCTCGACGCCGAGCGCTATGACGCCGTCGTCAACCAGGTGGGCATCACCGAGGCGCGCAAGGCCAAGTATGATTTCTCCGATCCCTACATTGCTTCCAAGGCGGTGCTGATCGTGCGCGGCGACAACACCGACATCAAGAACTTTGCCGATCTCAAGGGCAAGAAGGCGGCGCAGTCGCTGACCTCGAATTTCGGCAAGCTCGCCGAAACGAACGGCGCCGAGCTCGTCGGCACCGATGGTTTCGACCAGTCGATCCAGCTGCTTCTTACCGGCCGCGCCGACGCGACCATCAACGACAGCCTGTCGTTCCTTGATTTCAAGAAGCACAAGCCCGACGCCAATGTGAAGATCGCCGCCCAGGAAGAAAACGCCGACTATTCCGGCGTGATCGTGCGCAAGGGCGATCCGGAGCTGGTCGCCGCGATCAATCAGGCGCTGGCGGACATCAAGGCCGACGGCACCTACCAGAAGATTGCAGACACCTATTTCGGCCAGGACGTTTCGAAGTAAACGCATTTCACTGAGCGGGCCTTTTGCCGGCCCGCATGACAAGTATCGCGGCGAGCCGTCTTTGACGGCCGCCGCTTTTCGCGTGATATGACGACCGTATGATCGCGCCTCGATGCTGCCGGGCCTGTTTTGGGCGGCAATCTCGCAAGGAGGTTTTCGTGCCGCACTGGCTGCAATTGATGCTGGACTCGTTACCCACGCTGCTATGGGCCGCGCTGATCTTCACCGTGCCGCTAACACTGCTGTCGTTCGCATTTGGTCTGTTCGTCGGGCTGGTTGCGGCGCTTGTCCGGCTGTTCGGCCCGAAGCCGCTGGTCGCCGTGGTCCGCTTCTACGTTTGGATCTTCCGTGGCACGCCACTCCTGGTGCAGCTCTTCCTGATCTTCTACGGCCTGCCCTCGGTCGGCATCCTGCTCGACGCTTTTTCAGCCGCGCTGATCGGCTTCACGCTTAACATCGGCGCCTATACGTCGGAAATCATCCGCGCCGTCATAGGCTCGGTGCCGAAGGGGCAATGGGAGGCAGCCTATTCGATAGGCATGACCTGGAGCCAGGCGATGCGGCGCACCATACTGCCTCAGGCCGGCCGCGTCGCGGTGCCGCCGCTGTCCAACACCTTCATCTCGCTGGTCAAGGATACATCACTGGCCGCCGCCATCACCGTGCCGGAAATGTTCCAGGCGGCGCAGCGCATCGTCGCCACCACCTATGAGCCGCTGATCCTGTACATCGAGGCGGCGGCCCTCTATCTGGCGTTGAGCTCCGTGCTGTCGGCATTGCAGACGCGTTTGGAAAAGCGGCTCAACCGCTATGGCGGCTTCCTGGAGGCGCGCTCATGATCGGTCTCACCGACATCGAGAAGCGCTTCGGCGACAACCTCGTGCTGAAGGGGGTGACCGTCACCATCGAGGAGGGCAGCGTCACCGCCCTTGTCGGTCCCTCGGGCGGCGGGAAAAGCACGCTCTTGCGCTGCATCAACCTGCTCGAGATTCCGACTTCGGGCACAGTGCGCATCGGCGACGACGCGCTCGAATTCCAACCCGGCGGCAAGGTTTCCGCAACGGCCATCCGGCGCCTGCGGCTGCAGACCGGCATGGTGTTCCAGAATTTCCAGCTGTTCCCACACCGCACCGCGATCGAGAATGTCATGGAGGGGCTGGTGACTGTGCTGAAATGGCCGACGGCGAGGGCGCGCGAGCGGGCGCTCGCTCTGCTCGAGAAGGTCGGCATGGCGCACAAGGCCGATGCCTGGCCGGCGACGCTGTCAGGTGGCCAGCAGCAACGCGTGGCGATTGCCAGGGCGCTGGCGCCATCGCCGAAAGTGCTGTTGTGCGATGAGCCGACCTCGGCGCTGGATCCGGAACTGGCGCAGGAGGTGGTCGACGTGCTCAGCCAGCTCGCCCGCGAGGGCACTACCATGGTGATGGCGACGCACGACCTGCGCCTCGCCTCCAAGATCGCGCAGGAGGTGGTGTTCCTCGACGCCGGCGCCGTCGTCGAGAAAGGCCCCGCCGCTGTTCTGTTCAGCAATCCGGAGCGCCAGCGAACCAAGCGGTTCATCGCGACGCTGAAACAGGAGGCGGAGAAGGAAGGCGGCGGCAAAAGCTAGGTCTTCGCCTGTATGCGCTGCTACTGGCTGTCGGCGGATGAGGCACGACGAGAGACTGCACCGCGCTAAAGCACCCGATCCCCAAACAAAAACCCGGCGCGAGGCCGGGTTTTTCTAAATTCTAAGACGAGAAGCGATCAGGCAGCTTCTTCCTGCTCGGCTTCTTCGTTGTCGGCCTTGGCGCCGCGCTTCGGCCCCTTGTTGAGGTTCACCTCGATGAGACGCACCGCTTCGGTTTCCGACATGCGGTTGACGGCCGCGATCTCACGCGCCATGCGGTCGAGTGCCGCCTCATAAAGCTGGCGCTCGGAATAGGACTGCTCCGGCTGGTTGTCGGCGCGGTAGAGGTCGCGCACCACTTCCGAGATCGAGATCAGGTCGCCGGAATTGATCTTCGCATCGTATTCCTGGGCGCGGCGCGACCACATGGTGCGCTTGACGCGGGCGCGGCCCTGCACGACCTTCAGCGCGCGATCGACATAATCCTCTTCCGACAGCTTGCGCATGCCGATGGAAGTCGCCTTGGCAACCGGCACCTTCAGACGCATCTTGTCCTTCTGGAAGTCGATGACGAACAGTTCCAGCTTGTGGCCCGCAACTTCCTGCTCGTCGATCGAGACGATCTGGCCGACGCCATGCGCCGGATAGACGATGTACTCGCCGGTCTTAAAACCGTGACGCGCTGCACTGGACTTCTTCTGCGGGGTGATTGTTGCCATTACGCCATGAACTCCTTGGTGTGGTACCGGCATTCTGCCGGCCGAACTCGCGCGATCGGTAACCGATCGTTAGCCGCACAACGATGAACCCGCCGGAAAAGCCGAGGCCGGCAAACCGCATAATTGCGACTGCCTGCCCCAGATCACTCTGGTCCGGATTGAAAAATTCACCTTTCAGTGATTTGGGGCGTTTGCGCCATAAATCGACGTTGTGTCACCGGCATGTTTGGTTGATGTAACACAAAAAGTCGGAAGAATCAAGGTTTTGCTGCATGCGCGAAGGCCATGCACGACCGCCGCCTGTCACGGCAGTTAAAGCACCATGCCCTTTACGCAGCGTTACGCTGGCTGAATCAGCGGTCTTGTCAGTCGCCCTCGCCGGGCTCGGCGGAGAAATATTTCTCGAACTTGCCGGCCTCGCCATCGAAGGATTTGGCGTCGGCCGGGGGCTCCTTCTTGGCAGTGATGTTGGGCCATTTATCAGCGTATTCGGTGTTGATCTGCAGCCATTTGTCGAGGCCAGGCTCGGTGTCCGGCTTGATCGCGTCGGCCGGGCATTCCGGTTCGCAGACGCCGCAGTCGATGCACTCGTCGGGATGGATGACGAGCATGTTCTCGCCTTCGTAGAAACAGTCGACCGGACAGACCTCGATGCAGTCCATGTATTTGCATTTTATGCAATTGTCGGTCACGACATAGGTCATCAGTCGGCTCCGGGACGTCCCGCTTTTGTTGGGCTTTTTTGGTCAGGTAACGCCTTTACCTGCCGCTTGCAAGGGCAGCCATTGCGCGCGATACCGATGTTCCGGAATGGAATTCCGGAGCGGTTGGCGCCGCGAAAGCCGTTGTGCGTCAATCCTCGCCGAATAGCCGGTCGGTTTCCCGGCGTTCCTTCTTGGTCGGGCGGCCGCTGCCGGCATCGCGCAGCACGGGAATCGCATCGGGAAGGGCCTCCCCCTTTGGCACCGGCGGTGGCGACATATCCTCGTAGAGCAGGCGCGCTTCCTCGGCCGGACCGCGCCGGCTCCCTGTGCCGAGCACCTTCCAGACGAAGATGCGCCGATCGAGAGTGATGGTCAGGACGTCGCCGACCCGGACCATATCGGAGGCCTGCGCTGCTTTGTCGCGATTGATGCGGACGCGTCCGGCCACCACCAACTTCGCTGCCAGCGAGCGCGATTTCACAGCACGCGAAAAGAACAGCCATTTGTCGATGCGCTGGCTGATATCACTGACCATCGGAGCGAGCGAACTTACTTCTTCAGCTGGTCGCGCAACGCGGCGAGCTTGGCGAAGGGCGAATCCGGGTCGAAGCGCACGGGACGCTCCTCGCGAGGCTTCGGCTGGAACGCGGGCTTTCCACCTGGCGCGCCACCCTTGCCGTCCTGCCTACCGCCTTTCCAGTCAGGCCGGCTTTCGCGACGATCGGAACGCTCGCCCTGCGGCTTGCCATCGCGCCGCTCTCCCGCTTCGCCCTGGGGCTTGGGCTTGAATTTGCTGCGGTCGAAGCGCGGCTTGCCGGTGCCGTCGCGGCGCCCTTCATGGGTGGGCCGGCCGCCAGGAGCGCCGGTCGCTTGTCCGCCAGTGGCATCTGCCGGCGCGTCGCCACGGCCGTCGCGCGCGGCTTGCCCGTTGCGCGGACGATTGTCACGAGGTCTGTTGTCGTGATGGCGGTGGCGCGGGCGCTGGTCGAAGCGGCCCTGCCGCCACAACAGAATGGGTTTTGGTTCCTCGGCCTCTGCCGGAACCTCTGGAGCGGCCTCGACCGTGGCGGCTTCCGCCGACACGGCTTCCGTCGCAGGCGAAGTTTCAGAAGCCGGCTCTGCCGGTGCGACCTCAACCTCGGCGGCTTCGGGTTCTGCCTCTGGCTGAGCCGCCGATACCGCAGGTATTTCAGCTGCGGCTTCGGCCGGAGACTGCTCCTCTTTCGTGACCTCAGCTAGAGTTTCCAACTGAGCTTTCGCGACAGGTTCCGCTTCGATGGCGGGTTCTGCGGTAACTTCGGCTGTGGCCTCTGCACCGGCAGCCGCATCCGCTCCCGGACTCTCTGCCGGCGTCTCGACGTCCATAGTCTCGGCGTCCGCAGTCGCGGCTTCCGCTGCCTTGGCCTGCTCGGCTTGTTCTTGCGCCGCCTGCTTGGCCGCGGCGGCTTCACGCGCGGCATTGTCCTGTGCTTCGAGCCTGGCCCTCACCTCGACCGCCGGCTTCGGCTCGGCCCGGTAGCCGAGGCCTTTCAAAATCTCTTCCATGTCGTCGGCGGTGGCGCCGAGGATCGACATCATCGGCGGCGTCACCATGAAGGACTGGCCGTCATAGGCGCCGTCGGGGCGCTGGCCGAGTCCAGGCTTCCAGTTGGTTGCGGGCCGGATCAGGTCGGCCAGCCGTTCAAGAATGTCGACGCGCACCGCACGACGGCCGAGATTGCGATAGCCGGCCAGCTTGTAGAATGTCTTGTCGAATGTGGGGTCGATGACCACCGAGGTGCGGCCGGAGGCCAGCGCGTGAACCACGTCGCCAAAGCCGGGCTTGTCCTTGCCGTCGTTCTGCAGCGCCCACAACAGCGTCACCAGTCCGGCCGGGGCCGGCTTGATCAATGCGGGCACGAAGACGTGGTAGGCGCCGAAGCGTACACCGAGCCGGCGAAGGGCGGCGCGGCCTTCCTGGTCGAGCGACTTCATCTCCTCGGCGATGTCGCGGCGGTTGATGAGGCCGAAATTTTCGACGAGCTGGAAGGCGATGCCGCGGCCGATGCCGGTGATCTGCTCGGCGTTCTTGAGGTCGACCAGCGGCTTCAGCAAGGACTCGATCTGGAAATTGACGAAGCGCTCGGCGCGCGCCGCAACCTTGTCGCGGGCGGGTCCGGTGAGCTGTTCGTCGGCCAGCAGCACAAGGCGCGGCTTCAACGGCTCGTCGCCTGCGACCAGCGTGCCGATCGGCGCGCCGATCCAGCGCAGCGTGCCGTCGGAGCCAAGCGCGATGTCGCCGTTGGCCGAGGCGCCGAAGCGTTCGGCCCGCGCCTCGAACTCGGCTGCAAGCGCTTTCTGGGCTGCCGTGCGCACCGCCTTGGCGTCCTCGCCGCCGGCGCTCTGGTCGGCAGTGAAGCGGAACCCCTGCAACTCGCCGACATGGTGGCCTTCGACAAGGACGGTTCCGGTTGGGCTAATTTCGGCTTCAGGCATGGTATTTTCTCTAAGGCGCCGCATGAGGACGGAAGTCCTGCGGTCTACGAAGCGTTTCGTCAACCGCTCATGCAGCGCATCCGACAATCTGTCTTCGATTTCGCGCGTCTTTTCCTGCCAGTGTGCCTGATCGGCCAGCCAGCCGGGCCGGTTGGAAACGAACGTCCAGGTGCGGATCTGGGCAATCCGGTGCGACAGCGTGTCGATGTCGCCCTCGGTGGTGTCGGCGCGGCGCACCTGCTCGGCCATGTAATTCTCGTCGACATGGCCATGCCTGGCAAGGTCCATATAGATCGAGGCGATCAGGTCGGCGTGCTGGGCCGGTGCGATTTTCCTGTAG
This sequence comes from Mesorhizobium sp. M0938, assembly GCF_040319125.1. Classification (NCBI taxonomy): domain Bacteria; kingdom Pseudomonadati; phylum Pseudomonadota; class Alphaproteobacteria; order Hyphomicrobiales; family Phyllobacteriaceae; genus Mesorhizobium; species Mesorhizobium sp. M0938. Next base: position 158,955 of record NZ_JAMYNS010000002.1, on the reverse strand, counting down.
TCAGGGAGTGCGCAGGCCTCCCACAACAGCGCTACGCGCCTTGCGTCGGTGGCAAGCGCCCTTATGTCCTCGTCGCGGGACAAATGCTCGAGCGCCTGCGCATCCACCGCCGGCAGCGCACGCGTCAGGCCTTCGACCGGCGCGTTGGTCTCGGTGGAACGCTTCAGCGCATCGAGGCTGGCGAAATCGAATTGCGCGGTGCGCCATTGCAGCACTTTCACCGGGTCGAACTCATGCCCTTCGATTTTCTTGACCAGATCTTCGTCCAGCGGATCGACTTGGCCGGTGACGCCGAAGGTGCCGTCGCGCAAATGCCGGCCGGCGCGGCCGGCGATCTGGCCGAGTTCCGCCGCGGTCAGATTGCGATACTGATAGCCGTCGAACTTGCGGTTCTGGGCGAAGGCGACATGATCGAGATCGAGATTGAGGCCCATCCCGATCGCATCGGTGGCGACCAGGTAATCGACATCGCCCGATTGGAACAACTCCACCTGCGCGTTGCGCGTGCGGGGCGATAGCGCGCCAAGCACGACGGCTGCACCCCCTTGCTGGCGGCGGATCAGTTCGGCAATGGCATAGACCTCGTCGGCGGAAAAGGCGACGATCGCCGTGCGTCGCGGCAGGCGGGTCAGCTTCTTCGAGCCGGCATAGGCGAGATGCGACAGCCGTGGCCGCGTCACCACCGACACGCCTTTCAGCAGGCGCTGGAGAATGCCATGCATGGTGGCAGCACCCAGCAGCAGCGTCTCCTGGCGGCCGCGCAGATGCAGGATGCGGTCGGTGAAGATGTGGCCGCGCTCGAGATCGCCAGCCAGCTGGACCTCGTCGATGGCGACGAAGGCGGCGTCGGTCTGGCGCGGCATGGCTTCCACTGTGCAGACCGAATATCTGGCGCCGTCGGGCTGAATCTTCTCCTCGCCGGTGATGAGCGCCACCTTGTGAGCGCCGACCTTCTCGCAGACGCGCGAATAGACCTCGCGGGCGAGCAGCCTGAGCGGCAGGCCGATGATGCCGCTTTCATGCGCCACCATGCGCTCGATGGCGAGATGGGTCTTGCCAGTGTTGGTAGGGCCGAGCACGGCGGTCACGTCGCGACCGGACAGGATCAGCGGCTCTGTATGTTTCGGCTGGATGTTCATCGACCTGGAAATAAGGCTCTCTGCCTCGCATTGTCGGGTGCGCGCCCCGTGTTGGCGCGTGTGACAGCCGACACATAGGGATTTCGGGCGCGAAGCGAAAGCGGAATGTTCCGATGGCAGGTCGAAGCCTCTCGTCCGGTGTCATCAACCGATCCTGATTAAGAGTTGGAACGAGTCTGGAACGAATCAGCTACGAATCGCTGACTCCACCTGATTCAGGGTTTGTTCACGGCTATATCTGGATTTTTAAGCGGCGTAGCGCACCACATGCTGAATCCGCGAATTGGCCCGATTCATGCAGGGAGAACGCTGTCGTTAACCTTTTGCCGGCAAGCGATGACGCGGGCCAACCGGCCCGTGCCAAGATTATGAAATTATTGATCTTTCCTAATGAGCCTTAACTTTTCCGTCACTGATTAAGGCATTCGCCGTTAACGTTCCGCCCAAAGCCGGAACGAAACGGCGACGAATCAGAGATAGCCCGGAATTCCCGTTTTGTTCACCCCAACATCTTGTGTTGTGAACAGGTTTTCCACCGAGAATCCACAGGTTGTGGAGCCGGTTTTGCACACGTGGCTGAACCGCCCTTAACCTTTGCGTGCCGCTTCGGCACATATAGGCGATGCGACCGTCGGCGGCGCAGCCGCGGCATGGCGACCAGACCCCGCGCAGCAATTCCAAGCGCTGGTTCAAGGTCCATCTTTTCCCATCGCATAGCGCTGCAGCGTAGGCCCGATATTCTGAATAATGTCGTCATGGGACAGGGCGACGACGGGCGGAAGCCGCAACAAATAGCGGCACATTGCCAGACCCAGCAACTGGCTCGAAACAAGCCCGGCCCGTCGGCCTGCGTCGGCCGGATTGCCGATCGCCGCAACCACCGGCCTCACCTGATTGGCAAATACCTCGCGCAACTTTTCGGCTGCAAATTCGTGCGATGTCGACGAGCGTAGCAGGATTGCCATGCCAGGACCACTGGCCGGACCTTCCCAGACTTCGAGAAAACGCCTGATCAGTGTTTCGCCGACGGCGTTTCGGTCGATCACCCGCAGTGCCGGTAATTGCAGATCGACAACCGCCGCCCTGGCGAACAACTCGTCCTTGCTGCGGAAATAGCGGATCACCATGGCCGGATCGATCGAGGCATGCGCGGCGACGTCACGTATGGAGGCGCCGTCATAGCCGTGCTCGCCGAACAGATGCCGAGCGGCCTCAAGGATGTGGGCCCGGGTGCGGTCCGACTTGCTGGGTTTCTTCGGCTGGTTCTCGGTCATGAAAATTCATATGCCAACGACCGTTGACAAATGCAATGGGGTCGATTAGAAAGTCAACAGTTGTTGATAAATGGAGAGAGAAAATGTTGCCCGAGACAACGGAAGTCTTGATCATTGGCGCCGGCCCGACTGGCATGGCACTGTCCATCGCGCTGCATCAAGCTGGCGTCGATCACGTGCTGATCGACAGGCTGGCGCAGGGCCTGCAGAGCTCGCGTGCTGGCGTTATCCATGCGCAGACGCTGGAATCGCTTGAACCTCTAGGCGTCACGGGACGGCTGCGTGAACTTGCGCTGAAGCTGGAAAACTTCGCCATCCGCGACCGCAACCGGGCGCTGCTGAAGCTCGATTTCAGCAAGCTTCCGTCAAGACATCCCCATCTGATGATGTTGCCGCAAAATCTGACCGAGCAGGTATTCGCCGAACGGATCGCTGTCTTGGGAGGCCTCATTCATCGCTCCGTCGAGGCCAAGGCGATTGCCCGAGACGCTCACGGTGCGCATGTGACGGTGGTCGAGAACGGTCATAAGAAAGTCATATCGGCACGTTACGTCGTTGGCGCCGACGGCATGAACAGCCTGGTGCGCAAGTCGACCGGCATCGAGTTCGACGGCGCAGCCTATGATGCTTCTTTCGTGCTTGCCGATGTTCGCCTCGACTGGCCTGTCGGGCCAACCGAAGTATCGCTGTTCTTCGCACCGGCCGGGCTGGTGGTGGTGGCGCCGCTTCCGGACGGGTCGTACCGTGTTGTCGCGACAATGGATGACGCGCCGGAAAAGCCGGAGGTCGCCGATATCCAGGCGCTGCTCGACAGCCGTGGGCCAACCAGGGAAAAAACCAGGGTTCTCGACGTGGCGTGGAGCTCGCGTTTTCGCGTGCATCACCGGCTGGTCAGGTCATACCGCAAGGACCGGCTGTTCCTGATGGGCGACGCCGCGCATGTCCATAGCCCTGCGGGTGGGCAAGGCATGAACACCGGCATTATCGATGCGGTTGTGCTTGGCCAGCTGCTTGGTGACGTGGTGAACGGCGTTCGCCCGGAAGCAGAATTGGATCTCTACGAGAAGCTGCGGCGGCCGGCGGCCCAGGAAGTGCTCGAGCTGGCGGGCAGAATGACCGACATGGCGCTTGCCCGTAATCCGGTGAAGCGGTTCGTCCGGAATCTGGCGCTTTCGGTGCTGAACCTCAATCCATTCCTGAAGCGGCGCATCGCCTTGAAACTGTCGGGTCTGAGCAGGACGACGCTTGCCCGGCTGCCTGCGCCTTCGCACCAGCCGGGTCCAGTCACGCGGACCGGGCTTGCCGCCAAGACAAGGGTGAAACTCGCTGCCTGACGGCCTTTGTCTGGTGCCGGCCGTTGGCCGGCACAGGGGATCTCAAAGCCTCAGGTGATATACTGACCGCCATTGGCGGTGAGGGTCGAGCCGGTGATGAAGCCGGCGTCCTCGGAAGCGAGGAAGACGACGCAGCGTGCGATCTCCTCCGCCTCGCCGAGCCGGCCAATCGGGATTTGGGCGATGATCGATTCACGCACTTTTTCCGGCACCGCCATGACCATTTCGGTGGCGATATAGCCGGGGCAGATGACATTGACGGTGATGCCCGCGCGAGCACCCTCTTGCGCTAAGGCCTTGGTGAAGCCGATATCGCCGGCCTTCGATGCCGAATAGTTGACCTGGCCGGTCTGGCCCTTCTGGCCGTTGATCGAGGAGATGGTGATGACGCGGCCGAACTTGCGGTCGCGCATGCCGCCCCACAGCGGGTGCGTCATGTTGAAGACGCCGGACAGATTGGTGTCGATCACCTCTTTCCACTGCTCGCGCGTCATCTTGTGGAACATGGCGTCGCGGGTGATGCCGGCGTTGTTGACCAGCACGGAAACCGGGCCGAGATCGGCCTCGATCTGCTTGATGCCGGCGGCGCAGGCATCGTAGTCGGCGACCGACCATTTGTAGACCGGGATGCCTGACATCGCGTTGAATTTTTGTGCCGCTTCGTCATTGCCGGCATAATTTGCGGCGACATTGTACCCGGCATTTTTCAGGCCAATCGAAATCGCGGCGCCAATACCGCGCGATCCACCGGTGACGAGCGCTACCCTTGTCATATCTCTCCTCCCGTTATTCATGAGCGGTGGGCGACGAATAGGATCGCTCTGACGGCGATTGGACCCGTTCGCCACCGACTATTTCATGGCTTGCTCAGACTGTCTCCACGGCTTCGCATATGGCCCTCACAGTGCTTCCACGCACATGGCAACGCCCATGCCGCCGCCGATGCACAGCGTGGCGAGGCCTTTCCTGGCACTTCTGCGGCGCATCTCGTAGACCAACGTATTGAAGATGCGGGCACCTGAGGCACCGACCGGATGGCCGATGGCGATGGCGCCGCCATTGACGTTGACGATGGATGGGTCCCAGCCCATGTCCTTGTTGACGGCGCAGGCCTGGGCGGCAAAGGCCTCATTGGCCTCGACCAGGTCAAGATCGCCGACCGACCAGCCGGCCTTTGCCAGCGCCTTGCGCGAGGCAGGAATAGGCCCAGTGCCCATGATCTGCGGATCGACGCCCGCGGTTGCCCAGGAAACGATGCGCACCAGCGGCGTGATGCCGCGCTTGGCGGCTTCGGCTTCGGTCATCAGCACCACGGCAGCGGCACCGTCGTTGATGCCGGAAGCATTGGCGGCGGTCACCGTGCCTTCCTTGTCGAAGGCGGGCTTGAGCTTGGTCATCGCCTCGAGCGTGGCGCCGTGGCGGATGTACTCGTCCTGGTCGACAATGGTGTCGCCCTTCCTGCCCTTGACAGTGAAGGCAACGATCTCGTCCTTGAATTTTCCGGCCTTCTGGGCGGCCTCGGCCTTGTTCTGCGAGCCAACGGCGAACTGGTCCTGGTCGTCGCGGGTAATCTGGAACTGGTTGGCGACGTTCTCGGCCGTGTTGCCCATGTGGTAGCCATAGAAGGCGTCGGTCAGGCCGTCCTTGATCATGGTGTCGATCAGCTTGAAGTCGCCCATTTTGACGCCGCCACGCAGGTGCTGGGCATGCGGCGCCATCGACATCGATTCCTGACCGCCGGCGACGATGATTTTTGCGTCGCCCTGGGCGATCTGCTGCATGCCGAGTGCGATGGCGCGCAGGCCCGAGCCGCAGAGCTGATTGAGGCCCCAGGCGGTCGCTTCCTGCGGCACGCCGGCCGCCATTGCCGCCTGCCGTGCCGGGTTCTGGCCTTGAGCCGCGGTCAGGATCTGGCCGAGGATCACCTCATCGACCTCCTTGCCGTCGACGCCGGCACGGGCAAGCGCTTCCTTGACGGCGACGGCGCCCAGTTCATGGGCCGGTGTGTTGGCAAAGGCGCCGTTGAAGGAACCGACGGGCGTGCGCGCCGCACTGGCGACGACAATGGCATTGGAAGCGGACATGTTCTTCTCCAGACTTCGGGGGTCGAATTGGGGTGCGGTTAGCGACTTTTCTTGCCCTTTCCATGGCCCAAGTCAAACCGGAAATGGGCATGCCGGCCATGCGCCGCAAGCAGGTTGCGCATCGCCATGGAAACAGCCCGCCCGTTGCTGCGCAGCATTTTTAGCCCGCCATGCAGCATTAATCGATCCCGCACTGCACAAACCGCTTGGAATTGTGACGCTTTTGCGCATATCCTTGAAAAGCGCAATCGTTATCGGCCGCTTACTCAAGTGTGCCGGTGTCCCGGGAGGATATTGATGGCCGCGAAAGACGAACCGATTATCATCAAGAAGTATGCCAATCGCCGCCTCTATAACACCGGCACCAGCACTTATGTGACGCTCGAGGATCTTGCCGAAATGGTCAAGAAAGGCGAGGAATTCACCGTCCAGGACGCCAAGACCGGCGACGACATCACCCATCCTGTGCTGACCCAGATCATCTTCGAATTGGAGAACAAGGATGGCCAAAACATGCTGCCCATTCCGTTCCTGCGCCAGTTGATCGCCTTTTACGGCGACCAGATGCAGATGATCGTGCCGAGCTTCCTCGAGCAGTCGATGATCGCCTTCTCAAAGGAGCAAGAGCGCTTCCGCGAGCAGATGAAGGGTGCCTTGGGCAAGTCACCGCTCGACATGATGAGGATCGCCACGCCGATCAAGGCGCTGGAAGAACAGACGCGCCGCAACATGGAGATGTTCCAGAACGCCATGCGCCTGTTCACGCCCTTCCCACCCGCAGGCTCGAACGGCTCTTCCGCAGCGCCGGCAGAGCCGGCCAGGAAAGAAGCATCGGAAAAACCCGATGACCTTCAGGAGTTGAAGGAACAGATCGCCGCCATGCAGCGCAAGCTCGACACCATGTCGTGATCACTGGCCGGACAAGTCCGGCCGAAACCATCCTCAGCAGCCCGTGTCAGAACATCTCCGCCTCGAATGAGGCAGAGATGCCAGCCGGCCCACGCTATTTCGTCGTCACCGTCACCAGAGCGGTAACGGGTTTGCCGTCCACGAGGATGGGCTTGTGATGATCATCGGCAAGGAGGATGCCGATCACGTGCTTGCCGGCGGCATCCGGGCAATGGCCGAAACGAGCCTGGTTGAAGGCTGCGACCTTCCGCAATCGATCAAACAGTCAGACGCTTTGGGGGATGTCTCAGGAGCGTGGCAACAGGCACAGGCGCGAGTGCTTTTTGACCCCTGTCATATCGCAGACGTAGTATCGAACCGACCAGTCGGGCTTGGACGAGGTTGAGACGCTCCTGGTGCTGCCTCTTGGTTTGATGGTGCTAGTTGTTCCCCAGCCGCCGCCCTTCGTATTTTCGCACTTGCTCTCTTTCCCCTTGTCGTAATAGCAGGCTATTACTTGGACGGGGATGTCGCATGTGTTCGTGATTGTAACGCTATCCCAGTCGACGGTACCTCTGTTTTTGCTCGGCTTGATGTTTACACATTTGACATCTGTGTAGGGCGCTCGACCGTCGTCGTTTGATTTCTTGGAGGGCTTGGCACTCTTCGACGATGAGTCTCGCATGGCATCGGCATCGGCCTGGTCCGCCTCCTCCGTGCATTTCCATACCTTTTGCATCCAAGTTATATCAGTGTATTCTCCATACTTGGCTTCGATTTTGCGGTAGCATTTGTCGTAGTTTGCACTGGCGATGGCCTGGTTAGCCAAGAATAGGGCGAATGCGATAGCAAAACACTTCACTAAAGTTGCAATTCGTATTGTCATGGCGATCCCAAAGGAAAATTGAACTTTGTTCGAAACAGGCGCCTGTGCGCTTTGGCTCCTGCCGATGCCCACCCTAGAATTCCTTGGGAGAGCATGACCGGCCTTGGCAGGCGGTAAACTTATATTTGCCTTTGATCTTGGTAATGGTTGACCGGCCACCCGCTGGGGCACCTGACATGCATCCTGTTTTGCAAGAGCCCGCATCCTTCCAGCGGACCACAATTGGAACGCTGCAGTTGTTGACAATGAAGTGGGCCAAGGAATTGCTCCTGCGATCCATCGTCACGCATTTCACGGCGTCCTTGTATGGAGCTTTTGCTTTCTTGGCTGCGGGTTGAGCGTTATTGCTTGACGATTGATTTTGTTGGGATCCCCTGTTTGCGTAGCTTTGGCCGCAATTTACAAAGCCCTTTCCTCGTATGTTATTCCATGCTTCTTCCAAGAATTCCTCTGTGCATCCACCTTGGTTGCATGAATTTGCACGGTAGTCTCGAATTATTTTCTCTAAATATTCGCATCCATATTCGGACGCTGAAGCACCAAAGGTGCCAACTGACATAATCGACATAGATACTATAGTAGTGAGCCAATAAATCTTCATCGGTCTATTTACTAAGAAATGGATAATATTCATTTGAGAATTCCATCTGCTTTCTTTTTAGTTCAATTTCTTTTTGATCTATGCTTTGCCCATCTTAAACCGGGAGCAAAGCTGCCCCTTGTGCGACCAATCGGTGCCGTTTATGGAAATGTCGAGGACGGGCGGACTTTGTCGTCACTGTACGCAGCTTTGCCTCTCAAGCAGCCTTGGCAGTTCACCGCACTCCGTTGCACTGGCCAAGTTCAGAATCCCATCCGTTCACACAGCCTCTGCCGGAGGAGCCCGACCCTGAAGGAGGGCGCTTGGTGGGGGGCGGCGTGAAAGTGCCCGGGGCAAGTGGGGTATCATTGACGGGCGTAGGTCGATAAACCTGTATCGGCGCGGGCCTATAAGGTTGATAGTTCGAACTCGATTGTCCTGCCAAGCCGGTGATCAGAGCCGCTGCCAGTTCCTGATCGGTAGTAGAGCAGCCGCTCGATACCAAAAGACAGGCAGTTCCGATAACAGATGCATAAATCGATTTTGAATTATTCATTATGATTTGCCCCCCGGCATGTGTTCATATCCTTGATAGAACAGCTGTCCGAGGCAGTCATACCGCATTTGAGGTATGCGGATAAATTCAGCCTGTTTTAGCCAGGCGCAGCATCAAGGCAGCGAGCTCATTCTGCCGTCTGGTTTCAGTCTTCGCGAAAACCATTTTAAGCTGCGTGCGCACGGTATGGATGCTGACGCCTCGCGCTTCAGCATAGTCGCTGGGCGCCATGCCTTCAGCGACGGCTTGGGCAAGGGCAGACTCGGCGGGTGTCAGGCCGTAAACCTGGGATATAGACGTGGAGGCTGGGCGCGGAGGATGGTTTCGTACGACTAGGCTGGCGATGGGCAGGTCATCGAAAGCCTGATCGAAGATTGACAGGGCGGCCCTACGTTCGATGGGCGCAATCATTGCGCGCAATGGTGCGCCCATCGCCTGGCGAATGATGAAATCGCCCCGAAGCCGCGAAAAGTCTGCCCTTTTGATCACGCCCAATGCCGCCTGTAGTGCAGCCTCTGCCTGAGGGTCGCGGAACTGTAAAAACCCGCCGCGGCGAATGGACGCCAAGCCTGCTTCCCTTTGCAGGGTTGTCGCCGCACGATTGGCGTGAGTGACCCGCCCATGCTGGTCGATTAGAAAGAAGGCATCGCCCGACACCTCCATCATGGTGCGGTAGTCTTCACCTTCCGCGTAGGCCGGAAGGTTTCGCATCATCTCACAGGCGCGTGCGATATGCGGCGCGAGCATATGAAGCATCGATTGCAAAGGGGGCCGCACCCGATCTAGTTCTTGCTGGCGGACGTTTCCCGCAAGATAAAACAATTTGTCGCGGGAGCGGTGAAACACGATACCGCTTGCGGCAACCAGATTCTGGGTCCGCAGACAGTCATTATAAAACTCGGATTTCATCAGGTCGGCCTGATCGCAAAGCTCTTCGGAGTGAACAACTCTGCCAACGGCGCTCGCCGCCAGTCCCGCAGCCCAGACATTCTTTGAAGCGTAATACTGTCCATAGGTGTCGAGAAAATCTGGATCGATCGTGGATGTGTAGATCCCCAAACCAATCTTTTCGGCGGCGTCATGTGCATGAAGACTAATGAATGTACCGCCCAGAAGGCTTGATAGCGTCTCGACGAAGATCGCCCATTCTCGTGGCTCAGTGCTTGCTCGATAGATCGAGTGAACCAGGCCATTGAAGTCTTCGAGGGCTATCTTGGCCATGGCATCCGCGCGAAGTCGTGCTGGTGACGCTCACATCATCAAACCTGCATATTGCTAAAGATGCCGGTTTGTCGAGATGATCGATGGGGTTCGCCCCGGTTCTATCAGGTTGGATCGATATTTAGTGTGGCCGGCTTCAATGCCGCGGCCCCGAATGGATCGTGCGCTGACGCGGAAGGCGTGGGCTCCGCAGAGCTCCTCGCGTTCAGCATCCACAACTTCGAGTTAAGGCAGCATCTTCATGACGAAAATTTCATGTCGTCGCCGATCCGTGCCGCTGTTCTTGCGCCACACGAGACATATATGCTGCACTGCAATATGTTCCCGTTAGCACCCTACCGAAGGATTTCGCCTTGCCCAGCAGAAAAACCGCCATCGTCACGGGTTCCACCTCGGGCATCGGCCTGGCCATCGCCCATACACTCGCGGCGGAAGGCTGCAACGTCGTTGTCAATTCCTTTTCCGACACGGCCGACGACCGGGCCATCACCGAAGCGATTGCCAAACATCACAAGGTGAAGGCCGCCTATATCAAGGCGGACATGTCGAAGCCGGCCGAATGCCGGGCGCTGGTTGCGAAGGCAGCCGAGACATTCGGTTCGGTCGACATTCTGGTCAACAATGCTGGCATCCAGCATGTCGCGCCGGTGGAAGAATTTCCGATCGAGAAGTGGGACGCGATCATCGCCATCAATTTGTCGTCGGCCTTTCACACCATCGCTGCCGCCATCCCGCTGATGAGGCAAGCCGGCGGCGGCAGGATCGTCAACATCGCCTCGGCCCACGGGCTGGTCGCCTCGCCGTTCAAGTCGGCCTATGTCGCGGCCAAGCACGGCATCATGGGGCTGACCAAGACAGTCGCGTTGGAACTGGCGCGCGACAAGATCACCTGCAACGCCATCTGCCCCGGCTATGTGCTGACGCCGCTGGTCGAGGCTCAGATCCCCGACCAGATGAAGGCCAACAAAATGGACCGCGACACGGTGGTCCGCGAGGTCATGCTCGAAAAGCAGCCGACCAAGGAATTCGTCACGGTCGAGCAGGTCGCCGCTGCCGCGCTGTTCCTGTGCTCGGGTGCCGCAGCGCAGATCAACGGCACGCATATCTCGGTCGACGGCGGCTGGACCGCCCAGTGAATTTGGGCGCGCGAAACAAGTCTGGACAAATAAAGGGCAGCGCCATGACGACAAACGGCAAGGCGGAGGAGCCCAAGAAGATCAATGTCGCACTGCAGGGTGGCGGCTCGCACGGCGCTTTTTCGTGGGGCGTGCTCGACCGACTGCTGGAGGACGGGCGGCTCGAGATCGCGGCGGTGTCGGGCACCAGCGCCGGCGCCATGAACGCGGTGGCGCTGGCCGACGGCTTCGTGCGCGGCGGCGTCGAGGGCGCGCGGCGCAAGCTCGACGATTTCTGGCGCGCGGTCGCGCTCAAGGGCCGCTTCAGCCCGGTGCAGCGCATGCCGTGGGACGTGGCCTGGGGCAACTGGTCGATTGAGAATACGCCCGGCTACCTCTTTTTCGACACCATGTCGCGGGTGTTTTCGCCCTATGTCGCCAACCCGCTCGGCCTCAACCCGCTGCGCGACGTGATCGAGCATGAGATCGATTTCGGCAATGTGCGCGCCTGCAAGTCGATGGAGTTGTTCATCTCCGCGACCAATGTCGAGACCGGACAGTTGCGCGTCTTTTCCGATGGCGAGATCGATCTCGACACGGTGATGGCGTCGGCCTGCCTGCCGCAATTGTTCCGCGCCGTCGAGATCAAGGGCGTACCCTACTGGGATGGCGGCTATGGCGGCAATCCGGCGCTGTTTCCATTCTTCAAGACGGCCGCCACCGAGGACGTGTTGTTGGTGCAGATCAATCCGGTGGTGCGCGAGGGGACGCCGAAGAGCGCCAACGAAATCCAGAACCGCATCGACGAGATCACCTTCAACGCCGGACTGCTGCGCGAATTCCGCTCGATCGCCTTCGTCAAGGAGCTGATCGCCGCCGGCCGGCTGCCGCATGGCGAATACCGGGACATCCGCATGCACCGGATCGATGCCGACGAGGCGTTCAAGGACCTGTCGGCATCATCCAAGGTCAATGCCGAATGGGCGTTCCTGACCTATCTGCGCGACCTCGGCCGCACAGCCGCCAGCGACTGGCTGGAGGAGAATTACGACGCCGTCGGCAAGCGGCCGACGCTCGATCTGTCCGGCGAGCTCGACGACGGCTTCAAGCCGATGCGTGGTCCGGCGCCGGGCCGGCGGGTGAAGGCGTTCCTCGCGGCGCGCAAGAAGCCCGAGGCGGCGCGCCGCCAAGTCTGAGGCGTTTGGGGACGTCAACCTTTTTTCAAGGCTAGATCGATCACCCTGATCAGGGCGGCGGCTGCTTGTCGTTGCTCGTCCGGATCGCTGATGCGCGTCTTCATGCCTTCCAGCCCGTCAAGTAGCATGTCGGCCAGCAGTCTTGCCGACAGGCCCCTGCCGGTGAGGTCGACGCCGTTTTTCCTGGCCTCGTTCTCGATTGCCGTGGCGACATGCTCGACAAGACCGCCGCGCCAGCATCCGACCAGATCGGCCACACTCGACTTCATGTCGAGGAGTTCGGCGCCATGCGGCGAGGTGACGACGGTGCGCATCATCGAGATCAGCGCTCCGTCGATGGCCCGCGTCATGCGCTCGGCGAAGGCGCCGTCGCCGGCAAGCGCCGTTTTCGCCTGCTCGATCGAACGGCCGAGCAGCATCATGGCTATGGCGCGGAAAATGTCGGTCTTGTTCTTGAATTGGAGGTAGAGCGCCGGCCGCGACATGTCGGCCGCACGTGCAATGTCGTCCATGGTGGTGCGGGCGAAGCCATAGGCCAAAAACACCTTCATCGCGCCGTCGAGGATACGGGCGCGTTTGGGGTCTATGTCGGCGATGTCTTCGATCTTGATCATTGGCAAACACTATCTGTCATACCTCTATTGACAAAATAACGAAATTTGTCAAGATGTATGAGGACGAATGACCAGTTGGCCATTCGCCTCGGGCTGTGGACGACAACGAAGGGTATCCCCATGCGCCTCACTGTCGACGGACAGGCATTCGACATCAACGCCGATCCGGAAATGCCGTTGCTGTGGGCGCTGCGCGACCTCATGGGCAAGACCGGGCCGAAGTTCGGCTGCGGCATCGCCGCTTGCGGCGCCTGTACGGTGCATATCGACGGTCAGCCCGTCCGCTCCTGCTCGCTGCCGGTCGGTCAGGTCAGCGGCGCGGTCACCACGATCGAAGGCATCGGCATCGAGGGCAAGCTGCATCCGGTGCAGCAGGCCTGGCTGGAAGAACAGGTCGCCCAGTGCGGCTACTGCCAGGCCGGCCAGATCATGAGCGCGGTGGCGCTGCTCGACGAGATTGCCGACCCGACCGATGCCGATATCGACAATGCCATGGGCGGCAATCTCTGCCGCTGCGGCACCTATCCGAAGATCCGCGCGGCGATCAAACGAGCGGTCGTGCTCAAGACGGCGAGGATCTGACCATGGCCAGTATCGGAAAGATCGCCCGCCGCACGTTTCTCATCGGCGCGGCCGCCGTCGCGGGCGGCGTCGCCGTCGGCTATTATTACTACCGCAGACCCTATCCGAATCCGCTGGAAGGTGATCTCGCGGCCGGTGAAGCGACCTTCAATCCCTATGTGAAGATCGGCGCCGACAACACCATCACCGTCGTCGCGCCGAGAGCCGAGATGGGCCAAGGTATCTCGACGACGCTTGCCGCCATGGTTGCCGAAGAGCTCGATGTCGGTCTCGATCAGGTCAAGGTCGAGCATGGCCCGGCCGCCTACGCCTACTACAACGCGGCGATCCTGGAAGAGGGTGGTCCGTTCGCCTTCTTCGACGAAAGCATGACCGCGGAAGCAGTGCGCGCCGGCATGGGCGTCGTCGGAAAATTCCTCGCCCTCCAAGGCACCGGCGGCTCGGCCTCGACGCGCGACGGTTTCGACAAGATGCGGCAAGCAGGCGCCGCCGCTCGGCAGATGCTGATTGCTGCGGCCGCGCAAAAGCTCGGCGTAGCCGCGACCGATCTGGAAACAGCCAATGGCACGGTCCTGCACAAGGCGTCAGGCAAGTCGGTGACCTATGGCGCCGTCGCCGCGACCGCTGCGACGATGCCGCCGCCTGCGGATGTCAGGCTCAAGGACAAAGCCGACTGGAAACTGCTCGGCAAAGCGCAAGAACGCGTCGACATGCGAGCCAAGGTCACCGGGGCACCGATCTTCGGCATCGACGTGACGCTGCCGGACATGCTGTACGGCACAGTGAAGATGAGCCCGCGCTTCTGGGCCAAGCCGGTCAAGGCGGACTTCTCCAAGGCCGAGAAAATGCCTGGCGTGATCAAGATCGTGCCGATCGAAACGAATTACGGCCACGGTTTCGGCATCATCGCCGAAAACACCTGGGCGGCGTTCAAGGCGGCGGAGGCGATCGACGCCGAATGGGCGGATCCCGAATATCCGTTGGACAGCGCCGCCATTTCCGAAGCCTTGAAGCAGGCGCTTAGGACCAAAGGGTCGGCGATGCGCGACGATGGCGATGTCAATACCGCCTTCGCCGACGCGCCGCGCGAAAGAATAGTCGAGGCCGACTATGCGGTGCCCTATCTGGCCCATGCGACGATGGAGCCGATGAACGCCACGGCGCAATTGAAGGACGGTGTCCTCGACATCTGGTGCGGCAACCAGGCGCCGACCCTGGTGCGCCAGCTTTGCGCCAATGCTGTCGGCATCGAACAGGACAAGGTCGGCGTGCATACCACATTCATGGGCGGCGGCTTTGGCCGACGTGTCGAGGTGGATTTTGCGCTCTGTGCCGCGCTGATGGCGAAAGAAACGGCAGGCCGGCCGATCAAGGTGATCTGGACGCGCGAGGAGGACATGCGCCACGACGCGTACCGGCCAGCCGCGATCGGCAGGTTCCAGGCGCGGCTTGGCGGCGACGGCATGCCGGTCGCCCTCGACATGACAATCGTCTCGCCATCGCTGATAGCCAGCACCTTGCGCCGGCTGTTTCCCTCGATATCGCCACTCGGCCCCGACAAGTCCATCGTCGACGGCGCCTTTAACCAGCCCTATACGATCCCGAACTACCGGGTGACCGGCGTCGCTGCGCCCGTCTCCATCCCGGTCGGCTCCTGGCGATCGGTCGGCAGTTCAATCAACGGGTTCTTCCATGAAGGGTTTCTGGACGAGATAGCCGTCGCCGGGAAAACCGACCCGGTCGAACTGCGCAAGAAGCTAATGGCTGCCTACCCGGCAGCGGTGAAGGTGGTCGAAAAGGTCGCCGAGATGGCGAAATGGGGCGAGGCGCTGCCCGCCGGCAAGGCCAAGGGCATGGCGTTTTCGCTGTCCTTCGGCAGCTGGGTCGGCGAGATCGTCCAGATCGCCGACACGCCTGCCGGCATCCGCATCGAGAAGGTGTGGATCGCCGCCGATGTCGGCACCGCACTCGATCCCGGCATCATCGAGGCACAACTCATTTCTGCCGCCATCTACGGCCTGTCGGCGGCGATGGGTCAGGAAATCACCTTCGCGGACGGCATGGTCGAACAGTCGAATTTTCACGACTACGATGCCATGCGCATCTCCCAGTGTCCGGCGTTCGAAGTCGCTATCCTGGAAAATTTTCACAAGATGGGCGGTGTCGGCGAGGTCGGCACGCCGCCGGCGGCACCGGCACTCGCCAACGCCGTCTTCGCGCTGACCGGCAAGCGCATCCGGACACTGCCCTTGTCAAAGGAGGTGACCTTTGCATGAAACTGTTTTCCACCATGCTGACAGCTGCTGCCATGCTGCTTCGACGGCGCCTTTCCCAATGGCATTAGCAAGCCAGGCACGGCACCGATGGCAGTCAAGCGCAGCCCAGGACTTGCCGGAGTGGGACGGCTTTTACACGGTGCTTCGCATTCGCGTTGGGCCGAATGCGATGTCGCAGACGAACGGCCACGCTGGTCCGGCACGCCTCGTGGCAGCGAGCGCGTCCTGCCCGGTGAAGTAATGTTGCCGCAACTTTTCTGACTATATTGCGGTGCAACTTTGATGTAGAAGCGCAGCTCGCCGATCACGGCAAATTGAACACGGCCTTGCGCGCACCCATATCGGCGACGCGCCCGAGTTAGAAGACGCGGTAGTTGAAGACACGGTCTGGCCGAACCCCGCGCACTGGAAAAACGACGATGCCGAAATACAGGTTTCACAAGCTTGCAGCCATTGTTGTGCTTGTCGGGTTCGCTGCCTGGATGGTGACGGGCGAGTTCTCGTCAGTCGGCAGCGCGGCCGCCGACGACGAACCCAAGGCGGGGCAGGTCGAGCAGCCAAAGGCGGCGGACGCGGGTAAGCTCAAGCCCACCGAGGCAGAACAGCCCAAGGCAGCCTTGCGCACCGTCGCGGTCATAACCCCGCCGCGGCGCACCTATGCGCGCGCCATTCGGATTTCCGGGCTGACCGAAGCCGACAAGCGCGCGGTCCTGGCGACGCGCGTTGCCGGCGTCATCGACAAGTTGCCGGTCAGCCAAGGCCAGCACGTCAAGACGGGCGACCTGGTGCTGATGCTTGCCGCCGAGGAAAAAATCTCGGCGGTCGACAATGCCAAGCAGCTTGTCGTGCAGCGTCAGGCCGAGCTCGCTGCAGCCCTTCGGCTGATGAAAACCGGCAATCTGCCCAAGCTGCAGCTCGACACCGCCCGCTCGAATTTGACCTCGGCGCAGGCCCTGTTGGAAACGGCGCAAGCCGAGCTCGACCGTAACGAGGTGAAGGCGCCGTTCGACGGCGTCATCGACCGGGTGCCGGTGGAACTCGGCAGCTCGGTGATGCAGGGCGGCGAGGTGGCGACCATTCTGAAGCTCGATCCGGTAATTGCCCGCGGCGAAGTCAGCGAACGTGATCTCGGCTTTCTGAAGAATGGTGACAAGGCGAATGTACGGTTGGTCAGCGGCCAGAATGTCGAAGGGACCGTGCGCTACATCAGCCGCGACGCCTCCTCCGCCACCCGCACCTTCCGCGTCGAGATCGCAATCCCTAATCCCGAAGGCACCATCCCAGCCGGGATGACGGCCGAGATCGCACTGAGCGCGCAACCGACCGACGCCGTCATGCTGCCGCGATCGGTGGTCACGCTCGGCGACAAGGGCGATCTCGGCATTCGCGCCGTCGATAAGGATGACAAGGTCGTGTTCTTCCCGATCGACCTGGTCGACGACACGCCAACCGGCCTGGTGCTCGGCGGCATTCCAGCCGATGCGCGTGTCATCGTCGCCGGTCAGGAACTGGTGACTGAAGGCGAAGTGATCAAGCCGGTCGAGGCCGACCAGGCGACCATCCAGAAGCTGTTGGGCGAAGCGACGGCCGGGACGCAGTAATCATGGATATCGTCAAACTTGCGATCAACAATGCCCGGCTAACCATTTCAGTCCTGATCTTCCTCATCCTTGCGGGTGCGGTCGCCTACCAGTCGACGCCGAAGGAAGCGGAACCCGACGTTCCGATTCCGATGATGTATGTCAGCCTGATCTATCAGGGCATCTCGCCCGAGGATTCGGAACGCCTTCTGCTGCGGCCGATGGAAGCCAAGCTGAAAAGCCTCAAGGGCCTCAAGGAAATGCGCTCGGCCGCCTTCCAGGGCGGCGGCTATGTGCTGGTCGAGTTCCAGCCGCAGACGGACCTGGCGACGGCGCTGCAGGACACACGCAGCAAGGTCCAGGACGGCAAGGCCGACCTGCCTCAGGCAGCCGAGGAGCCTGTGGTCACCGAAGTCAACATCTCCGAATTCCCCGTCTTGGTGGTGACGCTGTCGGGTGAGGTGCCCGAGCGCGTGCTGACCGCCGCCGCGCGCGAATTGCGCGATCGCATCGAGGAAGTGCCGGGCGTGCTAGAAGGCTCGCTGCAGGGCGCGCGCGATGATCTCGTCGAAGTCGTCATCGATCCGATGAAACTGTCTTCCTACGGGCTGCAGCTCGAGCAGCTGATCGGCGCCGTCGGCAATTCCAACAGTCTTGTCGCCGCCGGCAACATCGAAGGGTCCGAAGGCAAATACGCGGTCAAGGTTCCCTCGCTTATCGAGACTCCGGAGGACGTCGCAAACCTGCCGGTCGTGGCCACCCCCAACGCGGTGGTGCAGGCCAAGGACATCGCCACCATCCGCTCCACCTTCAAGGATGCCGAGACGGTTACCCGCCTCGACGGCAAGCCGGCGATTGCAATCGAGGTGAAGAAGCGCATCGGCTCCAACCTGATCGATACGATTGCCAAGGTCACGGAAGTCTCCGACGCCTTCATAAAGACCATGCCGGAAGGCATGCATGTCACCTACACGCAGGACAAGTCGGTCTTCGTCAACCAGTTGCTCGGCGATCTGCAGAACCACGTCGTGATCGCCGTGATCCTGGTGTTCATCGTCATTCTCTACGCGCTGTCGGGCCGGGCCTCGGTGCTGATTGGCCTCGCCATTCCATCGTCCTTCCTGATCGGCATCCTGCTGTTGGCCATGATGGGCTACACGATCAACATGATCGTGCTGTTCAGCCTCATCCTGGCGGTGGGCATGCTGGTCGACGACGCCATCATCGTCACCGAATTCGCCGAGCGCCGCATGAGCGAAGGCATGCCGAAGCGAGACGCCTTCGAGCTTGCCGCCAAGCGCATGGCCGGCCCGGTCATCGCGGCGACGATGACGCGCATCGCCGCCTTTTCACCGCTGCTGTTCTGGCCGGGCATCATCGGCGACTTCATGAAGTATATGCCGATCACGCTGATCGTCACGCTTTCGGCCTCGATGCTCTATGCGCTGGTCTTTGCGCCGACGCTGGGCGCCTTGTTCGCCAAGGCGCCGCCCCATGACGAAGACGACAACCGTGACGGCTGGTACATGGCCGTGGTCAAGCAGGCGGTGCGCTTCCCGGTCACCGTACTTGTGCTCACCGTCGCGCTTTTGTTCGGTGTCGGCTTTGCCTATTCGAAATACGGCGCCGGCGTCGAGTTCTTCCCGAATGTCGAGCCAGACTACGGCTTGCTCTATGTGCACGCCCGCGGCAATCTTTCGCTCGCCGAAATGGATGCGGCCACGAAGATCGCCGAGGACCGGCTTCTCGGCTGGCCAGGCGTGAAGTCGGTCTACACCCGCGTCGGCAAGACGCAAGGCGGCGGCCAGGACATACCTGAAGACGTGGTCGGGGTGATCCAATACGAATTCGTCGACTGGCGCGAGCGCAAATCGGCGAATGCGATCCTGGACGAACTGCGCGGCGTCATGGCCGGCATTCCCGGCGTCGACGTCGAGGTTCGCGTGCCCGAGGCCGGCCCGCCCACCGGCAAGCCGATCCAGATCAGGCTTTCGGCCGTCGATCCGAAAGGTCTCGACGACAAGGCGCGCGCGGTCGCCGCCCGCATTGCCAAGGTGCCCGGCGTCATCGACATTTCCGACGGCCTGCCGCCGCCCGCAGTCGACTGGGCGCTCGAGGTCGATCGCGCCAAGGCGGCACAATACGGCATCAGCCCGACCTCGGTCGGAACGGTGGTGCAACTGGTGACGAACGGGCTGAAGCTCAGTGAATACCGGCCAGCCGGTGCTGACGACGCCGTCGACATCAGACTGCGTCTGCCCGAGGACCGGCGCACGCTGTCGGCACTCGACGACCTCAGGGTGCAGACCTCGCAAGGGTCGGTGCCGATCTCGAATTTCGTCGTGCGCAAGCCGGAGCCGACTGTCGGCATCCTCAACCGCATCGACGGCGCACGCACCGTGGTCGTCCAGGCCAATGTCGCCGCCGGCGAACAGGTCGCTGCTGTCCAGCAGCAGGTCACCCAGGCTGTCGCCGACATGGACCTCGGCAGCGGCATACGCTGGAAGCTCGCCGGCTCGAACGAGGACAGCGCAGAGGCCAGCGCCTTCCTCAGCAAAGCCTTCGGCGCCGCGATCTTCCTGATCTTCATCGTGCTTCTGGCGCAGTTCAACAAGTTCACCAGCGTCTGGCTGGTGCTGTCCTGCGTGGTCATGGCAACGGTCGGCGTGTTCCTGGGACTCCTGATAACGGGAGAAACATTCGGCATCGTCATGTCGGGCATCGGCGTCATCGCGCTGGCCGGCGTCGTGGTGAACAACAACATCGTGCTGATCGACACCTATGACCGGCTGCGTGAAGAGGGCTGGGACAAGGTTGAAGCGGTGTTGCAGACCTGCCGCGAACGTGCCCGCCCGGTCGTGCTGACGGCAGTGTCGGCGATCCTCGGCGTGCTGCCGATCGCCTTCGGCCTCGGCCTCGAAATTTTCCATCACGAGACGACGATCAACGCACCGTCGACGCAATGGTGGATTTCACTATCCTCGGCGATCGTCTTCGGCCTGTCCTTCGCCACAGTGCTGACGCTGGTGGTGACGCCGTCGATGCTGATGGTGTTCACCCGGGCTAAGGTCAAGCCCGGCGCACGGCGCGGCTGGTTCAGCCGTCTGTTCGGGCGCGGCAAGGGAGCCATTTCATCGCCGCAGGCTCCTGAACCAGACCTCGGTACGGAGCCGGAGATAGCCTTCCCGAAGGCCGCCGAATAGGCCGATTCCTTCGTCAGGCAGATCAGCCAGGTAAAAAGGCCGCCGGGAACAACCCAGCGGCCTTTTGCATTGTCCTGTCGTGCGACACCTCAAAGCGGGGAGTTTCTCATGACGCTCAGCACCATTCTCGTCATCATTCTGATCCTCATCCTGATCGGTGCGGTGCCGGCATGGCCTCATTCGCGTTCCTGGGGTTATGGTCCCTCCGGTATCGTCGGTGTCATCCTGATCGTGCTTTTGGTGTTGCTGCTGATGGGCCGGATCTGACCGGAGTTTGATGCGCATACACACTGCAGCGTTGCGCGTCCTTGGCCCGCGGCGCTGTAGTGTTTGATTGCGCATGGCCATTCAGGCAGCTTTCGCAACACCATCAACCGTGACGACACCGATATCATCGAGAGCTTCTGCCACCGCCCTATCCAGCGGCGTATGCGGGATCGTGCCGATGATGCCTTCCAGCCTTGCCGAGGCCAGCTGGTGTGGCTCGAAGCGGAGGTAGGACATCGAGACGAGCTCGCGCCACATCGCCACGAATGGGCTGCCGGCGCGCAGCACCCACCACGGCATCGACGTCAGTTTCAGCGTGCGCCCCAGGGCCTGCTCCGCGACCGCCTTGATCTCCAGATCGGTGACGGCGTGGCCCGGAAAATTCAGCGCCTCGTAGGAGCCGAGCTTGTCGAGGTTTTCGGTCAATCCGACGAAAGCCTTGGCCAGGTCTGGCAGATAGGCCCATTCATGCACGAGATTGGCCGGCCCGGGGGCCGTATACACACCCTTGTCCATCTTGGCGGCCACAATCAGATCGAACCACGAGCCGGTGCCGGTGCCGCCGAAGAAATCGCCGGCGCGCAGCAGAATGGTGCGCACGCGGCCCGCTTCGGCCTCGCGGCGAAAGAGGTCTTCCATGGCGACGCGGGTGCGGCCCTTCTCGGTCGTCGGGGAAAATGGGGTGTCTTCGGTGATGACCGCCGGCATCGGCGAGCCGTAATTGTAGACGCTGCCTGGAGCGAGGTGCAATGCGTCGTTCGCCCGGCAGGCGGCCATGACGTTCTCGGCCATCGGCAGGCACTTGCTCCAGTCGGTGTAGATCGGATTGAGGCCGTTGAAGATGATGTCGACGCCTTCGGTGGCGCGGATCAGCGCTTCGCGATCGAGGCCGTCGGCGGCGACGGCCGTGGCGCCGGTGAGTTCAGCCGGTAGCTTGCCGCTGCGAGTGACAGCGCGGACATCGTAGCCGGCGTCGATGAAGGCCTTGGCGACCACGCGGCCGAGCCGGCCATTGGCACCCAGAATCGCGATCTTGGTCATTTTTCGTCTCCGTGTTTGCGTTACGCTCACAATATGGTCTGCTCGCAAACGAATGGAAATTGACTGAATCTGGCGATATGGTATTCAATTTTGAATGGATATCGACTGGAACCTGATCAAGAGTTTCGTCACCGTAGCGGAAACCGGCAGCCTGTCCGCTGCCGCGCGCAAGCTGGCTGCAAGCCAACCGACGCTTGGCCGCCACATCGCCGAACTGGAGCAGGCGCTCGGCGTCACCCTGTTCCGGCGCGGGCGCCGCGGCTATGCGCTGACCGAAGCCGGCAGCACGCTCTATGAACGCGGCCGGGCGGTGAGCGAGCAGGCGAGCGCCTTTTCGCTATTGGCGCTGGGATCGGCTGAGGGGATCGAGGGCACGGTGCGCATTGCCGCCAGCGAGGTGGTGGCGGCCTATGTCCTGCCCGACATGACGGCTCGGCTGGGTGCCGAGGAACCAGGCATCGAGGTCGAAATCGTTGCGTCGAACCAGGTCGAGAACCTGTTGCGCCGCGATGCCGATATTGCCATCCGCATGGTCAAGCCGGCGCAGAACGAATTGGTGGCGCGCAAGGTGACCGACATTCCGCTCCGCGCCTGCGCGGCAAAATCCTATCTCGACCGGCGCGGTCGTCCGCTCAAGCCCGGCGATCTCGTTGGCCACGATCTGATCGGCTTCGACCGCAGCGACGAGATCATTCGCGGCTTTTCGCAGTTCGGCGTCCCGCTCACCCGCAATGCCTTCCGCTTCAGGACCGACAACCAGATCGTGCTGTGGGAGGCGGTGCGGGCGGGAAACGGCATCGGCTTTGGCCAGGAGCCGCTGGCCGACCGCGACCCGCTGGTGGAGACAGTGCTGCCGGGCCTCGCACTGCCGATGCTGCCGGTATGGCTGGCCATGCATCGCGACGTGCGCACAAGCGTGCGAATCCGTCGTGTCGCGGATTTCCTCTACGAGGAGCTGAAACGCTATTCGGCTGGCGCAGCGTCGGGAGCGAATTCGGCGCGGTGAGCGAGCCCGGCCATCAAGAATACGATGACCAGCAGCCCCGACAGAGCGACGAAGATCGGACCGAAGCTTGAGTGCTCGGCGACGAAGCCGATTGCCGACGGCGCCACCAGAATACCCGAATAGCCCATTGTGGTGACGACGCTCATGCCGGTGCCGGACGACATGCCCTCCTGGTTGCCGCCGGCCGAAAACAGGATCGGCACCATATTGGCGATGCCGAAGCCGCAAAAGGCAAAGGCTGCTATGGCGAGCCAGGGCGAGGGAGCCAGCCCGGCCACCAGCATCCCGGCCGCGGCGACGATGGCTGAAACGCGCAGCGTCGTCACAGCACCGAAACGGTTGCGGACCCCGTCGCCAGCGAAGCGCATCACGGCCATGACGCCGGAAAAAGCGGCGTAGGCCAAGCCCGCTATGGCAAGGTCGGTGCCGAGTTCCTGCTGCAGATAGAGCGCCGCCCAGTCGAGCACCGCGCCCTCGGAGATCATCGTCAGCAGCGCCATCAGCCCGACCAGATAGACCATCGGGTTTCCGGGAAGCGCAAATTTGCGGTGCCCGGTGACCGCTGACGATCCATGGCGCGGCCTGTCCTCGGCGATCAGGTAGCGAACTGCCACTGAAATCACCGCGAAAGCGAGCGCCGTCACCACGATCGCATGGGCTAGGTGCCCATAGCTCTGGATGGCGATGCCGCCGAGAGCGCCGCCGGCGAAGCCGCCAAGGCTCCAGAAGCCGTGCGAGGACGACATGATGGCGCGAGACAATCGCCGTTCCACCGTGACCGCATTGGCGTTCATGGCGACATCCATGCCGCCGATCGAACCGCCGAAGATGAACATGGCAATAGCCGCCAGCGGCACGTTGGGGGCAAGCGCCACAACCAGCAGGCCAAGGCTGCCGAGGAGCGCAAACCAGCGCAGCACGGTGCGCGAACCATGCCTGGAGATCAGGTGGCCGCACCAGGACATCGCCGTGACCGCGCCGGCGCCGAACAAAAGGATCAGCAGGCCGAGCGTAAATTTGCTGATGTCGAGCCGGGTCAGAAACACCGGGATCTGCGGCGCCCAACTCCCGGTCAGGAAGCCGTTGGCGAGGAAGATGGCTGCCACGGCCCATCGTCCACGAATGGCGGTCTGCATGATTTTTTCCGCGTCCATCGCGTAGAATCCGGTCTGAAAATGGCTTCGAGCGGCAAATTAGATCGATTCAATCGTCAGTCAAGCGCCGCTCTCCGGGAAGTGCTTGGACCAAAAAGCGAAATAGGACCAGCCCCGTTCGTGACGGGTTTTCCCATGTTGGAGAGATTTGCTGAGACGCCTCTCCTGTTCGTCAGAGTGGGGGGAAATCAGTGATCCCCAGGGCGCCTTGCCTCGAACTCCGCCTTCTTGGCGTCGGAGGCGTCGGTCTGGTTAAGCGCCTGCCATTCGGCATAGGGCATGCCGTAGATGATCTCGCGCGACCGGTCTTTGCTGAGGTCGACACCCTCGGCCTCGGCGGCGTCGCGATACCAGTTGGACAGACAGTTGCGGCAGAAACCGGCGAGGTTCATCAGGTCGATGTTCTGCACGTCCGTGCGTTCGCGCAGATGCGCGACCAGCCGTCGGAAAGCGGCGGCTTCGAAATCGCGTTTTTGCGCGTCGCTGAGTTCGGTCATGTCTTCTTGGCCTCCTCGGGCCTCCTTACAGCGGCCCGGTGCGCGAGCCGAATCGTTTGATCTGATGTATATCGGGACGGCGGTTGATCGCGTCAACGATCGGCGCCAGCCGTTCGGCCCAGGCGGCCGCGTTCTTCCGATCGGCGATCAGATCCTGGCGGATCTCTATCAGCGCATGAGCAAAGCCGTTGACGATGGCATGCCTGAACATGGTGTCGCCGCGCAATGCGCCGTCGTAGGGCTCGTTGTCGCCAACGACGAGGCTTTTGTCGGCGGCGAGCATGTCGATCAGCGGTCGCGCCACCCGGTCGTCGCGATCCCACAAAATACCGACATGCCACGGGCGCGCGAATCCCTGCATGAACGGGGTGAAGGAATGTACCGACAAGATGAAAGGCGCATTTGCGGAAGCCTGCGCCACCGAGGCGACCATGGCGCCGACCGCGTCGTGATAGGGCCGGTAGAAGCGGTCGAGCCGCCTTTCGCGTTCTTCTGGGGTAAGCGGATAATTTCCCGAAATGACGGTTCCGTCATAGAGTTGGCGGATCAGCGTCGGATCGTCCTCGCCACGATTGGGATCGATCAGAAGCCGCGAAAAGTTGGCGAGCACCGCCGGCACGCCGAGCAAAGCCGCCAGTTCGCGCGTCACCGTCTCGACACCGATGTCGTAGGCGATATGGCGGTCGAATTCCGCCGCCGGCAGGCCGAGGCTGCCGTAGTCCTCCGGCAGATCGCGACGGGCGTGATCGGCCAGAAGCACGATGCCTCGCTTGCGGTCGCCTTCGACGATGTCGAAAGGCGCGAAAACTGTGGATCGGGTCATGGGCGGGAAATGGTCTGTTCGCTGGCTTCCGGGGAGGGTGGTATCGTCATTCCCACGAAGAGGACGCGTGCGCAATGCCGTCGTTTGGCCACGGTTTCTGCAGAAATCTGGCAGAAGGCGGAAGACCGCGCGCGGGAGCCTTCCTAAATCGATTGGAATTGGGCAAAAGGGCGCGTTGACATGCGTCCGGACTTTTCCGAAAAGGGGCGTTGAGAGATGCAAATGTCGTTCTTCAGGGGTTTCAGGATGGGTTCCGCCGGCAGGCCGCGCGCGCGCTACGCGTTCGCCATGCCGCTCCTGACCCTTGCCGTGGGGCTCGCCGCGCTGGTTGCTGCCTCGCCCGCGCGCGCCGATTTCCGTGTCTGCAACGCCACGCAGAACCTGGTCGGCGTTGGCATCGGCTATCGCGCCAAGGCCGGCTGGATCACCGAAGGCTGGTGGCATATCGAGGGATCGAGTTGCAAGACGTTGATCGAAGGGCCGCTGTCATCAAGGTTTTACTATCTTTATGCAGAAGACGCCGAGCGCGGCGGACGCTGGGATGGCCCGATCAACATGTGCGTGGCCGAAAAAGAGTTCAAGATCGCCGGCGTTGCCGATTGCGTCGCCCGGGGCTTCCAGCGCGCCGGATTCCAGGAATATGACACGGGCGAGCAGGCGAGCTGGATGGTCCAGCTGACCGATGACCCCGCAACGGGGGGCGCTCCAGCCGCCCCGGGAACAAACAGTCAATGAGACGCAGCCGCAAGGTCAAGATACTCGCCACCATCGGTCCGGCCTCTTCCTCCGAGGACATGCTGAAGAAGCTCTTCGAAGCCGGCGCCGACGTGTTTCGCATCAATATGAGCCACACCGATCATGAATTGATGCGCACACTTGTCGGCCGCATCCGCACCGTCGAGAAAGCGGTCGGCCGGCCGATCGGCATCCTTGCCGACCTGCAGGGGCCCAAGCTTAGGGTCGGCAAATTCGCCAACGGCAAGGAGGCGCTGACCCTCGGCCAGACGTTCACGCTCGACGACAATCCCGAGCCCGGCAATTCGACCAGGGTCTATCTGCCGCACCCCGAAATCCTGAGATCGGTCGAGGCTGGCCACCGGCTTTTGATTGATGACGGCAAGCTCGAACTGAAGGCGGTGAAGAGCGACGGCAAGGCGATTGTCTGCACGGTCGTCGCAGGCACCGGCATCTCCGACAAGAAGGGCGTCAGCCTGCCCGACACCGACCTGCCAGTCGGCGCGCTGACCGAAAAGGACCGCAGGGACCTCGATGCGGTGCTGGCCACCGGCGTCGACTGGGTGGCGCTGTCGTTTGTGCAGCGGCCGGAGGATCTGGCGGAAGCGCGCAAGATCGCGCGGGGCCGGGCGCTCATCATGGCCAAGATCGAAAAGCCGCAAGCTGTCGCCCGGCTGGCCGAGATCATCGAACTTTCGGATGCGCTGATGGTCGCTCGCGGCGATCTCGGCGTCGAAATGCCGCTCGAAGCCGTGCCCGGCATCCAGAAGCAGATCACCCGCGCCGCGCGCCGCGCCGGCAAGCCGGTGGTGATCGCCACGCAGATGCTGGAATCGATGATCGCCGCGCCGGTGCCGACCCGCGCCGAGGTGTCTGACGTCTCGATCGCGGTGTTCGAAGGCGCCGACGCCATCATGCTCTCTGCCGAATCCGCTGCCGGCGCCTACCCGGTCGAGGCGGTTGCGATGATGAACCGCATCGCTAGCAAGGTCGAAACCGACCCAACCTATGCCGGCATCATCAATGCGCAGCGCTCGGAGCCGGAGGCGACCGGCGCAGACGCAATCTCGCTTGCCGCCCGCGAAATCGCCGAGACGCTGAAACTGTCGGCGATCATCAGCTATACGGCGTCGGGCACGACCGGGTTGCGCGCTGCGCGCGAGCGGCCGCAGGTGCCGATCGTCGCGCTGTCGCCGATCGTCAACACGGCGCGGCGGCTGTCGCTTTTGTGGGGCACGCATTGCGTCGTCTCGCCCGATGCCATTGACCTCGACGACATGGTCGACCGCGCTTGCCGCATCGCCTTGGACGAAGGGTTCGGCAAGCCGGGCGACCGTGTCATCATCACCGCCGGCGTGCCGCTGAGGACGCCCGGTTCCACCAACATGCTGCGCATCGCCTATGTCGGTTCGGACGCCCAGGCCAGACGCTAAATCTAGAGCGGTTCAGCTTTTGATAGAATCGCTGACCCGCTCTAAGTATTTGTTTTTACGCAATTCCGAACGGAAAACCGCTACGCACTTTTCCTGGAATTGCTCTGAAGCTGCGCAGGTCTCTTGAACGCGACAGGCTTTAGGCCGCTCGCGGGCAACTAACCAATCTGAAGCCTCGCCTCGATGAGCGCAGCGGCTTGCCGGCCCGCGACCGAATCAAGACGGTGAGGCGACGGCGAGCACGACCGCGATTATCAGCAGGAGCGGCCCCATCCATTTGAAATGGCTGGGAAGGCGTGTCAGCCAGGTCTGTTGTCCGGTTTGGGGTTGGTTTGGCATCTGGAGGAACCCGTAGCCGACGCCCGTCATCCATAGACCGGCGCAAAACATTATGAATTCATCGATGTAAGCTGCAATCATGATAGCCTGACCTCTCCAATCTGGACAGGAAACCACACGGCGCGCTCACCGACAAGCAGTGCCGACGCGGTGGTTATGGCTATGACCACGCAAGAACGACAGCGATGTCGAAATTGGGGCCGTCGCGATCCAAGGACACCGGCCCCCCGGTATCAAATCCCCTCGCCGGCAAGTTCTTCCGAAAGCGTGCCGACCTGATCCTGGGCGCTGCGCAGCATCGGATAGATGCCAAGCACGCGTTGCCAGGCTTCCAGCGCCGATTCCTTGTGGCCGGTTACGGCCATGATCTGTGCCAGGCCGGACAGCGCGCCGAAATGGCGCGGCTCGAGCTGCAGCGTGCGGTCGATGTCCGCCATCGATTTCCCAAAATTATTCATCATGAAATGTACGGTAGCGCGCCGGTTCCAGCCTTCCGCATAGTCCGGTTGCAAGGTCACTACCTGGTCGAGGAAGTCGAGCGCCACGTCGAACTTCTTGTCCTCGATCGCCTTTTGCGACCATTGCATCATCAGGTCGATCGAGGCGCTGCCGGATTGCACCCATTCGTTCGAGATGCGCGCGGCGATGCGCTCTGCGGCTCTTTCGTTGCGCTCGCGCTTCAGGTCGACAAACAGCTGGTCGAGCCTTGCCTCTCTGGTCGTGGCAACTGGAGGCGCGACCGGGTCGTCCGCTCGAGCCGGAAGCGGGGCGAAACCGAAAAGAAAAAGCGCCGCGAAGAATGCAAAACGAATCCGCATGACCGGGAATCTAACCCCGGACAGCGGATCGTCAAACTGAATTTAGCGTGAGAGGGCCGGAAGGCCAGCAATTACATCATGCAAGCGTGGAGGCAGGCCTCCACGCGAAAAGACTCAGCCCTGGCGCGCCTTGTAGCGCGGAGCGGTCTTGTTGATGATGTACACGCGGCCCTTGCGGCGAACCAGCTGGTTGTCGCGGTGACGCGCCTTGAGCGCCTTGAGCGAATTCTTGATCTTCATGGTCTTGCCCGTCGGTCTGGGCCCGCTTGGGCCGAATTATTAAGGCGCGCTCGGAAAGCGCGCCTCTCAACTTGTGCGAGGCTCATAAACGAGGAGCCTTACCCGTGTCAACCGCAGCATGCTTAATGGATGAAGCGAGTACGGCGGATTTTGAGTTTCCGCTCTATCGACGGCAATAGAGCGGCGCTGCCCAATAGCCTCAACGGTGACGGGTCATCCGCGTAAAATGACCCATTTTGCGACCGGGCCGCGCCTCGGCCTTGCCGTAGAGATGCAGCATCAGATCGGGCTCGGCGAGCAGGGCTGCGACGCGCAAGACGTCGTCGCCGATCAGGTTTTCCATGACGCAGTCGAAATGGCGACCGGGATTTCCCAAGGGCAGGCCGGCGACAGCACGAATATGCTGCTCGAACTGCGAGACGATGCAGGCGGCTTCCGTCCAGTGGCCGGAATTGTGAACGCGCGGCGCGATCTCATTGGCCAGCAGTGCGCCGTCGGCAAGGACAAAGAACTCGACGCCGATGACGCCGACATAGTCGAGCGCGGCAAGTATCTCTGCTGCTGCCGCCTGGGCTGCGGCGGCGGTTTCGGACCCTATCCTGGCCGGCAAGGTCGAGCTATGCAGGATGCCGTCGCGGTGGACGTTTTCTGCCGGGTCGTAGGCGGCGAGCGAACCGTCTATGCCGCGCGCCGCGATCACCGAAATCTCGCGTTCGAAGGCGACGAAGGATTCGAGGATCAACGGCACGTTGCCCATCGCCTCGCAGGTGCCGGCAAAGCCGCCCGTTTCCATGTTGCGGAAGACACGCTGGCCCTTGCCATCGTAGCCCATGCGTCGCGTCTTCAATATGCCGCTGCCGTCGAACTTTTTCAGCGCCGCCGTCAATTCGTCGTCATTGTCGACGGGACAGAAATCCGCAGTGGGAATGCCGATGCCGTTGAGGAATTTCTTTTCCGCCACCCGGTCCTGCGCCACTTCCAGTGCGCGTGCCGGCGGATAGACCGGGACCGTGACGGCAAGCGCGCTGGCGGCCACGACCGGAACGTTCTCGAACTCGTAAGTGACGACGGCGCTGACTGCTGCCAGTTCGGCGAGCGCGGCCGTGTCGTCGTAGGCAGCGGCGATCTGCCGGTTGGCGACCTGTGCTGCCGGGCAATCCAGCTGCGGTTCCAGCACGACCGTGCGGTAGCCGAGGCGGGCCGCTGATATGGCCAGCATGCGGCCGAGCTGGCCGCCGCCAATGATGCCGATGGTCGATCCGGTGGGCAGGCTCATGGCGCGTCCGTCGGCTCGGCGGCGACCTTGGCGGTCTGGGCGGCGCGCCAGGCATCGAGCCGGGCAGCGAGCTTTTCGTCGGTCAGCGCCAGCACGGCCGCAGCCAGAAGGGCGGCATTGGTGGCGCCCGCCTTGCCGATGGCCAGCGTGCCGACCGGAATGCCGGCCGGCATCTGGACGATGGAGAGCAGCGAGTCCTGCCCGGAAAGCGCCTTCGATTCCACCGGCACGCCAAAAACGGGGAGCGGCGTCATCGCCGCCGTCATGCCGGGCAGGTGCGCCGCACCGCCGGCGCCGGCGATGATCACCCGAAAACCAGCCGCCTTGGCGCCCTTGGCAAAGTCATAGAGCCGGTCGGGGGTGCGATGGGCCGAGACGATCAGCCGCTTGTGCGGGATGCCCAATGCCTCCAGCGTCTCGGCGGCGTGGCGCATCGTCGCCCAGTCGGACTGGCTGCCCATGATGATGGCGACGTCGGCGCGTTGATCGTCCAAGCTTCTGCTCCCGGCGGCAAAGGCGCGCATTAGCGGAATTCGGGATCGACGGCAAGGATGCGATGCCCCTGCGCAGCATTTGAACGGGTGGCGTCAACGTTACCTAATCAGGCCAGCGCAAGGCGCCGGCGGAGTCCTTGCGAGCCTGCTTCATCGCATCCTCAGGGCGTTCAGCTGCGCTCAACACCGCCCGCAGGCGTTCGGCGACAATCTCCGCCTCGCCGGGGTGGAGGTTGCATGGGTCCAGGAAGAAGTGACCGCGCTCGACCTCGTGGTTGCGCACGATAATAGGAGGCGAGCCTGCCGCCAGCGCCGAAGCAAGGCCGGCAGCGGTGAACCTGCTTTCAGGCGTAACAAACACCTGCATGCGGTCGAGCGGATTGGCGGTCGGGTCGGGAATGATATGCGCGGCGATGCCGGGCAGGCTCTGCAATGCGTCCTCCCACAGATGCAAAGCCGCTTCCTCCCGCTTGCGGATGCCGGCATGGTCGCGCCGCTCCCAGGCCTCCAGCGCGGCCATGGTGCCGGCGATGCTTTCCTTGCCGACCTTCATCGCCCGCGCAACGCCACGATTCTGGAGATAGGCGGCCCGCACCAGATCCTTGCGCCCGGTTACGATGCCGCTTGTCGGTCCGCTGAGAAACTTGTGCCCGCTATAGACGACGATGTCGGCGCCTCGGGCGAGAAAGCCGCGCAGGTCGTACTCGGAAGCCGCGTCGACGATCACCGGGACGCCCTTGGCGTGGCAGATCTCGCAGAATTCCTCGAGCGAGAGCATGCCATATTGCACCGTGTGATGCGCAACGACATAGAGGCCTGCAGCGGTGCGGTCGCGGATCGCCTCGCGTACATGATAGTCCTGCGTCACGCTGACCGTGCCGGCCGGTATTGTCTTTGCCCCGGCCAACCGGATCGACTGGTCGATCGGCGCGCCGTAATTAACGATATGGCCGAGTTGGACGATGACCTCCGACTTGAGGCCCTCGGTGTCATCCGGCAGCCGCTCGATTGCGAGAAGGTTGGTGCCGGTCATCGTGCCAGCGATCGCCATGGTGATGCCGCTGGCGCAGCAAGCCGTGATGAAGCCGGCCTCGCCCCCTGTGAGGCGCGCGACGACCGTGCTTGCGGCGCGTTGCAGATCGTCCATCTCGACCCACTGCGAAGCGATCTCCGACATCGCGGCGATCGCCTCCGGGACGACGATCGAGGCGCCGAGCGCCGTCATCGTGCCGGAAACGTTGATGATCGGGCGAAGGCCAAGTCGTTGGCGAATGGTCGTGTTGGCGCCGTTTCCGGAATAGGTTTTCATCTTTGCAAATCCCATTGATGGACGTCAGGCGGCGATCTCGACGATCGCCTCGATTTCAACTGTGATGTTTCCCGGCAAAGAGCCGACACCGATCGCCGAACGTGCGTGTCCGCCGATGCTTTCAAAGACAGCGGCGAAAAGATCGGAACAGCCGTTCACTACCTTCGGGTGATCGCTGAAGGTCGGGATCGCGTTGACGAAGCCAAGCAGCTTGACGACACGCACGATGCGGCCGAGGTCGCCCGCTGCGGCATGCATGACGGCAAGCAGGTTCAAGCCGGTGAGACGGGCATGCTTATAGGCCTCCTCCACCGTGACGTCCTCGCCTACCTTGCCGGTGCAAAGCGTGCCATCGGCGCGCAATGGACCCTGGCCGGAAAGGAAGATCAGCCGTCCGCTTTCGGCGTGGGTTACGAAATTGGCAATCGGCGTCGGCGGCTCGGGCAGCGTCAGGCCCAATTCGGCGAGCCGGATGTAAGGCGTCATAAAAGGCTCCTTGCGACAGCTTTCGCCGTCCGATGTCAGAAATGCGAGGCGCGGAACCGCGCCAGAAAGCTGCGAAGGCGTTCATTATCGATCTCGGCGCCCAGGATCTCGGCAGGCGGGCCCGCGGCGCTGACGCCACCATCCGCCATGAAGACGATGCGGCTCGAAGCGTCGCGCGCAAAGGCCATCTCGTGCGTGACCATCACCATGGTCATGCCGTCCTCGGCCAGGCTGCGCACCACCTCGAGCACTTCGCCGACGAGCTCCGGATCGAGCGCGGAGGTTATTTCGTCGAGAAGCAGGATTTTTGGCTCCATCGCCACCGCGCGGGCGATGCCGACGCGCTGCTGCTGGCCGCCGGAAAGCTCGGCCGGCAGGCTGTCGGCCTTGTGTGCAAGGCCGACCCGGCCCAGCCAGTGCTCGGCAATGGCACGGGCCTCGGCGCTGCTCTTGCCGCGCACCTTGCGCAGGCCGAGCATGATGTTGCCGGCCGCCGTCAGATGCGGGAACAGATTGAAACTCTGGAACACCATGCCGGTCTCGGCGCGCATCGCCGCAAGGTCGCGCTCGCTGCGGCGCTGGCGTGCTCCGGCCTCGCGGTAGCCAACCTCCTTGCCGTCGATGCGGATCGAGCCGCTATCGTAGCTCTCCAGGAAGTTGACGCAGCGCAGCAGCGTGGTCTTGCCGCTGCCGGAAGGCCCGATGACAGTCACCACTTCGCCTCGGGTCACTTGCAGACTGACGGAGCGCAGGACCTCGACGGATCCAAAGGATTTGGAAACGTCGCGGATATCGAGAAGCGCCGGATTGGCGGGCGGGGCGATGGACATCTTGCTATTCCCGGATGAAGGAGAAACGCCGCTCCAACCGTCGGCTGGCCAGGGAGAGGGCGTAATTGACGGCGAAGTAGATGACCGCGCCGAGGATGTAGAGCGGCATCGCCTCGTAGGTGCGGCCGATGACCTGGTTGATGGCGTGCATCAGGTCGGTGATGCCCAGCAGCGAGACCAGCGCGCTGCCCTTTACCGCATCGGTGACGCCATTGATCCATGGCGGCAGGAAGCGCCTGAACGCTTGCGGGAAGATGACGTAGGCCAGTCGCTGGCGAAAGGTCAGCCCGATTGCCATTGCCGCTTCGGACTGCCCTTTCGGTATGGAACCGACCGCGCCGCGCAGATATTCGATGACCTGCGCGGTCTTGAACAGAGTGAGCGCCAGCACGGCTGCCCAGAAGGATTCCAGATGGATGCCGACGGCAGGCAGGCCGTAATAGACGAAGAAGATGAGCACCAGGATCGGAATGCCGCGTATGGTGTCGCTGAAAATGCGCACCCCCCAGCGCAGCGGCGCGGGGCCGTAGACAAGGCCGACGCCCATCATCACACCGGCGACGAGCGACAACGCCACGACCAGCAGCGACACCCACAAAGTCACGGCAAAACCTTGAGCCAGGAAGGGCAAGGCATAGGCGATCTGGCCAAGCATGTTAGTGCGCCGCCCTGAACCGGCGCTCGACAAGCCGAAGCGCATAGAGAAGCGCGTAGCCCGTCAAGAGGTACATCGCTGTCACCACAAGGTAGACCTCCACGATCCGGAACGTGTTGAAGTTGATCCATTGGGCGCCGTAGGTGAGTTCGGGCACTGAAATGACCGAGGCGACGGACGTGTCCTTGAAGAGGGATAAGAAGGTGTTGGAAAGCGCGGGCAGCGTTATCCGCAGCATCGTCGGCAGACGCACATGGAGCAGCCGCTGCCAGGGCGTCAGACCGATCGCCTTGCCGGCGTCGAGCTGTCCGCGCGGCACGGCTTCGAGCCCCGAACGAAACACCTCGACCAGATAGGCGCCGCTATAAAGCGACAGCGTCGCGACGAACGAGGTCTGCGCGCTGTAGGCGATATCGACCACGGTCGGCAGGCCATAGAAGACCAGGTAGACGAGCAGGATCAGCGGCACGTTGCGGATGAATTCGACATAGGCCGCGATGCCGGTCCGGACCAGCCGTCCGGCCGAAACGTACCAGACGGCCAGAAGCAGCCCGATGACGATGCCGATCGCTATGGAGATCACGGCGAGCTCGAGACTGAGCAGCAGGCCGCCCCACAGCTTGTCGAAATGCCGCCAGATCAGGTTGAAATTGAGGGCGTAGCCCATGCGTCTGCCTCAGTGCGGAGGGCCGTCGAGGAGAAGGAGGCGGAAGGGCGCCGATTGCTGCCCTTCCGCCAGCTGCATCAGATGACCGGAAAACCGGGATGCCGGGCCGGCGGCTCCAGCCCGAAATAGTCCTTGAACGCCGCGTCGTAGAGCGCCGTTTCATGACCGAACATTGCAGTCGCGAAGGATGCGTTGACAAAGGTCAGCCAGTCGAGATCGCCTTGCCTCAGCGCTGCGCCGTAAAGCATGCTGAACCAGCTTTTGCCGGCATCGAAGTAGCGGTCAGGATTGCGTGAGGCGAGCCAGCGCACCGTGGAGAGATCGACGGCGGCGGCGTCGACGCGCTTCGACTCCAGTGCCTGCAGCACGTTGGCCTGGGTGTCTATCTGCATCACCTGCGACTCCGGCAGGACAATATGCACATTTGCCTCGGCATCGACATTCTGCAGGATGGAAATACGCGTTGCCGAACCGCCGGCAAGCAGCTTGTCGAAGGTCTTGTTCTCGGCGGTCGGAAGGGTCAGCAGAGCGATGCCTTCGACGTAATAGGGCCGCGAGAAGTTGATCAGCTGCGAGCGCTGGGCGGTCATGGTCATGAACTGGATCGAGATGTCGACCTTGTTGGTGGTCACATTCGGAATGCGTTGTGAAGGATCCTGCATGACGAAATCGACCATGGTCGGGTCGTCGAAAAGTCCCTTGGCAAGAATCCGGCCCATGGTGATGTCCATGCCGACGAGTTCGCCGGCATCATTCTCGAAGTGCCAGGGCGCGTTGGTGCTGCCGGTGCCGACGATCAGCTTGCCGCGATCGAGAACAGTACGCAGCAGGCTGTCGGGCGCCGCCTGCGCCGCCGCCTTCTGAACATCGACCGTTGCTGCTGCGCCCACCACTCCGGCCGTTGCAAGCCCGGCCATTCCCAATTTCAGAAATTCACGTCTTTTGGATGTGTCGTTCACGGCGACCTCCTTCGTGTTGTGTTCCCCTTTGGACGAGCAACATGCCTCGTTGCAATGAACGTGATTGTCCCTTACAAGAGACGCGTGTACTCTATACAAGACAGATACTAACATCAGGAGCCGGTAATGCAAGATGGCAATGCCTTGGCAGTTCGGCTGGACGCCGGGCTGGACGAAGACAGGGCTTCGGGCTCTCGTGAGAAGGGTCTCAACCGGGTGCTCCAGATCCTGGAGTTTCTTCACGCGACCCAGCGTGCGATCGGAATTGGCGATCTCGCCAAGGGCGTGAATGCGCCTCGCTCGACGACCTATGCGCTTGTGCGCTCGCTGGTAGATGCTGGCCTGCTGGAAATGGCCGGCGACGGCAATCGCGTCTATTTCGGAAAAAAGCTTTATCTCTACGGAATGGACTATGTGCGCGGCAACGACCTGCTCAGGAGAGGGCGTCAGGAGGTCGACAATCTGTCGCGCGAGACAGGCGAGACCTCCGAATTGTGCATGCTGCAAAGCGGACGTTACACAATCGTCCATTCAAGTCCGGGCACCAGGCCGTTCCGGATCAGCTCGGCCACAGGTCTGCAGATCCCGCTTCCCTGGACCGCTTCCGGGCGGTTGCTTCTCGCCGGTTTCGAAAGGGCCGTGATCGAAGGCATGGTGTCCGAGGACGATCTCGTCCTGCCGGACGGCCGCAGATTGCTGCTCGACGACTTCATCGCCGATATTGCCCTGGCCGGGGCTGCCGGCTACTGCGTGACCTCAGGCCTTGTCGACGCCTATACTAAATGCCTTGCCGCGCCGGTCTTTTCGGTGCCCGGCAAAGTCGAGGCGACGATATGCCTGGTGGTCCCGATAGACACTTCCGAGGGAAAAACCGCCGATCTGATTGCCCTGCTGCGCGAACGCGCCGCAAGGCTTTCGATCGCGGGATGAGCAGGGTTGCTGAGACGGTAAGTGGATTTGCTCAGGCAATGATATCGGGAATGATCCGGTCTTCGAGAGCCATCAGCCGGTCTTTCAGGAAAAGCTTCTTCTTCTTCATTCGCTGGATCTGCAGAGGGTCGCAGTTCATGGCGATCATCGCGTTGATGGCCGCGTCGAAATCGGCGTGCTCCTGCTTCAGCCGAGAATATTCGAGGCGGATATCAGCCTGTTCCTGTTCGGACATTACCTACCGTCTGCACGTCTGCGGCGCCCAAAAATGGGCCTGATTGGGCGAGGCCGGAGGCATCTTGCTCCGGCGCGCAGCCAATATCACATTTCGTATTGTCGTGGAATGCTACCACGCAGCATTCGACATCGGTGCCCGATGGTGGCACACTGTCATTATGCCGTCACAGAAGCGAACCTGCGGTGGACGCCCCTTGACGGCTGCAATCGAGGAAACCATGAAAGGGAGAACCAATCATGTCTCTTGCATCCCATCTTGATGAGTTGCAGCGGAAACACGGCGACATCGAACGCGAAATCGATGACGCGATGAATCATCCATCAGTGGATGACCTCGAAATCGTGAATCTCAAGCGGCGCAAGCTGGCACTCAAGGACGAGATTGAAAAACTGAAAGCGAAACCGACCACGCACTGACCCTCTTCCTGGAATAGCCGCGCCGCTTCGGCGCGCAACCATCTTTCCGGTGGCAGCCATGCCGCCGGATAGAGGTTTTATTTTACATTTCGCGTATTATGGCTCCGGTCGCCGGCGATATCGGAGATGGTGCTGCTGTCTTTCGTTATGGTTTTGCTAGGTCTGCCTGCCTGTCGCCATTGACAAGCCATCTTTGCTCCTCCACCTCATGCCCGGACCTTCTAGATAAAAGGCACCGGCCATGACCGGATATTTTTCCTCACCCTTCCCGCGCCGCACGTCTGTCGGTGTCGATGTCGGCGGCGTGATGGTCGGCGCAGGTTCGCCTGTCGTCGTTCAGTCGATGACCAACACCGACACCGCCGATGTCGACCAGACAGTCGCTCAAGTTGCGGCGCTGCATCGCGCCGGCTCCGAGATCGTGCGCATCACCGTCGACCGCGACGAGAGTGCTGCCGCCGTGCCCGCCATCCGCGAGCGACTCGAACGGCTCGGCATCAATGTGCCGCTGGTCGGCGATTTCCACTATATCGGCCACAAGCTGCTCGCCGACCATCCGGCTTGCGCCGAGGCGCTGGCGAAATACCGCATCAATCCCGGCAATGTCGGCTTCAAGGACAAGAAAGACCGGCAGTTCACTGATATCGTCGAGATGGCGATCCGCTACGACAAACCGGTGCGCATCGGCGTGAACTGGGGGTCGCTCGACCAGGAGCTTCTGACCCGGCTGATGGACGCCAACCAGGGTCGGGGCTTTCCGCTGACCGCGCAGGAAGTGACGCGCGAGGCGATCGTGCAGTCGGCGATCCTTTCGGCCGAAATGGCCGAGGAGATCGGCCTTGGCCGTGAGAAAATCATCCTGTCGGCCAAGGTCAGCGGCGTGCAGGACCTGATTGCGGTCTACACCGAGCTTGCCACCCGCTCCAACCACGCGCTGCATCTTGGCCTCACCGAGGCCGGTATGGGGTCGAAAGGCATCGTCGCCTCGTCCGCGGCGATGGGCATCCTTCTCCAGCAAGGCATTGGGGACACGATCCGCATCTCGCTGACGCCGGAGCCGAATGGCGACCGCACCCGTGAGGTGCAGGTATCGCAAGAGCTGCTGCAGACCATGGGGTTCCGGCAGTTCGTGCCGATCGTCGCCGCCTGCCCCGGCTGCGGCCGCACGACCTCTACGGTGTTCCAGGAACTCGCCCAGAATATCCAGGCGGATCTGCGCAAGAACATGCCGGTGTGGCGTGAAAAATATCCCGGCGTCGAAAACCTCAAGGTGGCGGTGATGGGCTGTATCGTCAACGGTCCGGGTGAATCCAAGCATGCCGATATCGGCATTTCGCTGCCTGGCACCGGCGAGACACCGACGGCGCCGGTGTTCGTCGACGGCAGGAAGGCGGCGACGCTGCGCGGTCCTTCGATCGCCGCCGACTTTGAGAAAATGGTCGCCGATTATATCGAGCAGCGGTTTGGGCGAGTTGGCAAGGCCGCGGCGGAGTAGGTCGATGCACCTCCCCTGGGCGACGCTGGTCTTGCTCATTGGGCTGGGCTTGTTTGGCGCGCTGGGCTGGCCGACAGCCGCCAAGGCCGATCCGCCGCGCCCCGCCAAACAGCGGCTGCTCGACCGGGTTTGCAACCTGATAGAGGTCCATGCAGACCAGAACGGCCTGCCCAAAGATTTCTTTGCCCGGCTGATCTGGAAGGAAAGCCGCTTCGATCCCAATGCGGTCAGCCCGGTCGGCGCCGAAGGCATTGCCCAGTTCATGCCGGGCACAGCCAAGATACGCGGTCTCGCCAATTCCTTCGATATCGAGCAGGCCATCCCGGCCTCGGCAAAATATCTCGCCGAAATGAAAACCGGCTTCGGCAATCTGGGCCTGGCCGCCGCTGCCTACAATGCAGGCGAAACCCGGGTGTCGCGCTGGCTGAGTTCCGGTGGCTTCCTGCCGATGGAGACCGAAAACTACGTTCTGGACATTATGGGCGAGCCGGCCGACAGGTTTACCGACACCGCCTATGCCGGCATCATCCGGCCGCTCGACAAGAAATCGAGCTTCGCGGTCGCCTGCCGCAGGCTGCCGGTCATCAAGTCCAGAACCGTGGCCATGGCGTCGATCAACGTCAAGCCATGGGGCGTGCAGGTGGCTGGCAACTTCCGCCGCGCCGCGGCGCTCAGTCAATGGAACGGTGTAAAGCGCCGGTTTCCGGCCTTGCTCAAGGGCCATGATCCGGTGGTCAGCCGGGTGCGCTCGCCGATCGGCAGGCGTGGCATCTATGCGGTCCGGATCGGCGCCGACTCCAAAGCCAAGGCCGACAACATCTGCCAGAAACTGCAAAGCGTCGGCGGTGCATGCATTGTGGTGCGGAATCGGTAAAGTCTGCGCTTCGCCGTCACCTGAAAGTGCTGGAACATGACCGCCAAGATCGTGCTTCTCAACGGCGTCGGCAGCGCCGGCAAAAGTTCGATCGCCAAGGCGTTGCAGACGATGACCACCGAACCCTTTCTGCATGTTCAGATGGACGCGTTCGTCGAGATGCTGCCCGAGGCCCTCCAGAATCATGCCGACGGCTTCTCCTACGAAACGGTCGAGGAAGACGGCAAGCCGCAGGTCGTCATCAAAACCGGGCCGGTCGGCGAGCAAACCTTGCGAGGCATGCGGCACGCAATCGCCGCGATGGCGGCACAAGGCAACAACCTCATCGTCGATGATGTGCTCTGCAACGGCAAAATGCCGGAATATCTAGAACTGCTGTCGAAGTTCGCTCTTCACCTGGTCGGCGTGTTCGCTCCGCTCGACGTTCTCGAGGCTCGCGAAATCCAGCGGGCCGACCGCTTGCCGGGGCTGGCGCGCTGGCAATATGACCGCGTGCACAAGAATATCGGCTACGATCTCGAAATCGACACCAGCATGCTGACGCCGCTGGAATGCGCCAGGCGCATAAAAGCGACGTTCCAGCTATAGGCCAGGACCACCCAGCTATATGACCACCATGACCGACCGTCTCTACAGCGATCCCGACCTTGTCCAGTTCTACGACATCGAGAACGAAGGCGGCGTCGACTTCGACTATTGCGTCGGGTTTGCCAAGGGTGCCGGGTCGGTTCTCGACCTCGGCTGCGGCACCGGGCAGTTGGCCGCCGCGCTCGCCGACCGGCGTAGCGTGACCGGCGTAGATCCCGCGCCGGCGATGCTCGACATCGCGCGCCGCAGAGCTGGCGGCCAGAGGGTCGACTGGGTCGAGGCCGATGCGCGCGACGTCCGGCTCGGACGACGCTTCGATCTGGTGCTTTTGACCGGGCACGCCTTCCAGGTGTTTTTGACGCCGGAAGATCGAGAGGCGGTGCTTGCCACGATCGCGGCACATCTGGCTCCCGACGGGCGCTTTATCTTCGACACGCGAAATCCAGCGACGGAGGAATGGCTCGAGTGGACGCCGGAAAAATCCGAACGGGAATTGAGGCATCCCGGATTAGGCACGGTAAGAGCGTGGAACGATTCCCGGCGCGATCCCGCTACCGGTGTCGTCACCTACTCGACCCATTATGAAATCCCCGCCAGTGGGCGGGTGCTCAGCGCCGAGTCGAAAATAGCCTTCCCGGCAAAGGAAAGCCTTGCACAGATGCTGGATAAGACCGGGCTGCTCGTCGAAGAATGGCTCGGCAACTGGCAGGGCGAGCCATATGGCCCGGCCACGCCGGAAATCATCCCGATTGGCCGGTTGCGCTAGCCCGGCCGTCGCTTCGCCTTAAGCGGTTCCCCAGCTTTGTTCCGCACCCGACTGAGCACGCGGATAATCCGGAGGCACCACCGCCCAATTGCGGCGCTGCGCTGGCGACGTGCCCACCGATGCAGCTCGTGGCCATCGCGCAGATTTGGCTGTTCTGAACGCATCGCACCTCCTCGCCAGCATTTCCGTATGCTGAGGAGGGAGTCATATTATGTATCGCTGTCGCCGATAATTGGTGATAATTTCGGTTCATCTGTGACGAATTGGAATAAGCATGATGGACCGGCAGGAAGCGATGGGCGTGTTCCTGTCGGTTGTCGAGGAAGGCGACTTCTCGGCAGCGGCACGCCGGCTGCGGATGACACCGTCGGCCGTCAGTAAAATCATCGGTCGGCTCGAGTCCCGCCTCGGCGTGCGCTTGTTGCAACGCTCGACGCGGCGCATCAGCCTGACGGCGGAAGGCAGCACCTATGCCGACAGCGCTCGCCGTATCCTGAACGACATCAAAGAGGCTGAAATCGCGGTTCAACCCGGCGCAGAACCGCGCGGTCGCCTGCGTATCAGTCTTCCGAGCGCCTTCGGCCATCGTTTGATCGTACCGATGCTACCGGCTTTCATCGATCGCTTCCCGGCCATTGAGCTCGAGCTGATGTTTACAGATGCGATTGTCGACCTGTTGGCTGAGGAAACGGATGTCGCCGTGCGCGTTGCCGCCCAGAGCGATTCCAGGCTGGTGGTGCGCCGGCTGGCGCCCAATCACCGTGTCATTTGCGCGTCAGCTCAGTATCTCGAAAAACACGGCATACCGATGACGCCCGGCGACCTTCAACACCATACATGCCTTGGCATCACATCACGCGGCGGCCTCAACATCTGGGAATTCGATGGGCCGGATGGCCCGCAAAGCATGCGTATCCGCAGCCCCATCGAGGCCAACAGCACAGAAGCCCTGCGCCGGCTGGCGCTCGCCGGTGTCGGCATCATCCGGATGTCGGAGATATTGGTCGGGCCGGATATCAGGATAGGCAGGCTGGCCGCACTGCTCACCGGATACAATCATCATGACGGACCGCCAATCTGCGCCGTTTATCCGCCTGGCCGGATCCTGTCGCCACGTGTCCGCGTGTTCGTGGATTTTCTGGCCGAGCAGTTCGCCAACCCTCCTTGGCTACACGGCGCGGCATAAAGAGCAGCGTCAGCTGTTGCGGGTCGCCACGAATTCCGCCGCTTGCTTCAGAAGCACGGCGTCTTCGCCATAGGGGTAAAGCAAGGCATGAGCCTGGTCGACGAGGCCTTGAAGCTGGTCCCGCGCCCAGTTC
Organism: Mesorhizobium sp. M0938; assembly: GCF_040319125.1. Lineage (NCBI taxonomy): Bacteria > Pseudomonadati > Pseudomonadota > Alphaproteobacteria > Hyphomicrobiales > Phyllobacteriaceae > Mesorhizobium > Mesorhizobium sp. M0938. The sequence continues at coordinate 116,772 of NZ_JAMYNS010000002.1, read as the reverse complement.
GCGCCGTGCAGCGCCACCAGCGTCGCCTTGCCGGCGGCTGCATCCTTGCCGGTCGCCTTGCCCATCTGCTGCGCGTCCGCCGTCAGGTCGAGCAGGTCGTCGGCAAGTTGAAAGGCAAGCCCGATCGCCGAGCCGAACTCGGCCAGCCTTTCACGGTCGGCCAATGGCGCGCCGGCAATGATCGCGCCCGCCTCGCAGGCGAAGCGGATCAGGGCGCCGGTCTTCATCGCCTGAAGCCGGATGATGCCGGCTTCGTCCGGCCTGATACGCTCGGCCTCGAGGTCGTGCATCTGGCCGCCAACCATGCCGCCGGCTCCGGCGGCGCGGGCCAATGCCAGCACCAGCGCCGCCCTTCGCTCGGCCGGCAGCGTGGTCGCTTCGTCGGCAATGATGTCGAAGGCCAGCGCCAGCAAGGCGTCGCCGGCGAGGATGGCGGTCGCCTCATCGAAGGCCTTGTGCACGGTCGGCTGGCCGCGGCGCAAATCGTCGTCGTCCATGGCCGGCAAATCGTCATGGATCAGCGAATAGCAATGCACGCATTCGAGCGCCGCCGCGACGCGCAGCGCCGCCTCGCCGTCCGCGGAAAACAACGCGGCACTTTCGATGACCAGGAAGGGGCGCAGGCGCTTGCCCCCGTTCAGCACGCCGTGGCGCATCGCCGCCATCAGACGTTGCGGCCGCGCGATCTCACCTGAAAGCGGGCGGTCGTCGAGGAGCCGCCTGAGCAACGCCTCGATCGGACCTGCGCGCGCGACAAGGGCTGCCTCGAACGGAATTTGATGGTCTTTCGTCATGGCCGGGACCGGTAGCCGACACTCAGACGTTGCGCAAGAAGCCAAGCGCCATTATGCCGGGGCAGGGAGTAGCATGGATTGGGCGGCTTGGCGGAACCGATCGTCGATCACGAAACCGAAGGGTTGGACATGGTGAGGCCGAAACGCGGCAACCGCATCGGTCTCAAACGCTGGCCCCGGCGCTGGGCCCGGCGCGGCATCACCGTCGCAGTCGTGCTGGCGCTGTTACCAGTGGTGTTGACGTTTCTGTATCTGCCGCCGTTCGTGCACCCGGTGTCGACCCTGATGCTGAAGGATCTGGCGACGTTTTCCGGCTATGACCGGCGCTGGGTCCCGATCGACGACGTGGCGCCGGCGCTGGCGAATTCGGTCATCATGTCGGAGGACGGGCAGTTTTGCTTCCACCGCGGCATCGACCTTGGCGAGTTGAGGGGCGTCGTCGACGACGCGCTAGCCGGCGAGATGACGCGCGGCGCCTCGACCATCACCATGCAGACCGTGAAGAACCTCTATCTGTGGTCGCGGCCGCTGGGCTCGGTCCGGAAAGTGGTCGAGCTGCCGCTGGCCGTCTATGTCGACATGGTGATGTCGAAACGGCGCATCATGGAGATCTACCTCAACATCGCCGAATGGGGGCCGGGCATCTATGGCATCGAGGCCGCCGCCCAGCACCATTTCGGGGTTTCGGCAAAACGATTGTCGCGTCGCCAGGCGGCGCTGCTTGCCGTCACCTTGCCGAATCCGATCGCGCGCAATCCGGCGAAACCCGGACCGGGGCTGAGACGGCTGGCCGCGCTGATCGAGCGGCGCGCAGGCCGGTCCGGCGCATATGTCGGCTGTCTGCGATAGCTCAAAAAAATTCACCGCGGCGCTGGCCAAAACGGCGCGGGGCGTGTATAGGCAGCCGACTTTCTCAGATTCCGGCCCTGACGCGGCCCTTTCACGAGGGCCAGCTGGGGCGTTTTGACCATGTAGTGGAGCATATCCATGGCCGTACCGAAACGAAAAACCTCTCCGTCGAAGCGCGGCATGCGCCGTTCGGCCGATGCGTTGAAGGCCCCGACCTATGTCGAGGACAAGAATTCCGGCGAGATGCGCCGCCCGCATCATATCGACCTGAAGACCGGCATGTATCGCGGTCGCCAGGTGTTGACGCCCAAGGAGAGCTGAGAGCAGCTTCTCCGAAGTTTTGAGTTATCGAAAGACCGGCCTCTGGCCGGTCTTTTGCGTTCGGCCTCCGGTTTGACGCCGAGCTGACCTGTCGGCGGGTCGCGCCTCCTCCCGAATCCCAGCAACATTCGAATATCCGGTGCCCCTCCCGCCAGCCTTCGGTCGGGGCCAGGTTTTCGTTTGCGGCGGGCTTGCAAATGACGAATTCCTATGTAAATTTACATTCTATCGTCGGAAATCGACATGAATGTGAGGTTTTATGTGGGATTTCGTCAGCACCAGCGATCTCGATGACACCGAACAGGCCGTCCTTTCACAATTGAAAGGCGACGGGCGCATGTCGAGCGTCGACATCGCCAAGCGCATCGGCGTGACCGAGGCGACGGTGCGGCGGAAAATGGCTCGCATCCTCGAAGATCCGGATATCTGTATACAGGCGGTCGTGCGCCCGTTGCGCAGCGATGTCGGCATCGCCGCCATCGTCGGCCTCGACGTCGACCGCGAACACATCATCAGCGTCGCCAGGAAACTGTCGGAATATTCGTTCGTAGACAGCGTCTACGCGATGACCGGTCCGTTCGACATCATCATCCAACTAACCTTGCCGTCGACGACAAGCCTGCATGATTTCCTGGTCAGCGAATTGTCCAATGTTCCCGGAATCAAGGATTCCGAGAGCTATATGATCGGCCGCGTGTTCAAGCACAGCGGCCGGGCCTACCAGCACAGCAAAACCGAAGAAAAAAGAGGGTGACAATGGGTGAGTTCTTTTCTGCTTCGCGCCGCCGCGTCCTGTCTCTGCTCGCCGCCGCGCCGTTTTCCCTGTCGTTCGCGACCTCCTCGCATGCCGACGGCCTGATCGACCAAATCAAGCAGCGCGGCACCATCGTGGTCGGTACCGAGGCAGCTTTCGAGCCGTTCGAGTTCGTGCGCGACGGTCAGATCGTCGGCTACAACAAGGACATACTGGACTATGTGGTGAGCCAGCTGGGCGTGAAGCTCGAACAGCTCAACCTGCCTTTCCAGGGATTGCTGCCGGGCCTGCTTGCCAAGAAGTTCGACCTGATGGCGACGTCAACCGGCATCAATGCCGAGCGGGCGGCGAAATACGCCTACACCCGGCCGACCGGTTCCTTCGAGAATGTCATTGTCGTGCGCGCCAATGAAGACCGCATCAAGAAGCCGGAGGACGTCAACGGCATGGTCGTCGCCACGCAGCTTGCCTCGTCGGTGCAGCCGATCATCGAAGCCTACGACAAGGAACTCAAGGCAAAGGGTGGCGCCGGCCTTGGCGAGTTGAAGCTGTTCACGTCTTTCCCGGAAACCCACGTTGCGCTCGCTTCAGGACAGGTCGACGCGATCGTCATCGCCTCGCCGTCGGCGGCCGTGCTGATGAAAAACGTGCCCGACACCTACAAGGTCGTCGGCCCGATCGGCGAATTCTCATACCTTTCCTGGGTCGTGCGGCCTGAGGACAAGGATTTGCGCGAGTTCATCAACGCCAAGATCGGCGAGATCAAGGACAGCGGCAAGCTGAAAGAGCTGCAGATGAAGTGGTTCGGCTTCGAGATGAAGACACCCGCCGAGGGTTATTTGCCGGAAGGAGCTCTCTAGCAGAATCCACGCATTGTCCGGCGCATTGCGGAAGAAGCCGACCTCCTGTCGGAATCGATTCCAGCAACATGCACCGGACGGCGCCAAACCGCCGGTTGAAAGATGTTCGACTTTTCCAGAACCCTCGGGTTCCTGCCGCAATTCCTTATGGGTGCCGGCGTGACCCTCGGCGTCTCGGTGCTGGGCTTTGCCGTCGGCACGGTGATCGGCTTCGGCTTGCTCGCCTGCGGCAGGTCGCGTTGGCGTGCCGTTCGCTGGATCGGTGCGCTCTACACCAGCTTCATCCGCGGCACGCCGCTGATCGTCCAGATATTCGTCGTCTATTATGTGCTGCCAGGCTTGGTCGGCATCGACCTGCCGCCGCTGCTGGCGGGCATCCTGGCGCTCAGCTTCAACAGCGCCGCCTTCGTGGCCGAAATCCTGCGCGCCGGGCTGACGCGCATCCCCGCGGGCCAATATGAAGCGGCCAAGGCGCTAGGCCTGAAGCCGGTGGTGACCTGGTTCAAGGTTATCCTGCCGCAACTTTTCCGCGCCATCATCCCGCCGATGGTCAACGAGTTCACCATGCTGGTGAAGGCGTCATCGATCCTGTCGGTGATTGCCGTGGTCGAACTGACCCGCACGGCGCAGAATATCATGAACGCCACCTACCGGCCGGTCGAGGCCTTCTGCATCGCGGCGGTGCTGTATTTCATCGTGCTGTTCTCCTGCAGCCTGCTGACCAGGCATCTGGAACGCAGCGCGGGGGGAGCTCGCGCATGAGCTTCGACTTCTCCCTCATAGCGGACAATTGGCAGATACTGGCCAAGGGGTTTGGCAATACGGTGCTGATGTGCGTCGTGTCGTTGCCGCTCGGATTAGCCCTTGGAACCGTGCTGGCGCTGATCAGGCTACGGGGCGGAAGACTGCCGGCAGTCATCGTCTCGGCCTATGTCGAGATATTCCGCAACATTCCGTTCCTGATCCAGATTTTCCTGCTGTTCTATGCATTGCCGATGTTCGGCGTCAGGCTTTCGCCGATAATCGTCTCGGTCGGCGCGCTGTCGGCCTATGCCAGCGCCTATTCCGCCGAAATCATAAGAGGTGCGATCCAGTCGATACCGCATGGGCAGGTAGAGGCAGGCTATGCACTGGGGATGCGCTACCTCACCATCTTTTACAAGATCCTTGTGCCCCAAGTGATCGGCTACATCCTGCCCGCGGCCACCAACCTCACCATCACGCTGATCAAGGAATCGGCGATCCTGTCGGCGATCACCGTACCGGAACTCACCTACGTGGCGCAGAACATCATCGGCCGCACCTTCTCGCCAGTGGAGATCTTCACCGCCATCGCATTGCTGTACTGGGGGCTGACCGCCCTTGTGGCAGCGATCTCGCGCAGCCTGGAGCATAGGCTGCAACCTCATCTCGCAGCCCGCCGTGGCGCCTGATCACAAAGACTTTCAACACAAAGGAGACCCTATGCCCAAGCTCACCACCGCGCCACGCGATGTGTTTCAGACATTCCTGAACTTCCCGCTAGCGGAGGACCTCGATACGCTGAAAGCCGACGTTGCCATCATCGGCATGCCTTATGGCGATCCCTACACGATCGACGAACTGATCAACGACCAGACGAACGCGCCGACCGCCGTGCGCCGCGCTTCGCAGCGCATCAGCCAGGCGCTTGACCGCTATGATTTCGACATTGGCGGCCCTGTCTTTGCCGGCCAGGATATCAGGGTTGTCGACGTTGGCGATGTTCCCGGCAACGCCGCCGACCATGTTGGGCACTACAAGCGCGCCGAAGCGGCGATCCGCAAGATACGCGCGGCCGGCGCGCTGCCGATCACCATCGGTGGCGATCACGGCGTCCCGATCCCGATCTTCCGGGCGCTCGACGGCGAGGGTCCGATCACGCTGGTGCAGCTCGATGCCCATCTCGATTGGCGCGACAACGTCAACGGCGTCAAGGAAGGCTACTCCAGCACCATCCGCCGCGCCTCCGAAATGGCGCACATCAAGGAGATTTTCCAGGTCGGCATTCGCGGCCAGGGCAGCGCCCGCACGGAGGAAGTCGAAGCAGCCCGGGCCTATGGGGCCAACATCATCACCACCGACGAATGGCAGGATATCGGTACCGCCGCGCTGCTCAAGCGCATTCCGGATGGCGGCCGGTACTATCTCACCATCGATGCCGACGGGCTCGATCCGGCCGTGATGCCGGCGGTCGAAGGGCCGCAGCCGGGCGGCGTCACCTATCGCCAGACGATCGAACTGATCAAGGGACTGTTCGCCAAGGGAAAAGTCGTCGGCATGGACATCGTCGAGATCGCACCTGCCCGCGACATCAACGAGATCACCTCGATGACTGCCGGCCATATCATTCTCAACGTCATCGGCGCCGCCGTGCGCGCCGGACAGTTCAAGCGCTGAGCTTCGACATATCGAATGTCAGCCGGAAGGTGTTTCCGGCTGACATTGTTATTTCGCACCGTCTTTGTCCGTGTTCGCGGTCGCACACGAAAATTCTTGACGGCGAACGCCGGGCGCATTCTACAGAAGGCAGTCCAACCGGAGCCGCCTGATGTTCGGTGCCATCCCGCTGCTGATCGTGCCCTTCGTCCTCTATAATCTCGGGCTTCTGGGAATATTCGGCGGCGGCGACGATCCCTGGGCAAGCGAAATGTTCTCGATCCGCATGATGTCGGGCGGGGTGTTCTCGATGACGCTCGGCGATCTGATCGTGCTGATCGGGCTGATCCTCTTCTTCGTCGAAATCGTGAAATCGACACGTACGACTAGCGCCTCGATCATGGACCACCTGTTGTCGACCTTCGTCTTCGTGGCTTTTCTGGTCGAGTTCCTGCTGGTGAAGGGCGCGGCGCACTCCGTTTTCTTCACGCTGATGGTCATCGCACTGGTCGACGTCCTGGCCGGCTTCTCGGTGTCGATGCGGGCGGCCACCCGTGACATAAACATGAATTAGTGGCTAAGCCCTGGATCGGTGTCGGCCGTTCGATGCCGACCCGTTCATTATTGTCCGATCTGTCGCCGGAAATGCCGGCGCCGGTCGTGACGGGCCAGCTCTATTTTTTCTTGGCGCGCGCCGGCTTCTTCACCGGAGCAGCCGGCGCATTGGCGAGGTCTTCCGCTTCCTTGGCGAGGCGCAATGCCCGCAGTTTGTTGGTCTTAATCTGGCGGGCGTCGCTCTCGGCGACATATTCGGCCATCGCCTTCTGACGCACCGTGGCTGCCTCTTCCTGCTTCTTGAAACGCAAATCTGCTCGCGCGCGCGCAGTATCCTTAGAGTTCTCGACCAAGGGCTTTTCCAATCCCGTAAATTATAGTTTTCAATCCCTTAATAGCAGAGCCGACCTGCCATGGGGAAAATAAGTTGGTCAGACGCTCGGATCGCACCCGGCCCCCGGCGCCTTTCGGGCGACAACCGCCTGGTATCCGGCCTGCATGGTCGCACGCACGGTAGCTTCCGGCGGCGTGTCGGAAGGCGTGCCCAGATGTTCGTGGCGCAGCTCGTCCATGAACTTTTCCCACATTGGCGGGCCGCCCTTTTCCAAAAGTTCGGCGCGGATCGAGAGTTCCTCGCTGACCGGTAGCCAGACGCGACCCCAGGCGCCGAGATGCGCCAGGATCGGCACCAGTGTTATCGCCATTTCGGTGAGGGAGTAGATCGCCTTCTGCTTGTGGGTGGGATCGTCGGCCCTGGTCAGCATGCCGAGCTCCATCAGCCGCTTCAGCCGATCGGCGAGGATGTTGGAAGCGATGCCTTCCAGCGACCCGTTGAGCAGCTCGCGAAAGTGGCGTTTGCCTCCGAAAATCATGTCACGAAGGATGATCAGGCTCCACCGGTCGCCAAACACTTCAAGGGACAGGTTGATCGGACACCCAGACCGGCGATCGATGCTCATGCGATTCTCCGAAAGAAACCGGTTGCATTATTATATCAGTTTTATTATGGTGCAACCGATTGCAAAATGCAATTGGTTTGCGGAGAGGAGACACCGATCATGATGAAGGCTGCGGAACTCGAAATCGCGTCCCAGACGTTTGGCGATCCCGCGCATCCACCGATGCTGCTGATCATGGGCGCCATGGCTTCGATGCTCTGGTGGCCCGAGGCGTTCTGCCGGAAGCTGGCCGACGAGGGTCTATTCGTGATCCGCTATGACAATCGCGATACCGGCCGTTCGACCAAATATGTGCCGGGGAAGCCGCCTTACACATTCGACGACATGGCCGACGACGCCATCCGCGTCCTCGACAGACACGGCGTCGCGAAAGCGCATGTCGTCGGCATGTCGATGGGCGGCATGATGGCGCAGCTTGTCGCGCTGAAACACCCGTCGCGGGTCATTTCGCTTACGGCGATCAGCACTTCTCCTGTGGAAACCGACACGTCGCATCTGCCTGGGATGACCGAGGCTTATAGGAGGCATTCGGCCGAAGGCGCTGATGTCGACTGGTCGGATCGTGATCAGGCCATCGATTTCGTCGTCAAGGACGCGCATGCGATCGCCGGCACCGCGCATCCTTTCGATGAGAAGCGGACGAGAGCGTTCGTCGAACAGGATTACGACCGATCGGGCGGCTTCTTGAGCGCGACCAATCATTTCATGCTCAAGAGCGGCGAAGATCGGGGCGGCGAGGACCGGAAGGGCGGGCTGCAGCCATTGAAGGTCCCGCTCCTCGTCATCCACGGCACCGAGGATCCGATCTTTCCGGTCGAGCATGGCGCCGCCCTTGCCGACGCAGTTGCCGGTGCCAACCTTGTCCGTATCGTAGGCGGCGGCCATGAGCTGCATCCCAACGATTGGCTCACGATTGTCGATGCCATCGTCGCCCATAGCCAGGTCAGGTAAGTAGCGGGGTGAACTACCTCGACACCGAATGCCGGCGCAGCGTGCCGAAGCCGACGATCGTCATCGAGTATCCAACTCGTCAAATTCCCTCTGCAGCGTTGCCAGCAGGCAGTTGACGACGTGAAGATCGTTCCCGTCCGGCACCTTCCTGCCACCTTCTATGGCGCGATCAGCTTGCCCGAGGTGCGTTGGCGCTCTGCGGTCAACCCAGCTGCTCTGCATCCCAGAACTGGTCGAGCCAGATGTTGAGCTTCAGGAAGCCGGCGCTGCTGACCGTGTAGACGCGTCTTGTCCCTTCCGGCTTGGCGTTGACCAGTCCGGCATCGAGCAGCACTTTCAGATGTTGCGACACCGCCGGGCGCGAGACCGGCAAGCCGGCGGCCAGTTCGTTGACGGTCTTTGGGCCGCGCCGGAGCTCTTCCAAGAGATAGCGCCGGTTGGGGTCGGCAATCGCCATGAAGGCGTCGGAAAACATCATGCCTTATTTGTGAGGCAAAGTTTTCCAAATCTCAACCGTTGGTTTCAGGCTTTCTGCGCGGATCGAGCCGCAGCGCTTCCGGCGTGATCGAGCGCTCGGCCGGTTGCGTCTTGAAGGCGTCGCGGTCCTCGATCGGCACCGGCGCGCGCCGGCTGATGCGCAGCAGCGTGTAGCCTGCCAGGCAAAGATGCGCAAAGGCAGTCGCAAGAAACAGGGCCTCCGGCCGCATCCAGCCCATCAGGCCGGCGGCCAGCAGCGGCCCGATCATCGTGCCGAAACCATAGAGCAGCAGCAGGCCGCCCGACACTTTGACGAAATCCTCCGCCCTGGCGTGGTCGTTGGCATGGGCCACGGCGATCGAATACAGCGTGTAGGCAAAGGCGCCGTAGGCGGCAGTGCAGACGATGACGAAGACGCCGGAGCGCGGCTCGAATAGGAAGACCGCGAGGGCGAACAACGCCGCGCCGAAGGCCAGGCCCGCAAGCACAAAGCGGCGGTCGGTCTTGTCGGAAAGACGCCCTGCGGGAAGTTGCATGGCGGCGCCGGCGACGACCACCAAGCTCATCATCAGCGCGATCTCGGCCGTGGAAATGCCGATGCGGGCGCCATAGACGGCACCGAGCGTGCCCCAGGCGCCGTTGGCGATGCCGATCAAAAGGCAGGCGATCGCCGACACCGGCGAATTGATGTAGAGCCCCTGGACGTCGAGCGAGACGTCCTGCAGCGGCTTGGGGTGCGAAGCCGTCGAGACCGCGGTCGGAATGAGCGACAGGCAGAACAGGATACCGGTGATCATGAACAGCGAGGCCGACTTCACGTCACCCCCGGCCACGATCATCTGGCCACCCATGATCGAGGCATAGGTGACCATCATGTAAAGGCCGAAGACGGCGCCGCGGTTCTCGTTGGTGGACTTCTCGTTCAGCCAGCTTTCGATGACCATGAAGGCGCCGGCCATGGTAAACCCGGTGAATGCGCGCAGCAGGATCCAAAAATATTCGTCTATGATCAGGCCGGTGAGCAGTGCGACGATGGCTCCCGATGCCGCAAAGGCGCCGAAAGCGCGTACGTGGCCGGCGCGGCGAACGATGCGCGGCGCAAAGAAGCAGCCGGTGACGAAGCCGCCGGCCCACGCAGTGCCCATCAGGCCGAGCGATGCGGTCGAGAAACCTTCCAACTGGCCGCGCAGCGGCAATAGCAGTCCGTGCAGCCCGGTCGCCGCCAGCAGGAAAGCGGTGCCGCGAAGCAGCGAGAGGATCGGTCGGTAGCTTGCAAACATTTAGCTGATCCGGCTGGAATGGGGGAGGATCTGAAGACAGTCGCATTCGGGCTTTTCGGCGGCGGGCCTTTCGGCTCTGGAAACTATCCGCGGCGGAACAGCGCCTCGGCCGCCGACTTGGTGGTGCCCTTGGACTTGAGCTCGGCTTCGAGCCGGCCGATTTCGGCGCGCAGGATGCCGATCCGCTCGGACAGTTCGTCGACCGAGAGCAGCGACAGGTCCTGGCCGATCTCGTGCGGGCGCGCTTTCTTTTTGGGTTCGTCGTCGAAGATCGCCATCGTCGCTCCTCGCTGATGCGCAAAAATTAGACTGCTACAGCGTCCTTTGCGCGTCCAATCGGACGCCCGGTGCTGCAGTGGCCATTTGCCTGATTTGGCAATCAGCATACATAGGGCAGAGGCACGGATGCAAATAGTCGACAAGAAAACTGGCAGCTGGCAAGAAACTGGCGAAGCGAGACGGGAAAATTCATGGTGAGTGGACAGAACAAGATTCCGGCGACGATGACCGCCATTGCGATCTCGGAACCCGGCGGGCCGCGGGTGTTGAAACCGGAGACGCGCGACGTACCCGTGCCGGGTCCCGGCGAAATCCTGATCCGGGTGCGCGCCGCCGGTATCAACCGGCCGGATGTGCAGCAGCGCAAGGGCGCCTACCCGCCGCCACCCGGTGCGTCGGACCTGCCGGGCCTCGAAGCGTCGGGCGAAGTTGCAGCTCTTGGCGACGAGATATCGCGCTGGCGCGTCGGCGACCGGGTCTGCGCGCTGACGCCAGGTGGCGGCTACGCCGAATATGTCAAGGTTCACGCCGGCAGCGTGCTGCCGCTGCCCGCCGGCTTTACCCACACCGAAGCGGCGGCAGTGCCGGAAAACTACTTCACCGTCTGGCACAATGTCTTTGAGCGCGGGGCCTTGAAGAGCGGTGAGACGCTGCTCGTGCATGGCGGCTCGTCCGGTATCGGCACCACGGCGATCCAGCTTGCCTCGGCCTTCGGCGCCTATGTCATCACCACAGCTGGCAGCCAGGACAAGTGCGCCGCCTGTCTGAAGCTCGGCGCCGATCGGGCGATCAACTATCGCGAGGAGGATTTTGTCGCGGCGGTCAAGGACGCGACCGGCGGCCGTGGCGCCAACGTCATCCTCGACATGGTCGGCGGCGACTATGTGGCGCGAAATTACGAGGCCGCGGCGGTGGAAGGCCGCATCGTCCAGATCGCCACGCAGGGTGGAGCAGTCGCAAGCGCTGATTTCTCGAAGCTCATGGTCAAGCGGCTCACCCATACCGGCTCGACGCTGCGGCCGCGCACGGCCGAATTCAAGGCGGAAATCGCCGCAGCACTTGAGGCGCAGGTGTGGCCATTGCTCGGCACCCGCAAGGTCGCACCCGTCATGGACATGATCTTCCCGCTCAAGGAAGCGTGGCGGGCGCATGAGCGGATGGAGGAGGGCGACCACATCGGCAAGATCGTGCTCGATGTCGGCTGACGGTCGGTAACAAGCTGAACAAGAGCTTAATTGTGCAATGCAACAAACGCATTGCGGCCATGCAAAAGCGTCTGTTCAACTTTTCATCAACGATGCCTATTTGAGCGGCATCGAAACGATGGAGGACTACCATGAACCCGATCCGCGCTTTCCGTAACTGGCGCATGTACAATGAGACCGTGCGCGAACTGAACCGCTTGAACGCTCGTCAGCTCAACGACCTCGGCATCAACCGTGGCGACATCGAGAGGATTGCCCGCCAGGGGCTTTGATCTCAAGCGTATCTCGCCCGATAGCATCAAGCCGCATTTTTGTGCAGTGGTGCTTCGGTCAGAGGTCACGTCTTGGAAGCCAGAGCCGCAACAGACGGATTTCCGTCGCCGGTTCCAAACCCGCTGGACCTCGTCCGGCGGGTTTTGTCGTTTGACGTCCGCGCAACAGCGGCGGCTGCGTGTATTTTTCTCAATAACCAAGTGCGGCAAAGCCGAACGCAACCAGGGCTCCTCCCAGGATGATGTCCGCATGCTTTCGGAAACGACTATAAAATCGCCGTGCAGCCGGTTGGGAAATGGAAAGGCCGAGAAGACCAAACCAGGCGATCGCGATGGAAAACACCAATGCGACCACGGACAGGTGAGTTGCCCCGCGAGCATTTAAATTCAGCGTCGAGGATGCGAAAAACAGCGCTGTGGCAGGATTTGCCGCTGCCGTGATAAACCCCAGCCGAAAGTATCGAGCGATTGGAACCGGCTTCGGCTCGTTGACGCCGGCCTTGATCGACAGCGCCCGCCGCATCGAATTCCAGCCGATAAAGACCAGGATTGCGCCGTAAAGGCTGGCCGCCATCTGGTGTGCGATGCCCCCCGGCGGCAGCGCGCCGGCTCCCGTCGCGACGATCGCCGCCAGCGAACTCGCGCCAAGGGCAATACCAGCGGCAGCCGAAAGCGCCGTGGCACGCGAAGCGGTTAGCCCGGCCTGCGCGACGACAGCAAAATTGGCGCCCGGCAGCATTGCCAAAAGCGCATAGGAAATGGCGAACGGAAACAACCCCGCCGCGACAGCGTGCCCGGTTTCCAACATCGATCAGCCCCGCATCATCAGCGGCCCACCTTTTCAAGGGCAGGCCACCGCAATCGAAGCCGAAATCTGAACGAAAGGACTGGCCCTAACAATCGGCATATGCCGACTGTCGGGTGTTTTAAAGGTCGGCTGCCCGCCACGCCTGCTGAGTTGGAACGCGTCTACGCTTCGCTTCAAAACCCGCAACCATTAGCAATCCAGAGTTGACCTCAGCTTTCAGCGTGGCATTTTGGTCGTGCGGGAATCGGTTAGCGTCTGGGAGCGTTGGCGGTCTGCGTCGGTAGACTCCGAAAAAGGCTTTGCGTCCCATGTTCGACGACCTTACGGACAAGATCTACGAGGCCGCCTTCGTTCCGGATTTATGGCCGGGCGTGCTCGAAGCGGCCAGCGGCCTTTCGGGCTCTGCCAGCGGTTCGATCTTTGTGTTCAGCGATGGCTCTCCTGTTCGAGGCAGATTCAGCGACGATTCACCAGGTCATGCCAGATCCCTCGAAAACATACGGCCCGTGTTCGATGAATTCATGACGGGCGATAACTGGAAGTTGTCGCCTGGCGTCATGCGGATGTACGACATGCAACCGGCGAGCTTCGTCCATGTAGAAGCTTTCATGACCGCCGAGGAGATTGAGCGTGATCTACAGCGGACGCGCCTGAGAGCGGCAGGTATCGGTGCCCACCTTTGCGCTGCAATCCCGGTGCCGAGCGGGGAGCTCGTCACATTCGTCTTTCAGCGTTGGACAAGGGATAGCGTCTACGATCAGGCGTCGGTCGACCGGCTCGACCAGCTTCGTCCCCATTTTGCCCGGGCCGGGCTGGTGTCGGCGCGACTGGGAATGGAACAAGCCAGGGCGACCGTCTCGGCGCTCGAGGCCATCGGGCTGCCGGCCGCGGTAATGACCGCATCGGGTCGCGTGCTGACGGCCAATGTCCTGCTGGAAAATATGCCATCCGTTTTCATCGCGACCGCTCATGGCGGCATCACACTTGCCAATGCGTCCGCCAATGCGCTTTTCCAGGAAGCCATCACCCACAACCGGCAAGATCGTGTCGTGCGCTCCATTCCAATTCCGGCGAAGGAGGACCAGCCGGCGTTGGTTATCCATGTTCTGCCGCTGCGCCGTGTCGCGCACGAGATCTTCTCGGGCGCGGACATATTGGTTGCGGCGACGGCCATGAGTGCCAGTTCCATCGTGCCTTCGCCAACCCTACTTGCCGGGCTATTTGATCTGACGCCATCCGAGTCGCGCCTGGCCTCGGTCCTTTCGCAAGGGCGGCCCTTGAAGGATGCCGCGCACGAACTGAACATCACCGTGAAGACCGGCCGCACTTATCTCGAACGGATTTTCGCCAAAACCGGAACCCGCCAGCAAAGCCAGCTTGTCGCGTTGCTCAGGAGCGCCGAGCCCTTGCCGGGAGCACTACGCTGACTGTCTCTAGTTAGAATTAGCAGATCAAAGAATTAGCAAATCTAAGAGACAGGGCTCGCACCGGCTAGCAGCCACGCCCGCTGAGCGGTTCCGTGCTTTTGAGCAGTGCAACCAGTTCACTCTGCTGCCGGGTGCGGGTCTTGGAGAAAATCCGTTCGAGATAAGTGCGGCAGGTCTTCACGGTGATATTCGAACTTGCGGCGGCTTCCTTCAGCGTCCGCCCGGACGCCAATGCGGCGGCAAGCCGGGCTTCGGCCGACGTCAGATCGAACAGGCTGCGGACATGTGTCTCGAAGCCATCGGGGATGCGGCGGGCGACCTCCGTGACCATGATCACCGCGCAACGTTCCGAGGCCAGACCGTAGGCTCGGGCATCGACGAATGGCGCAACCGACAGCACCAGCCGCGTCAGGTCGGATCGCTTGTGATCCGACGGCACCATCAGCGTTCCTCCGGTTCCGGGCATGGCGCCGTCCCGCAACGAGCAGGCATCCGCGACCAGCTGCTGAAGCTCCTGCGCATCCCTGGGATTGGAGGCGACGATCGAGCCGCCATTCAGCGCCAGAGGGCTGTCGGGCCGCGCCAGCATTGCCTCGGCGGCCTCGTTCATCTGCGCGATTTGCTGGTGGCCATTGACCAGAAACACGCCGAAGGGCAGGTGCGAGAAGGCCGATGCCAGCGCCGACGTGTTCTCCAGCCGCCGGCCGATCTGCCCGGCGCGCAGCATATGCGGTACGATCTTCTGCAGCAGGTCGATGTCGTCGCCACCGAACGCTTCCTGCCTTGAGCCGCGGTGGATATCGAAAAACCAATAGGAGCCGTTCGAAGCCAGAAGATTGGAGGCGAGCCCGTGATGCATGTCGCGCGGCCTGTACCATTCCTGCCAAAGCTCACGACGGCGGAATCCGGCTCCGTCTTCCGTTATTCGTGTGCGATCATAGATTTTGCCCACCGGCAGTGCTGCCGCGACCGTGCTGATGGGGTCACGCATGTGAGCCGCTGTTACTTCCAGCGAAACGAACTCGGGATCATAAACCGTTGAAACCGCGTTGCTCGTCCTTGGATCGAGCCGCACGATGCAGGATCGCGAGCCATTAAGGAGATCGCGCAGGCTGGTTACCACATCAAACCAGCGCTCCTGATCATAGGCGGCCTCGTAGATCTGACCGACAACGGCGGAGACTGATTCAATGGTGACGTCAGCCATGGGTTGCCTTCCGCGGATGCTCTACCGGCCGCGCCCGCTGAGCGGTTCCGTGCTCTTGAGCAGCGCGACCAGTTCGCTCTGCTGACGGGTGCGGGTCTTGGAGAAAACCCGTTCCAGATAAGTGCGGCAGGTCTTCACGGTTATGTTCGAATTTGCCGCCGCTTCCTTCAGCGACCGCCCCGATGCCAAGGCCGTTGCAAGCTTCGCCTCAGCCGCCGTCAGATCGAACAGATAGCGGATATGAGTCTCGAAACCGTCGGGAATGCGCCGGGCGACCTCGGTGACCATGATCACCGCGCAACGTTCCGAGGCCAGGCCGTAGGCGCGGGCATCGACGAATGGGGCTACCGACAACACCAGTCGCGTCAGGTCAGAGCGCTTGTGATCCGACGGAACCAGCAGCGTTCCTCCGGTTCCGGGCATGGCGCCGTCCCGCAACGAGCAGGCATCCGCGACCAGCCGCTGAAGCTCCTGTGTGTCCTTGGGATTGGTGGCGACGATTGCGTCGCCATTCAGCTTCATCGGGCCGTCGGGTCGCGCCAGCATCGCCTCGGCGGCTTCGTTCATCTGCGCGATGTGCTGACGCCCGTTTACCAGAAACACGCCGAAGGGCAGGTGCGAGAAGGCCGACGCCAGCGCCGAGGTGTTCTCCAACTGTCGACCGATTTGCCCGGCGCGCAGCATATGCGGCACGATCTTCTGCAAAAGGTCGATATCGGCGTTATGAAATGCCCCCTGCCTTGAACTGCGATCGATACTAAGCAGCCAGTTTGCGCTGTTGGAGGAGAGCAGGTTGCAGGCGAGTCCGTGATACATGTCGCGCGGCCTCAGCCAGTCCTGCCAGAGCTCGCGGCGGCGGAACGCCGCCACGTCGAGGCCCATTGGCCAGTGGGTGACCGCGCCGACAGGTATGGCTGCTGACGCCGCAGCCAGGGGATCGCGCAGAAGAGCCTCGATGCCCTTTTGCGAATTGAATTCCGGGTCCAGGTCGGACGCGACCGCATCGAACGTTTCCGGACTGAGGCGCACAATGCAGGAGCGCGAGCCGCCGAACAGGTCGCGCAGACCGGTTACCGCACCGAGCCATCGTTCCTGGTCATAGGCAGCTTCGTAGATCTGGCCGACAACAGCAGATACCGCTTCGATGGTGACGTTAGCCATAGGCAGCTCTTGGTCCCGCTGATGTCATGAGGCTAAACGGACCAAAGCTCTCGCGCAAGTTGCAACATTGACGAGCCAGGCGGTGCAAACGTCCAATCCCGCTTCGCCCAGGTTTGACGAATCGATTGTGAGGCTCGACGGCAACAACCTGCCCAGGCAGGGCGGTAGTCCGAGAACAGTCGTCATATGCATCAGTTCGGTTTTGCTGGATGTTGCGGTTCTGTCGCAGCCTCGGCTGGCGGTGAGGTGGATGCTTGGTTCCTGCCGGCCAGGAAACCGGCATATCCGGCGGCGAAGCCGTCGAGCGAGTAATCGTAGGCAAAGTACTGGCTGCTGGTGCGCGGCGAGAATGCGAGCTTCAGCGAGGCGCCCCGCTTCATCTGAAGGACAAGGTCCGGCGAGAGCGAGGCATAACCGACACAGCCCGACGCGTCGCAATAGAGAGCCCGCGTCGGAAAATTCCGTTTCTCGTCGATCTGCACCACGACGCCCTTCTGCAGATTGACGCCGAGCGGCACCAGATACTCAATCACGACCCGTTCGCCGACCTTGTAGATCAGCAGCCGGGTTATGAGCTTGCCGTCTCTGATCTGGCTGGAACCGAGCTCACATTTCCCGTCGGCGACGCAATTGAGGCGCCAGCCGCTCTTCTCGACGAGCGGCGCTTGCTGGGCGACGGCTACGACGCTGGTGGTCATCAGGGTCATCAAGAGAACGGTGGCCGAACGAAACAATCGCCCGGCCACCGCCCGTCCCGCCGCCCTAAGATGATATGATCGGCCAGCCATGGCCGACCGATCAGAATTCGATGGCAAGACCGCCGCCAGCGCCGAACTTCTTGTCATCCGTGCCGCCGAGCGTCATCCGGCCGACGACGCTTTCGCTGAAGCGGGCATTGGCGCCGAACGCATAACCGAAGCCGCCTTCGAAGGTGCCGACACCCATGCCGAGCGAGAAGTTCTTGCTCGAGCTGAGCTGCGGGATGTTCGACATCGCCATTGCCAGCGAAACGCCGCTATAGGCTGTATCGATGCCAGATTCGATGGAGTTGAAGCGGTCGAGCACGTCGCCGCCCAGCTTGCTCATCGAAACCGCGCCATCCTGGATTGTGCGGTTGGAGACCGAATTGTCCGCCAGCTTCTGCTCGGTTACGGCGAGATCCGCAATCTTGGCGGTGGTGACGGCACCGTCGGCGATTTTGACCGTGGTGACGGCATTGTTCTGGATAGTGCGCGTCGACACCGAATTGTCGGCCAGGTCCTCTTCGAGGATCGTGCCGTTGAGGATTTTCTGAGTGGTGACAGAGTTGTCGCCCAGCTTGACATTGGTGATCGAACCATCTGCCAAGGCATCCACGGTCACCGCGCCGGGAGCAAGGTCCTCGGCCAGGATCGTACCGTTCAGGATCTTGTCGGTGGTGACCGCGTCGCCTCCCAGATCGGCGTTGGCAATCGTGCCGTCAACGATCTTTGCGCCGGTGACGGAATTGTTCGCCAGATCGGCGTTCGTAACGCTGCCGTCTGCGATCTTCGAACTCGTGACCGAATCGGCTCCCAGCCTGGAATTGGTGACGGCTCCAGCCGCGATCTTATTTGTGGTCACCGATCCGTTCGCCAGATCATCGCTGGCAACGCTGCCGTCTTCGATTTTCGCAGAATTGACAGATCCGTCGGCTAGGTCGTCATTGCCGACCGTGCCATCCTGGATCTTGTCCGATGTCACCGCGTCGCCGCCGATCTTGGAGTTGTCGACCGCGCCGTCAGCCAGTTCACCTGTACCGACAGCACCATCGACGATTTCGGCGGAGTTAACCGAATCATTGCCGAGATCGGCAGCATCGACCGTGCCGTTGCAGATGATTTCGGTGTTTTGAGGAGCAGTATCGAAAGTCGCGTGGATGCCCAGGAAGTCGCTGTCGATGCTTATGGTCGGCCCGCAATAGTCTCCGGCGTTTGCTGTCCCGGCAAGGCAGGACGCAATAGCGAAGGCGCTGAACCCCGCGAGCAGTGAAATCTTCTTGGATTGAAAGTTCATTATCGGCACCCCCTGCAGTTATGTTCCAAAATCACTGTCACGCGATTGCCTGTTCCCCAGGCATCGAGACAAGTCGGGCGCAGCTTGTTGATTCCGCAGCTACGACGCAGTCGGCATTTGACGACTGCTCTTGCTATGACGTTGCGCTATGGCATTTCTGCAACATCAGTTGAGAGCCTCTAATCGGCATGACCGACCGTATCATCCAAGCACCCGGTCGGACTTTCGATCGGCTCCGGCCGCGCGGCGTCGGATACGCCGGGATGGTTCTAGGCTGGGTTCTGTCTGTGGTTGTCTCGGTCAGCCTGGTACTTTTCCTCGCCAGCCCGCAGGGCGTAGCTGTTCCCGGCAATCCGTTTGCTCGGTTGGCCGAGCCTGCAGCGCCCAAATTCTCGGTCGCCATGAAAACCAGCAGGACGGGCGAGGGCGGAACCAAAACAAATGGCGAGGCGCAAGGCTCGCCCGAGACCGAACGCGCCCTTGCACCGCTGCGCCAGGCGCTGGAGAAACCGCAGCCGGCCATCGCCCGCATCAACGCGCTGATCGCGCTCGGCGCCATTCTCAGGGATTATGCGGCCAAGACCAAAACCTATCCCAGTTCGCAGATGAAACTGGTGCCTGCTGCCGGAGCCCTAGCGGTCCTGAAAGACGCGGAATTCGAAAGGAACGTGCCGACCAGCATCATCAATGAAATGCAATATGTGTCGGACGGCAGATCCTACAAAGTCATAGTGCTGGGATCGGGAGACTGTGCCGTCGTCCATGCACTACGCCCGGCAATGATCGATCCCAAGCGGTCGGCCGGCGATCTGGATTGCATTGCCTACGGAATATGGACGCCGGCAGGGCGGGAATTCTGATTGCCGTGGAATGCGTCGATCTGGTGTTCCCGCGAGAGTGGGGCGCGGAACCCAATCGTACGCCAAGTTCCATGCAACTTACCGATCCTTCGGATGCTCACGTTCGCGAAGGACAGTAGAACAGGAATTTTCCCAAGTTAATCATCGATGAATCTAACAATTCGGCCTCCAATCCTGCGTCAGCCGATGATTAGCAAAAATGAATGTGTGACCTGGCAGCGACAAACCGTCCCAGCAAGGCAGTAATCGTGTCACAAACCGACGAGCAGTCGTCATATGACGATTGTTCGGTCTGTGGCTTTGTTTGCAATCTCTGCCGCATCGGAATTCTGTCAGGAGGATGTCATGCCTAAATCATATATCGCCAGTATTTCTGTAAGCCAGATCGATGTTGTTGATGACGGTAACCCGAGCGGAGGGTTGCTGCTTTGGTCCAGGCTTGGTTGCAGTCTTCTGGACATAAATTACTATCTTTTTGACTATCAAAACCCTGTAAAATCGGGAGACACTGTCAAGTCTCGTCCAGGTCTATTTCAGTCGCTGTTCACCAAGACGAGCGTTTCAAGCAAGCCGAAGGTCCAGTTCGAATTCGAAATTTCCGGCAGTCACCAACTCAATGGGCAGTCGATCTATCATGCGACAGCAACGATGGATATCGACTTGTCGAAGAACAGCGAGGACACGGTGTGGTGGCTGGAAACCCATGCCAATAGTAAATATGGAGGGACCGCCAAGGTCAAAATACATTTCCGAATGAAGACCTACGCGGTCGACTATGCAACCGACGGGTTCCCGACCGTCTGGGGCTGTCGCGACACATATGGTCGTGGGCCTATTGTCAACCTGGTGGCCTCCGAAAGAAAAGTCGATGCCTATCCGATCGGCGAGGACAGCGGCAATTTCCAGCGGGGCGTCTGGCGCACAAATTACGATCAGCTCGGCGCAGTCGGCAACGATCAGATCAGCAGCCTGGTTGGCGGAACATCCGGGTCCTGCGTCGTATTTCTCTACGAGCATGCGTTCGGAGACCCAAAATTCGCATCGGGAATGAAAAAAGTCATCAGAGTTGGTGGTGTCTATGACCGCGTTGCCAACCTTCCTTACATGGGTACCATGATACCTTGGCCACCAAAGCCGACCATGAACGACAGAATTTCCTCAGTAGAGGTTGCGATCCCCGTTCCGCCGCCGATCCATTGAGCTCCCTCGCCGGCGAGTGAGCACTGCTAAACGGGAAGCAGACGACCATTCTGAGGAATGGGACCGCCAGTCGGATAGCCACGGCTATCCGACTGGCGGATTCGTGCCGCCTTCGGCGAGCGCCAGGAATGCCTCCGCGCCTTTCCCAAAAACGTTGCGAAATGGTGAGAGAGCGGTTATACACGCAGCGAATTTCCCATTTTGGTGGCTCTAAAACCACCGCCCGCGCGGGAACGCGGGCGAACGAGAAGGATATTTTGCAATGGCCAATACGCTGCTGATGCCCAAGGCGACCGCCGTCTGGCTGGTCGACAACACCGCGCTTTCCTTCGAGCAGATCGCGCAGTTTTGCGGCTTGCATCCGCTGGAGGTCAAGGCGATCGCCGACGGCGAATCGGCGCAAGGCATCAAGGGCATGGACCCGATCATGACCGGCCAGCTGACCCGCGACGAGATCGCACGCGCCGAGAAGGATGCGAACCATCGGCTGAAGCTGTCTGACCCCAAGGTGCGGGTGCCGGAATCCAAGCGCAAGGGCCCGCGCTACACGCCGCTGTCGAAGCGCCAGGACCGGCCCAACGCCATCCTCTGGCTGGTGCGCAACCATCCCGAGCTGAAGGACGCGCAGATCGCGCGCCTCGTCGGCACCACCAAGTCGACGATCGACCAGATCCGCGACAGAAAACACTGGAACTCGGCCAATCTGCAGCCGATGGATCCGGTGACGCTGGGTCTGGCCTCGCAGATCGACCTCGACATGGAAGTCAACCGCGCCTCGCGTGGCCGCGAGCAGGCACAGCCGGCCGGCGACACGCTGCTGCCGGCGGCGCTGACCGAGCGGCTGGTGCCGGCGCCGGAGAAGCCAAAGGACGAGGATGCGGAACTCGACGCCAACGCCGTCTTCGCCAAGCTTTCGGCGCTGAAGTCGAAGGACCAGGATACCGACGACGAGGAGTGAGAAGCGGTCGGCTATAGCCAATCAATTACAAAAAGCCCGCGTCACGCGGGCTTTTTTTGCGATCGTGCGTGTCAGGTTCGCGCGGCCCGGTCCGGCGCCATGCCGTAATCCTCGCTGCGCTCGACCGCACGATAGAAATCGGCGAGTTGCTTGCCGCGCTCCGGCTTGAAGACGCGGCCGGCTATGACCACTGAAGCGATGCGGTCGATGCGGAAGGCGCGGAAATCGTCGCGCATCTCGCACCAGGCGACCAGCGTCCACACCTTGCCCCAGAACCACAGGCCCAATGGCCTGATGTCGCGCGCGGTGCCGCGGCCGGCTTCGTCGGAGTAGTCGATGGTCAGCACCTGGCGTTTTTCCACCGCGCGCTCGATCAGGTCGATTGCCTCGCGGGCGGCGTCGCTCACCACCCACATCGGCGTGTGGATCTCGGTGCGGGCGATGCGGTCCTTTTCAGCGTCGGGGAGCACGGCGCCGATCTTGACCAGCGCCTCGTCGGCGGCCCGCGCCATGGCAGCGCCGCCAAACGCGCGCACCATGCGGGCGCCGGCGACCAGCGCCACGATCTCGTCACGCGTGAACATCAGCGGCGGAAGGTCGAAACCCTCCCTCATCATGTAGCCGACGCCGGCCTCGCCGTCGATCGGCACACCGGTCGACTGCAGGTCGGCGATGTCGCGGTAGATGGTTCGCTCGGAAACCTCGAGCCACGTGCCCAGCTTCTGGGCGGTGACCAGACGGCCACCGCGCAGATGCTGCACGATCTGGAAGAGCCTGTCGGCGCGGCGCATCGTATGGTCCCTCGGTGTTGTTTCTATGCATGTCGTGGTCCCAAAACCGGTTCCCACTTTTGGGCGACATGCATTATGGTTCCAGCCCTTCGCGCTTTCGCTGCGCGGCGACGAATGCCGCGCCGAAGGACAATTTCCCTGTTGTCGGCGTCTTTGCATCCAGCACCCGCCAGAACGGCGCAATGTCGCTCAGCTTCATGCCGCGTTCCAAATCTTCGTTGGCGGCCTCGGCGACAGTGCGCAAATGATAGCCGATAGTGACCGGACATGTCACTTCGGCACCGTGCTCGATGGCGAGCGCGGTGCGCAATGCGCGGACATCCACGTCCACGCCCTCTGGGATGGAGCGGATGAAATCATCGACCTGCCGCGCTGTCGGCACCAGCATCGGCTGGCCCTCGACGACGTCACCGACAGTGCGCGGCGACGGCTTGATGCCATTGATGCCCGGCGTATTCAGCCTGTCGTTCCAGCTTTTTGCCATGTGCCACCTAGACGAAGAGCCCGAAACTGTTGCCGTCCGGGTCGAGGCAATAGGCGAATGTGCCGGCCGGGATGGAGATCGCCGGCGAGACGACCTGACCGCCGTTCTGCCTCACCCGTTCCATGGCGTCTTCGATCGGTGCGGCAACCGACAGATGGATGGTTGGGCCGGTTCCCGGTGCCGCGGGTTTTCCGGGGTAGACGTGCCCGGAGGCCATTCGGTCCTGCGCGGCGAACATGGCCAGTGGGTTCGGGCCGCTCTCCTCCTGGAGAAGAGCGTTCTGAAGCACCGACCCATAAAAGGCGCGCGCCCGATCCATGTCGGTGACGGGGATCTCGAACCATGCTGAGGCTTTTGCGGGGATGAAGGCCATGCCAGTCTCCTGATACTGCCGCACTATTGCACGCCGCTCCTGACACCATACTGTCAGGAGGCTTCAGCATGTTCCCCTTCGACATGCTCCTTGGCGAACAGCGTACGCATCTGCGTGAGGTCGCCGCTTCTCTGGGGATAGAGCGTCTTCAAATAGGCAAGAGCGAAGGTGCCGGGAGCCGAACCTGGCGCGGACACGATGCGGCCGTCGGCGACGGCATAGGGCACATCCAGATAGTTCTGAGCGCCCGGATAGCCCGGTTCCTTTTCATTGATCCATTCACGACCATTGCTGGTGTGTTTGGCCTTGTCGAACAGGCCGGCGCGCGCCAATGCCAGCGTGCCGGCGCAGATGCCGCCGACCACGCCGCCACGCGCCGCAATTGCCGTCAGCAGTCCGGAGATATCAGGCGATGCATCGACCCACTGGTCGGAGCCGATGACCGCGACAGCGTCGAGATCGGTGTTTTCATCAATCTCGGTGGAGCGGTCGGGCATCAGCATGAATCCGCTGGCCGAGGTCACCGGCTTGCCGTTCGGCGTCAGCGACACCGCGCGGGCGCCGAACCATTCGACCGCCGAAGCCGCCAGCAGGCCGTATTCCCAGTCGGCGTAGCGATCGATGAAAACGAGGCCGATTGTCTTCTGTTCGGACATTTCCTGCTCCGCCTTTCGGCCCGCCGGACCTATTATCTGGGCGCTGTAGCGCCCGCATCCAAGCACTACGGCGAAAAATTACCGGCGGCCGTGGCAGCCTTCGTAATTATCCGGCCAACCGATGTCCTTGCGGATGCTCTGCGGCAAGTCATTCATGAAACGTTGGGTGCGGATCTCGTTGCGCATCGTCCGGATCTTGCCGACATAGTGCTGCACGCTGCGCAGAATGGTAAAACCGTTCATAGCTGGTCTCCTCTCTTTCGATGGAGACACTATCGCACACCCCTCCTGACAGCAGTCTGTCAGGAGGATGGATGGCATCTGACGACGCTGCCGGTTTGCCGGTTCCGCGGTCCACCACGTTGCATTCAGAGCGCCGGCGACCTTGTCGTGAATGGTGACCAGGGATGAGCGCACAAGGAGCGCTTTGACAGCCGGCCGCGATGCTGGTCAAAGGCGGCATGTCGAAACTCCTTGCGCTCGTCATCATCGCCATGATGGTCATCCAGCTGATCAAACCGCTCGGCTGGCCGGGGCTGAGGCGGCGCAGCGATTTCTGGAAGCTGGCGGTACTGGCAATGGCGGCGATTTCGATAACAGCGGCGCTGGGGCATTGGGGTTAGGGCCGACGGGCCGCTACGCGACGTGGGGTTCGTCGGCCAGCACCAAACCGACGAGATGTTCCGCCCAGGCCCGGTAGCCGGCTTCCGAGGCATGAAATCCGTCGGATGCAAAGCCGGCTTCGGCATCGGTGATCGGCAGGCGCGAAGCAGGGACCGCGCCGCGTTCGAGACAAAGGCGCTCGCCCATCCGGTTCATCTCGGCGGCGCGGATTTCCAGGATCTTGCCGAGCAGCGGCGGCATTGCCGGTGCCCGGGTGAATTCCAGCACTGGCGACCACACCACGCGCGCCTCAGGCCATTTGGCGCGCAGCGCGTAGAGCAGGCCGCCAAAATCGCTCTTGAAGCGAGGCACCGAGTGGAAGTTCTTGGTGTCGTTGGTGCCGATGGCGAGCACGATATGCGTCCACGGATCGGCCGATAGATTGGGCAGCACATGGTCGCGGATCTGGCCCGAGGTCGCCGAGTTGAAGCCGGCTGCCCGCCAGCGCACCGCACTGCCAGTGCGTTGCGAGATCAGCTTGGCCAGTTGCGCGGCCAGCCCGTACTCGGAATTGCCGATTCCGACGGAGGCGGCGGAAGAATCGCCAAGCATCAGAAGCGAGATCGCCGGCGCCTGGCCTGATATCTCGTGCATGACCGGACCTTGCGCCGGCAGCATGCGGGTGGTGCGGCGGCGCACGCCGAGCCCCTGCCAGACATAGACCGGAAAGGCGAGCCAGGTGAGGAGGGCAAGAAAGCGCTGCATCGCAAACCGTTAATGGGCAAGTCCGTTAAAGGGCATAGCGAGCAGCACTTAGCGCATATCGGGCTAGAGGCGAAAGACTTTGCGTCGACGGCCCGTCGTCAATGGCAACAGGCGTCCTGCATCTCGGGCCTGTCGGCATATTCATCGTGCAGCCGTACCCAGTCCATCAGGCTGTGATAGGGACCGGTCTCGTTGCGGCCTTTCGGCGTCAGGTCGAGATAGTGATAGGCGCCGATCAGCGGATCACCGCCCCTGGAGCGCGACATGAAGGTCAGAAAGATGTCGCCGTTCTCATCCCTGTAGAATACGCTGATGCCGGGAAGGTCTTTTGATTTGCGCGCGCGCTGCTCGAAATTGTAGGTCGTGTCGCCGGCCGCGATCTGCTTGTCGGTGAAGGATACCTGCATGTCGAAATTGAAATCCGAGGCGTAGGACGACACCCAGTCGAATTTCCAGCCCATGCGCTGTTTGTAAGGCAGCAGTTCGGCCAGCGGCGCCCGCGCCACCACGACCAGCGACACATCGTGATGCCTAAGGTGCTGATTGGCGCCGTCGATGTGGTCGGCAAGGAAGGAACACCCTTCGCAACGGTAATCGGCGCCCGGCCCGAACATGAAGTGGTAGACGATCAGCTGGCTTGCGCCGGCGAATAGTTCGGCCAGTTTCTTCGGGCCCTGTTCGGTCTCGAGAACATAGTCTTTCCGGACCTTCAACCAAGGCAATTCCCGCCGTTCGGCAGCGATGCGGTCGCGAAATCGCGTCAATTCCTTCTCGCGGGCCAGATGCGCCTTGTGCGCCTGGAACCAGTCTTCCCGTGAAACGATCTTGTTGTTTGGCATGGGTCTGCTCCTCTTTGAGACCCAAGGACGTTTGGGCTCAATGCAAGCCGACACGGTCCTCGCATTTTTGGAGCGATTTCAGAGCACATGGAACCCGGGCACATGACCCGGGTCCAGATGAAGGCAAAAAACCGGTCAGGCGGCCTGTTCCAGTTCCTGCTGCCATTTTCCAAGCGCGGCCAGATGGTTCATGTGGGCGCGGTGGGCGAAGGCGGCCTGAGCAGCGGCGACGTTTGCCGACTTGCCGCTCCAGGCCTTCTGTGGCGCCGCCTGCAAGGCGCGGCCGTAGGAGAAGGTCAATTTCCATGGATGTGGGCCGATGGCATTGATGGCATTGAGGTTGGCGGTCGCCTCCTCGTCCGATTGCCCGCCGGAGAGAAAGGCAATGCCCCCAATCGCGGCCGGCACCGTTTCGCGGAACAGTTTTATGGTCTTTTCGGCGACTTCCTCGGGGCTGCTCACCTTGCCCGACTTCTTGCCGGCGAGAACCATATTCGGCTTCAGGATGGTGCCTTCCAGGACGACGCGGGCTGCGTAGAGCTCGGTGTAGAGCTTCGTCAGCGTTGCCTTGCTGATCTCATAGCAGGTGCCGATGTCATGGGCGCCGTCCATCAGCACCTCCGGCTCGACGATCGGCACGATGCCGGCCTCCTGGCAGAGCGCCGCATAGCGGGCGAGCGCATGGGCGTTCGAGCCGATCGACGTGGCGGAAGGCACCCCCTTGGCGACGTCGATGTCGATCACCGCACGCCATTTGGCGAAACGGGCGCCGAGCTTGTAATAGTCGGCAAGGCGCTCGCGCAGGCCGTCGAGGCCTTCGGTGATCGTGTCGCCGGGGTATCCGGCCAGCGGCTTGGCACCGGCATCGACCTTGATACCTGGGATGGCGCCGGTCGTCTTGATGAGATCGACCAGCGGCGTGCCGTCGGCGGCCTTCTGGCGGATGGTCTCGTCATAAAGGATGACGCCGGATATGTACCTGGTCATCGCCTCCTTGGCGCGGAACATCATCTCGCGATAGTCACGGCGGCTGTCGGCGGTCGATTCGACGCCGATCACGTCGAAGCGCTTCTTGATGGTGCCGGAGCTTTCGTCGGCGGCCAAAAGCCCCTTGCCGTCGGCCACCATCGCGGCGGCAATGTCCTCGAGACGTTCGCTCATCGTGCTTCTCCTGAAACGGTTTGTCCGTATTCAGCAGACCACTAGAGCAAGGCGGGTTCAAGTCGAACCATTCCGAGCGGAAAGCTCGAATCGATTGAAATGCGCCACCGCCCGCGTTCGCCTGCCGCCTCAGGACCCCAGGGCCTCAGCGCTTCAGCACATCGACACCGGGCAGCGGCTTGCCTTCCATCCATTCCAGGAAGGCGCCGCCGGCGGTCGAGACATAGGTGAAGTCGTCGGCGACACCGGCGTGGTTGAGAGCGGCAACCGTGTCGCCGCCGCCGGCGACCGAGACCAGTTTGCCGGCCTTGGTGCGGGCCGCGGCGTGCTTGGCTGCCGCCACCGTCGCGTGGTCGAACGGCTCGATCTCGAAGGCGCCGAGCGGGCCGTTCCAAACCAGCGTCGCGGCGCGGTCGATCCAGTCGGTGATGGTCTTGACGGTCTTTGCGCCGACATCGAGAATCATACCATCGGCCGGCACCTCCGATATGGCGACGGTCTCGCTGGCAGCACCGGCCTTGAACTCCCTGGCGACGACGCCGTCGACCGGCAGGATGATGGCGCAGCCGGCCTCAGCCGCTTCGATCATGATCTGCTTGGCGGTCTTGGCGAGATCATGCTCGCACAGCGATTTTCCGACATCGGTACCGCGCGCGGCGAGAAAGGTGTTGGCCATGCCGCCGCCGATGACCAGCGCGTCGACCTTCTTCACCAAATTCATCAGCAGGTCGATCTTGCTCGAGACCTTGGCGCCGCCGACGATGGCGACGACAGGGCGGACGGGGCTGCCGAGGCCCTTTTCCAGCGCGTCGAGCTCGGCTTGCATGGTGCGGCCGGCGAAGGCCGGCAGCAAGTGCGCAAGCCCTTCCGTCGACGAATGGGCGCGGTGGGCGGCCGAAAAGGCGTCGTTGACGAAGATGTCGCCATTGGCGGCGAGCTTTTCGGTGAAGGCGGGATCGTTCTTCTCCTCGGCCTTGTAGAAGCGGGTATTTTCGAGCAGCAGCACGTCGCCCTTGCCCATGGCGGCGACGGCGCTCGCGGCCTTGTCGCCGATGCAGTCGGATGCGAAACCGACAGGACGGCCGAGCACCTCAGCTGTCGCCTTGGCGATCGGCTCCAGCGAGAACTCCGGAGTTGGTCCCTCCTTGGGCCGGCCGAAATGGGCAAGCAGGATGACCTTGGCGCCCTTGCCGGAAAGCTCGGCGATGGTCGGCCAGATGCGCTCGATCCGGGTGGCGTCGGTGACCTTGCCGTCGGCGACGGGAACGTTGAGGTCGACGCGCACCAGCACACGCTTGCCGTCGATATTGCCGATGTCGTCCAGTGTCTTAAAGCCGGCCATATTGTTCCCTTTCGCGAAAAACGCCGGGACCTTAACCCGCACCAACGACGATGCAAGACCTGCAATGGTGCTACACGGAAAATATGACCACGGCTCGTACGGAGAGCCGTCAGCCCTCGCCGGTCGACTTTTCCACCACTGGATGTGGAGCCGGTTCAGCGTCCGCTGGCGCCTCGGCGCCCTGCATCTTGGTCCGCTTGCGCCAATTGCGCACAAAGGCAACGATACGGTCGGCGATCTCGCCGGCGCTCAGGAACACCGGCACCCGCGCCACCGGCGCGGTCGGCTCGAAAGAAAGGCCCAGACCGGTGATTTTGCCCTTGTCGTCGACGTCGCGAACGATCAACTCGATCGGGCCAAGCAGCACCCGGTCGGCATATTCGGCATGGCCGCCGAGCCGCTCGGTCACCAGATCGCCGACGGTCAGCTTGCGTTCCTCCTCGGTCAGACCCGGCGCGTAAGCGGCTTCAAGTTCCGCGGCGGAGCGCGCCGGATCGACGGCGAAGGCGCCGAAGAAGTCCGCATCCTCCGGATCGACCACGGCGCGGCTGGCGAACAGCTTGTCGAGCAGGGCTGGATAGCGATCCGGCACGAAGATGTAGACATGGTCGCCGGCGGCGAGCCTGCCCATGTCCTGGAAGCGCATCGAGCGGCCGTCGCGCAGCACCAGCGACGGCCGCGCCCAGCGCGGAATGCGCTCGCCGCGCGCCACCGGGCTGCCAGGCGCTACGCGGTAGGCGAGAAGCTCGTGATGGGCGGAACCCGGCAATTCGAGTTCGACCTTGTCCAACGGACCCAGGCGGGCCGGCACGATCAGGCCGAGGCGGCGCGCCAGCGGTCCTACGGTCCATCCCTGGATGACCAGCGACACCAGCACGACGATGAAGGCGGTGTTGAAGATGAGACGGCCGTTCTCAAGGCCGCCAAGCAGCGGCGTGATGGCGAGCAGGATAGACACGGCGCCACGCAGTCCCACCCAGGAGACGAAGGCGACTTCCGGGCGCGGCAGACGGAACGGCATCAGGCAAAGCCAGACGGCGATCGGCCGCGCCACGAATATCAGGAACAGGCCCAGCAGGATCGCCGGCAGCAGGATCGCCGGGAATTGCGAGGGCGTCGCGAACAGGCCGAGGATCAGGAACATGATGATCTGTGCCAGCCACGACATGCCGTCCTGAAAGCGCTTGAGGATGGTGACGGCGCGGATGTCGGAATTGCCGGCAATGAGGCCAGCGAGATAGACCGCCAGAAAGCCGGAGCCGCCAATGGCGCCGGCGGCTGCGAACACCATCAGCGACAGCGTCAGCACGAAGATCGGCAGCAGCCCGTGGTCGAGATTGAGCCGGTCGACAAGGCGCACGATGGCGAGGCCGCCGAAAATGCCGACGATGGCGCCAAGCCCCATGTTGAGAAGGAAGCCGAGGACGAGATCGGTAACCAGCACCCCGGTCTCGGGACTGGCGTTGGCGGCTATGATCTCGACCAGGCTGATGGTCAGGAAGATGGCGATTGGGTCATTGGTGCCGGATTCCACCTCGAGCGTGGAACGCACGCGTTCGCGCAAATTGATATCGCCGGCGCGCAACAGGAAGAACACTGCTGCCGCGTCGGTAGACGCGACGGCAGCCCCAAGCAGGAAGGATTCCAGCCAGCTGAGATCGAGCAGGTAATAGGCGACGACGCCGAACAGGCCAGTGGTCAAAAGGACGCCGACAGTCGCCAGCGACAGCGCCGGTCCGGCCGCCTGCCGCAAGGCGTTGAGCGGCGTGCCGAAACCCGAATCGAACAGGATGACCGCCAGCGCCAGTGAGCCGGCAAAATAAGCCAGTCGCGCATTATCGAACTGGATGCCGAGGCCGTCTGTACCCGTGGCCAGGCCGATGCAGAGAAACAGCAGCAAGAGAGGAGCGCCAAAGCGGAAGGCGATCAGGCTCGAAAACGCGGCGGCAACGACAAGTGCGGTGCCAACCAGCGTTACGAGATAGATCGCATGCTCCATCCGAAAACCGCCCCCCTCAAATTCGTGTACCTCTCGCTTTACGGGAGAGTGAGGCGAAGACATGACGGGTGCAAGGCGGGAGGGTGGTTTTTTGCCCTATGCGGCTCCAACTTCGTCATCCCAGGGCGGAGCAGCCGCGAAGCGGCGTCGCGCAGACCCTGGGATCCATGCCGTGACATCAGCCGAGAAATGCTGCGTCAAAGAATTCTGCACGGCGGCAACACTCCAACGGCACGGCATGGATCCCGGGGTCTGCGCCGCGTCGCTTCGCTCCTTGCTCCGCCCCAGGATGACGAAGCGCGATGGTCGTTCAGGCCAATCTCCCAAGACGTGCGATCCGCCGACACAAGAACGCGAGCGAAGGGGCTTAAACAAAAACGCCCGGACAGAGCCGGGCGTTTCCAAGTCGCAAGAAGATGGCTCTGCGATCAGGCGATGGTCTTGCCGAAGGCGACCGCCGTGTCAGACATGCGGTTGGAGAAACCCCACTCATTGTCGTACCAGGACAGCACCGAAACGAAGTTGCCGTCCATGACCTTGGTCTGGTCGAGCGCCATGATCGAGGAATGCGGATCGTGGTTGAAGTCGATCGACACGTTCGGGTGATGGGTGACGGCGAGAATGCCCTTCAGCTTGCCGTTGGAGGCGGCGATCACCGCCTCGTTGATCTCCTGCACGGTGGTCGCGCGCTTGGCGATGAACTTGAAATCGACGACCGAGACGTTCGGGGTCGGCACGCGGATGGAGATGCCGTCGAGCTTGCCCTTGAGGTCTGGCAGCACCAGGCCGATCGCCTTGGCCGCACCGGTCGAGGTCGGGATCTGCGACAGGGCCGCGGCGCGGGCGCGGTAGAGATCCTTATGCATGGTGTCCAGCGTCGGCTGGTCGCCGGTGTAGGAGTGGATCGTCGTCATCATGCCCTTCTCGATGCCGACGGCCTCATGCAGCACGGCTGCCAGCGGCGCCAGGCAGTTGGTGGTGCAGGAGGCATTGGAGATGACGATGTGGTCCTTGGTCAGCTTGTCGTGGTTGATGCCATAGACGACGGTGAGATCGGCGCCCTCGGCAGGCGCCGAGACGAGGACCCGCTTGGCGCCGGCGGTCAAATGCGCCGCTGCCTTGTCGCGGGCGGTGAAGATGCCGGTGCATTCGAGCGCGATGTCGATGCCGAGCTCCTTCCACGGCAGCTGCGTCGGATCCTTGATCGCGGTGACCTTGAACTTCTCCGTGCCGACGGTGATCTGGTCCCCGTCAACCGTCACTTCATGCGGGAAGCGGCCATGCACGCTGTCGTAGCGCAGCAGATGCGCATTGGTCTCGACCGGGCCGAGGTCGTTGACGGCGACCACATCGATGTCCTTGCGGCCAGATTCGTGGATGGCGCGCAGGATGTTGCGGCCGATGCGGCCGAATCCGTTGATGGCAACTCTGACGGTCATTTTTTTCTCCCTGGGAGTTGGAGGCCGAAGATCAAGTCCGCAGCTTCATAACGGCGGGCTGCCAAAGAATCCAGCCGTCGAGGGGTTGGATTTAAGTCCACCAAACTGAGGCTGCCCGCAAAACCGCTACGCGCGTTTTCGCGGGCGCCAAGCTTTATTCGCCGTGCAGGCGGGCTTCCGCCGCCTTCACCGTCGCTTCGGCGGTAATGCCGAAATGCGGATAGAGCTGTTCGATCGTACCAGAGGCGCCGAAGCCGGTCATGCCAATGAAGATGCCGTCGGTGCCGATGAAATGATCCCAGCCCTGGCGGATGCCGGCTTCGATGGCGATCTTGATCGGCGCGTTGCCGATCGTCTTCTTGCGATAGTCGGCGCTCTGCTTATCGAACAATTCGAAGCAGGGGACAGAGACGACGCGGGTTGCATGACCGTGTTTCTCCAGTGCCTCGCGCGCTGCCAGCGCGATTTCGACCTCGGAGCCCGAAGCAAAGATCGTCACCGCCGCATGGCCATTGGCGGCGGCCAGCTCATAGGCGCCCTGGCGGCTGAGGTTTTCCGCAACGAAGTCGTTGCGCACGGTCGGCAGGTTCTGCCGGGTCAGCGCCAGCGTCGACGGCGTCTTTTCCGATTCAAGGGCCAACTGCCAGCATTCGGCGGTCTCGACCGCGTCGGCCGGGCGGAAGACATTGTGGTTTGGGATGGCGCGCAGTGCGGCCAGGTGCTCGACCGGCTGGTGGGTCGGGCCGTCTTCGCCAAGACCGATGGAATCATGGGTCATGACGAAGATCGAGCGAATGCCCATCAGCGAGGCAAGCCGCATCGACGGACGGGCGTAATCCGAAAAGCACATGAACGTGCCGCCATAGGCGATGAGGCCACCATGCAGCGTCAGCCCGTTGATCGCGGCCGCCATGCCGTGCTCGCGGATGCCGTAGTGAACGTAGCGCTGGCCGTAATCGTCTGCCGTGATGTTCTTGGTCTGGCTGGTCTTGGTGTTGTTGGAGCCGGTGAGGTCGGCCGAGCCGCCGATGGTTTCCGGTACCGCGCCGTTGATGACCTCGAGCGCCATTTCCGACGATTTGCGGGTAGCGACCTTCGGCTTGTCGGCGGCGAGCTTTTTCTTGTAGTCGGCAATGACAGCATCGAAGTTCGACGGCAGCTTGCCAGCGATGCGGCGCTCGAACTCAGCCTTCAGCTTGGGCTCGGTCTTGGCGAGGCGGCCTTCCCAGTCGGTGCGGGGCTTGGCGCCAGCCTTGCCGGCGGTGCGCCACGCATCGAGGATGTCGGCTGGAATCTCGAAGGGAGGATAGTCCCAGCCGAAGAACTTCCGCGCACCGGCAATTTCCTCGGCGCCGAGCGGCGAGCCATGCGCCTTGTTGGTGCCGGCCTTGGTCGGGGCGCCGAAGCCGATGGTCGTCTTGCAGGCGATCATCGTCGGCTTGTCGGAATGGCGGGCAGCCTCGATGGCATAGGCGATCGCTTCGGGATCCTGGCCGTCAATGTGGCTGGCGTTCCAGCCGGAGGCCTGAAAGCGGGCGACCTGATCGGTGTTGTCGGCAAGCGATACCGGACCGTCGATCGAGATGTTGTTGTTGTCCCAGAAGACGATCAGCTTGTTGAGCTTGAGGTGCCCGGCAAGCGCGATGGCCTCTTGGCTGACGCCTTCCATCAGGCAGCCGTCACCGGCCAGCACATAGGTGTAGTGGTCGACGAGGTCGTTGCCGAAGGCGGCGTTCATGATGCGCTCGCCGAGCGCGAAGCCGACCGAATTGGCAAGGCCCTGGCCGAGCGGGCCGGTCGTCGTCTCGATGCCCGTGGCATGGCCGTATTCGGGATGGCCCGCTGTCTTCGATCCGAGTTGCCGGAAATGTTTGATCTGGTCGAGGGTCATGTCCTCGTAGCCGGTCAAATGAAGCAGCGAATAGAGCAGCATCGAACCATGGCCGGCCGACAGGATGAAACGGTCGCGGTCGGGCCAGTGGGGGTTCTTCGGGTCATATTTCAGGAAACGCGTGAACAGCACCGTGGCGATATCGGCGCAGCCCATCGGCAGGCCGGGATGGCCGGAGTTCGCCTTCTCGACGGCGTCCATGGAGAGAAAACGGATCGCATTGGCCATCCGGTCATGTTGTTCGCGCGAGGTCATGCTTCCTCCAGTGAGGGGGGTTGGGGCCTTGGGAGAGCCCTTGAAAAGGGTGCGCGACACATAGCAGGCGCGGCCTTTTAGTCAATAAACCGGCGCGCTTTTGCCAATCTTGCTAGTCAACAAACCGGCGCTTTTGCCGGTCTTGTGATGCTGCCGGAAGGGTCATGGAGGCCCTACATTAGCGTTAGCAGGGGACAGTCGCGAGAGCTTTGTTGACGTTGGCTTCACACGGCGCGTAATGTTTCAGACATAACGCGTTCTGAACGTGGATGATTCGGTGATGGGCAGGGCGCAGGACGAAAGCCATGACCGGGGAAACGACACTAAAGGAAGTTATCGCGAGGCTGGGTAAGGCCATCGAGGGGCTGGAAAATGCCGTCGCGGCCAAGCTCGAGCACGAGCGCGACTATACCGAAGCCGAGGCGGAGGTGCAGCGCATGAACGCTGACCGCTCGCGGCTGGCGCAGGAACTCGACAATTCCGAAGCGCGCGCCGAACGGCTGGAAGACGCCAACAAGGAAGTGTCGCGTCGGCTGGTGACCGCCATGGAAACCATCCGCGCCGTGTTGGACAGATAGGAGGCTGGCCCAATGG
Organism: Mesorhizobium sp. M0938; assembly: GCF_040319125.1. Lineage (NCBI taxonomy): Bacteria > Pseudomonadati > Pseudomonadota > Alphaproteobacteria > Hyphomicrobiales > Phyllobacteriaceae > Mesorhizobium > Mesorhizobium sp. M0938. The sequence continues at coordinate 81,972 of NZ_JAMYNS010000002.1, read as the reverse complement.
CACAAGTCACGGTTTCCATCGACGGCAAGCAATATCGCATGGCTTGCGACGAGGGCCAGGAAGAACATCTGATCGACCTTGCCGAGCGCTTCGACCGCTATGTCTCGCATCTGAAGGACTCCTTCGGCGAGATCGGCGACCAGCGGCTGACTGTGATGGCCGGCATCATGGTCATGGACGAGCTTTCGGAACTGCAAAAACGCGTCAAGGGCATGGAAAGCGAAGTGCTGACGCTGCGCAAGACACGTGACGACGCGCTGACCAAGGCCGACAAGAACGATTCCGTGCTGACCGGTGCGCTTGGCGCGCTCGCCCAGCGCATGGAAGACCTGGCGACGACGCTGGCGGTGAACAAGGCCTGAGCTAAGGCAGCGAAAATTCCTGCTGCATTTGCCGAAAAGCAATGAAAATTTTTCGCCGCCGACTTCAATTGCCGGCGGCAACAGGCGTTTGAAGGATGACGCCGGAGTGATAGAAAGACAAAAGCAGCGCTGGCGGTGCCGGCTGCAATCTGCACTCACAGGGTAGGGACACGTCATGAGCCTTCGTATCAACGATATCGCGCCGGATTTCACTGCTGAAACCACGCAAGGGACGATCAGCTTCCACGAATGGATCGGTGACGGTTGGGCGGTGCTCTTCAGCCATCCGAAAAATTTCACGCCGGTCTGCACGACCGAGCTTGGCACGATGGCGGGGCTGGAAGGCGAATTTAGGAAGCGCAACGTCAAGATCATCGGCATTTCCGTCGATCCGGTCGTGAACCACGCCAAATGGCAGGACGACATCAAGACGGCGACCGGCCATTCGGTGAACTACCCGCTGATCGGCGACAAGGATCTCAAGGTCGCCAAGCTTTACGACATGCTGCCGGCGGGCGCCGGCGAAACCTCGGAAGGACGCACGCCCGCCGATAATGCGACGGTGCGTTCGGTCTACGTCATCGGCCCCGACAAGAAGATCAAGCTGGTGCTCACCTATCCGATGACCACCGGCCGCAACTTCGATGAGATCCTGCGCGCGATCGATTCGATGCAGCTGACCGCCAAGCACCAGGTGGCGACGCCGGCGAACTGGAAGCAGGGCGAGGACGTCATCATCACCGCCGCCGTTTCCAATGAGGATGCGATCAAGCGTTTCGGCGCCTACGAGACGATCCTGCCCTATCTCAGGAAGACCAAACAACCCTCTGCCTGAACCAAACGGCACGGACGGATTTTCGGCCTTTTTGCCTCAACAAAGCATGCGGTGCTTGACGGCATGGTGCCGGCAGATGACCATGCTCTTCTTTTAACCCGGCAGAGAAAATCATTCCTGCCGGGTGGGAACTGAGAGGAGCCGGGATTGGACGCAACATCGGCCAAGCTGCAGGTGGCAGGCTTTTACGACAAGCCGACCGGGTCCATCCAATATGTCGTCGCCGACCCGCAGACGCGACGATGCGCAATCATTGATCCTGTCCTTGATTTCGATGAAAAATCCGGCGCAACGGCGACGAAGAATGCCGACGCCCTGCTCGATTTTATCAGGGAAAACGGGCTGGAGGTCGAGTGGATCCTCGACACCCACCCGCACGCCGACCATTTCTCGGCGGCACACTATCTCCGAGAGAAGACCGGAGCGCCTACAGCGATTGGCGAGAAGGTCGTCGACGTCCAGAAATTGTGGAAGGCGATCTACAACTGGCCGGATTTTCCTGCCGACGGATCCCAATGGAACAGGCTGTTTGCCGATGGCGAAAGCTTTTCGGTCGGCGGCATTCCGGCAAAGGTGCTTTTTTCGCCGGGCCACACGCTGGCCTCTATCACCTATGTGATCGGCGACGCCGCCTTCATCCATGACACGCTGTTCATGCCGGACAGCGGCACGGCGAGAGCGGATTTTCCCGGCGGCAGTGCCGCGCGGCTCTGGCGCTCGATCCGGGATATCCTCGCGCTACCGGACGAGACACGTCTGTTCGTCGGCCATGACTACGAGACGGGAGGACGCGAGCCCTCGTGGGAGAGCACAGTCGCGGAACAAAAATCCAAGAACACCCATATTGCGGCATGCAGGACTGAGGCCGATTTCGTGGCAATGCGGGAGGCACGCGACAGGACGCTGCCGATGCCCAGGCTTATCCTGCACGCGCTGCAGGTCAACATGAATGGCGGCCGCCTGCCGGAACCGGAATCCAACGGCCGCCGGTATTTGAAATTTCCGTTGGATTGTCTTTGAGGGGTTGTTGGCAGACGGCGTTACGCATCCCGGGAAGTCAGCGCCGCCACGATTGGCCGAACCCACAAAAAGAAAAGCGGCGCCAGTTACCTGACGCCGCCGTTATTTCTTTCCGTCGGAAGCTTTACGCCGCCGGCTGCGCCTCGATGGTGCGCAGGGCCTGCATCTGGCGCTTGGCTGCGGCCTTGACCGCGTCCTGCACCTTCTCGAAGGCGCGCACCTCGATCTGGCGCACGCGCTCGCGGCTGATGTCGAACTCGGCCGACAGCTCTTCCAGCGTCAGCGGCTCCTCGGCCAGGCGGCGCGCCTCGAAGATGCGCCGCTCGCGCTCGTTGAGCACGGCGAGAGCGCCGGACAGCATGCCGCGCCGGTTTTCCAGCTCGTCCTGCTCGATCAGCGCATCTTCCTGGCTTTCGTGGTCGTCGACCAGCCAGTCCTGCCATTCGCCGGATTCACCTTCGCTCGCGCGGATCGGTGCGTTGAGCGAGGCATCGCCCGACAGGCGGCGGTTCATCGACACCACCTCCGCTTCGGACACGTTGAGGCGGGTGGCGATCTCGGTGATCTGGTCGGGCTTCAAATCGCCGTCGTCGAGCGCCTGGATCTTGCCCTTCACCTTGCGCAGGTTGAAGAACAGGCGCTTCTGGTTGGCGGTCGTGCCCATCTTGACCAGGCTCCACGAGCGCAGGATGTATTCCTGGATCGAGGCCTTGATCCACCACATGGCGTAGGTGGCGAGCCGGAAGCCGCGCTCCGGTTCGAATTTCTTGACGGCCTGCATCAGGCCGACATTGCCTTCCGAGATCACCTCGCCGATCGGCAAGCCATAGCCGCGATAGCCCATGGCGATCTTGGCGACGAGCCGAAGATGGCTGGTGACGAGCTTGTGTGCAGCCGTGGTGTCCTCATGCTCGGCGTAACGCTTGGCGAGCATGTACTCTTCCTGCGGCTGAAGCATCGGAAAGCGACGGATTTCTTCCAGGTAGCGGCTGAGGCCGCCTTCGCCGGAAACGATACTGGGTAGTGACTGGGCCATGATAGCGCCCCTCTCTCTCTGGAGTGGTGCCCCCGAAACGCGGCGGGCATATGTTGCGAACGCCAAAGGCTCGTTCGCGACGTCAGGTGTATACAGGAACAAAACCAGAAAGGACAGCATTGGTTCAACACGAAACAGTGTGTCACACCAAAGTGAACAACGCCGGTCAGGTTTTTGCCAATCAGGTTTTGAACGGGCGGAAGGTGGTTCAGAGTTTACGAAAACCGCCGACGAGTTCCTCCATGTCCCTCGGTACCGGCGCCTCGAACCTCATCGTTAGATGGGTAGCCGGATGCCGAAATTCAAGAAGGCGGGCATGCAATGCCTGTCGCGGAAATGCCTTCACCCGGCCTTTCAGCGGCTCTGGAAGTCGGTTCGCCTTGGTGCGAAAGGCCTGGCCGTAATCGGGATCGCCGACGACCGGATGGCCGATATGAGCCATGTGGACGCGGATCTGATGGGTGCGGCCGGTCTCGAGCCGGCATTCGACGAGGCTTGCGGTGGCGAATTCCTTTTGCTGCTCGCCAAAGCGCTCGATCACGGTGAAATGGGTGACGGCGTGGCGGGCATCGTCGCGGCCTTCCGGCACCACCGCACGGCGCACGCGGTCGGCGGCGCGGCCGAGCGGCTCGTCCACAGTGCCTGTCGGTCTCGTCGGTATGCCCCAGACCAAAGCCAGATAGGCGCGTTTGAGATCGCCGGTCAGGCCGTGGTCGGCAAAGGCCTCCGACAACGACTTGTGGGCGCGATCGGTCTTGGCGACGACCATGACGCCGCTGGTCTCCTTGTCCAGGCGGTGGACGATGCCCGGCCGCCGCACACCGCCGATGCCGGAAAGGCTGTCGCCGCAATGGTGGATCAACGCGTTGACCAGCGTGCCGGTCCAGTTGCCGGCGCCGGGATGGACGACCAGCCCCGGCGGCTTGTTGATGACGATCAACTCATTGTCCTCATAGAGGACGTCGAGCGCGATGTTTTCGCCTTGCGGCTCCGCCGGCTCCGGCTCCGGCATGTCGACCGACACGCGGTCACCGGCCGCCATCTTGCGCTTCGTCTCGTCGGCCGGCTGGCCGCCGATCTTGACGGCGCCCTGCCGGATCAGCATTTGCACCCGGCTGCGCGACATGTCCGGTCCGAGCTTACCCGCCAGCCATTGGTCGAGCCGCTGGCCGGCCGCATCGGGACCCGCTTCCAGCACGATCGGTCGCCCGTTTGGCGATCCGCCCTCCATCAATCCATCCTCTATCAATATGGGGGCCTCTTCGTTATGAGCGCTCATCGAAAAAAATTCCGGAATGTTTTGCCATGGCTGCTGCCGACGAAGACGAGGAAAAGCCGCTCGACCCCGAAGTCGAAAAGGTGCGCAAGAAGCTGGTCCGCTTCGTCGCCATCAATCTCGGCCTGCTGTTCCTTGCCCTTATGGTGGTGATCGCAGCCCTTGTCTACAAAACGCGCACCGCGCCGCCGCCAGCCACACCGCCGCTGGCCGGCGATATCCAGGTGCCGGCAGGCGAGCCGCTGACCGGCGACATCGTGCTGCCGGTGGGCGCCAAGGTCGTCAGCCAGTCGCTCTCCGGCAACCGCGTCTCCATCGATGCGGAGCTTGCCGACGGCAGCCGCGCCATTTTTGTCTACGACATCGCGGAGCGTCGCATCATCGGTCGCTTTTCGATCCGCAACAAATGACTGAGTTTGCGGAACATCGCCGTGTGGCTACCGTCGCGGTCGTGGTCAGAAACTATGACGAGGCGATTTCCTGGTATGTCGGCAAGCTTGGCTTTTTGCTTACCGAGGATGTCGATCTCGGTGGCGGCAAACGTTGGGTCACGGTAGCGCCGGCGAATGGGCAGGGCGCGCGCCTGCTGTTGGCCGAGGCGTCCGACGAAGCGCAAAGGGATAGCATCGGCAACCAGACCGGTGGCCGGGTCTTTTTGTTTCTCGAAACCGACGATTTTGTCCGCGACCACGCAGCAATGCTCGAAAAGGGCGTTGAATTCCGCGAGGCGCCACGCCACGAGGTCTATGGCACTGTGGCGGTTTTCGCTGATCTCCATGGAAATCTCTGGGACCTGATCCAGCCAAAACGGTAAGCTTGCAACGGATATTTTCCCGGCGCCATCGACTGTCCGAAGCCCAGTTGCTTTTTCCCAGCCGTCAGCCTATATCGCCGGTTCTTGAACGCGCCCATCGTCTAGCGGTCAGGACACCGCCCTCTCACGGCGGGAACAGGGGTTCGATTCCCCTTGGGCGTACCAAGTCTCTCCAAGCTGTCCGCAAACCATCAATCCGATCCATCGCCTTGGGTCGCGGCGGGTTTGGCTCATTGCCGCTTCTGGCGAGCGGAGCCGATTGCATCAGCATTGCATCATGGGTCTTGAGGCACAGCTTTAGCGGCGCGCTGAACAGGGCAGTCGATGCACGCGGGGAGGAGCCAGATACAGAAACTACAATCACAAGGCGTCCATCACGCTGGTCGGCACTGCCTGGAGCCGACCTGAGCTACAGCTGCCGGCGGCGCATCGTTTTGGCGAGCTCAGCGAAGGCGCCTCTCCCTCGAAGGGTGGATGCCGGGAACAGTCGGCCCTTAGCACCGGCCAGCGAAGCTGCGCGCGACGCGCATGGCCGGGCTATAAACGCGCCATGCTCCAGTTGTAGTATCGTAGCTTCTTTGTCGTTCGAATTTCTCTCAGTCATGGCTTCGCACGATACCAAGATATGCTGCGAACGACACATCCACGGCGTGCTCAACCATTCGATCTATTCCGGCAAGCCGAAAAGTGTTTGCGCGCCTGCTATTCCTCGGAGCGGATGACTGCCCATGGCGATCATCGGCTCGGTAGTTTCTGCCTCGAACACTGTCGACGCGAGCACCGTCCGTCCCAACGGCTTGCACAGCCCTTCGATGCGGCTGACAAGATTTACAGCCTTGCCGATCGCGGTGAAGTCCAACCTGCCGGCAGTGCCGATATTCCCCCAGAGTATCTCGCCGACATGCAGGCCAATGCCATATCCGAGCTCAGGGCCGCCATTGCGGCGCCGAGTTTGGTTGAGATGATCTATCCCGGCGCGCGTGGCCTTCACGGCGCGTACCGCAGCGTCACATGCGGCATTTGCATCGCGCTCGCCAATCGGGAAAATTGCGAGGACGCCATCACCTATAAACTTGAGAACCTCACCACCAAATGCGTGCACCGCGCCGGCGACGCAATCGAACCAGGCATCAAGTACCAATACGATCTCGTCTGCATCATGAACCTCGGATAGATCGGTGAAACCTCGAAGGTCCGCGCACAGAAGCGCAGCCCGTATCGTCTCTCCCTTTACTCGACGAGAATGACCGTTGAGCACATGTGCTGCACTGCGCTTTCCCAAATATGCTTCGAGCAATGCGCGTTTCGCGGACCGTTCTGCGAGTGCGGTCATCGGAGCCGCAGCAAACCGGGAGATTTGCCGCAGCAGCTCTGACTGCGCCTCATCCGGAGTATGATCGAACGCCCACACCAAAGTCGGTGCGACACCGCCCGCTCGCTCGTCGAACACGATCGCCCGCGTCGTGCCAAGCCACTCCCGCAGCACGAGCCGGGGATCGGCATTCTGGCGGTCGGCGCCTATCCCCAAAGCCTCGACCACTTCACCCCCAGGCGCTCGCCAGAGCCAGATGCGGCGTGAAATGATCGGGTCGGGAGCATCCTGCGCCAGCGCGCCGGCGATGATCGGCAAGCCGTCTTCCATTAAATGCGTTGAGAGCTGCAATAGAAGTCGCCCACCGTCGCCAATATGCGCGGCGTCGTCCAGAAGGAATGAAAGCGAGTTTGCAAGAAGCATCGGTAGAAGGTCACTCGGCACCAGCTTATGCTTACGCCTCGAACATCTTCTTGCAACGCCCCACATTCGCTTCAATCATGTACGGCATTCGATGTGGATGTGACCTGGAGTGAGCGATGGCGGAATCGGTTTACACAGAGATTGAGGTCGCCGCGCCACAAGCGACCGTGTTCGCGCTTTTGACGGATCCGGACCAGATCGTGCGATGGATCGGGACCGAAGCGAATTTGGATGCAACGCCGGGCGGTCTGTTCCTCGTCAATGTCGGTGGTCGTCATATGGCGCGCGGTGAGTTCACCGAGGTGATCCCGGTCCACCGTCTTGCCTACAGTTTTGGCTGGGAAGACAACGAGACCGTGCCGCCCGGCTCTAGCCATGTCGAGATCGACCTGATCGCGAGGGATGCGGGGACACTGATCCGCTTCACGCACAGCGGACTGCCGAACGCAAAGGAGCGTGACAGCCACCGAAGGGGATGGGAGCACTACCTCTCAAGGCTGAAGATTACTGCCGATGGGGGACATGTCGATCCCGACGTGCCGATGAAGAATATGTGATTTTCATCTAAGGACCGCGGGTACCCATAATCCGAACCAAGCGCGGCATGCGTCAACGAGGCCCCTTTGACCTGCCGTCGCCAAACCGGCCGCTCGGGAAACCCAGCGACCTGCGGGCTGCCGCACCATTACAGCTGCCGGCGACGGATCGTTTCGGCGAGCTCGGCGAAGGCGTCCGCGATCCCGGTGCCGCTCTTGGCGCCCGCGTGGAGTTCTTGAAACTCAGCGCTTCTGGCGCAACGCCTCGGATTGAATTAGCATCCGTTCATCAAAGCTCCGGCCGCACTCCTGCAGGATGCGGAACGCGGAGCGCAGGCGAGCGAGGCCGGGCGCGGTCACATGCCGGGCGCTGATCCAAGCGCGACTGGGCATCCGAACTGCCGTTCGGCGGCAAGACGGCGTGGCCGGGAGGAGTCAGATGCAGAAGCTGCAATCGCAGGGCGTCCATCACATCACGCTGGTTGGCGCCGGGCGTCAGACGTCGATCGATTTCTGGGAAGGCGTGCTTGGCATGCCGTTCATCTTCGAGCAGCCCAATCTCGACAGGCCCAGTGAAAGCCATCTCTATTTCGATCCTGGCGATGGAAGGCTGATCACCATCTTCACCGATGAGAGCCGCACGCCAGTGGCTCGGCGTACACCGACCGATCCGGGCTGCGTCCATCACATCGCCTTTGCTGTGTCGCGCGTCACCTTCCTGCAGGCGGTTGCCCGGCTCGATGAGCGCGCCATCAAGCATAGCGGCGTCAAGGATCGCGGCTTTATGGATTCGATCTACTTCGAGGATCCGCTCGGTCTGCTGATCGAACTCGCCTCCTACCGTTTCGAGCCGCCGGCGGGCTTCACCCATGCCGACGTGCTGATGCAGGCGCACAAGATCCGTGTCGCGCGCGGCGACTACGCAATCGCCGAAGTGCATCTCGCCGATGCGATCCAGGCGCTGGTCGAGCGCTCGCGCACAACCTTGTCGGAGGACCGGGCGCCGAAAAATCCATACTGACGACAGCAACCCCGAGGGAGGACCCACAATGGCAAAGACGACAACGAAGAGTGCGAAGAAGCCGGCTGCCAAGGCCGCCACGAAACCAGCTGCCAAGGCCGCGACAAAGCCTGCAGCCAAGACGTCGAAAGCTTCCGCCAAGTCGGCACCGAAAGCCGCGCCTAAATCCGCAGCCAAAACTTCCGCCAAAAAATCCGCGCCGAAGGCAAAGGCGAAACCGGCGAAGGCCGGGAAAAGCGGATTGACGCTCAGCATGCTGAAGCCGAGCGTCAACAATATGAGCGTTCGGGTGTTTGCCCGCGCGGCCGGGCTCGACCATTCCGAGACTGACGCCTGGGGCCACACGCGCACGCCGGAATACATGGCGCGAAACCCCGCCCATTTGACGCCGATGATCGAGGACAAGGGCTTGCCGAGAGGCGTCTTGTGGGAGAGCTGCGCCATCATGCAGTATCTCGCCAACAAGCACAGGCTGGAGAAATTTTACCCGAAAGCGCCGGCCAAGCGGGCGATGGTCGACAGCGCCATGTTCTACCTGATCGGCACGCTCTACCCCTATGTGGCGCGCGCCACCTATCCTGCGCTGAATTTTCCGCAATATGCCGGCGAGGTCGGCCACAGCGACGCCCACCCCGACAGGAAATCGGAGGCCCAGAAGGCCGCGGCGGCCGCGATCGCCGAGCCGCTGGAGGTCTTTCACTCCTTCTTCAGGAACGGCAAGCCGTTCATCGGCGGCAAGAACCCATCGATCGCCGACATCCGTCTGGCAGCGACGCTCGAATTCCTGGCCGTCATCGACTACCCGCTGCCCCAATGGGCAAAAGACTACATGGCGGCGATCGAGAAGAAGCTCGGCAAGGCCTATGCCGAGCCTGCCGGCGATGTGCGCGGCTATATCGCCTATGTGAAGTCGCAGGCCGAGGCGTGAGGCATTCGCTCTGAAGGTTGCCTCCAGCGGTCAAAGTCTGACGCTTGGGACCGGAGTCGTAAGCCGGCTCAGGCTGGAACTTTGCCGTACGGCGCGGCTTGGTTGCGCCGACATCCAGGCTGGTCGTTGGATGTGCTGCCCGATGCCTGAGTGTGCGCAAGCCGAGCAATCAGCGGTCGTGTCTCGCCAGCTCCGCAATGCTGCGGAGGAGCGGGTTCTGGTCACCGACCCAGAACCAGTGGTCGTCGCCGGCGACCTCCATGAACCGCCCTCCGGGAATCTTCGCAGCAAGGGAACGACCCGCCTCCGAGCGGACCGCGCGGTCGCCCGAGCGATGCAGCACCAGTGTTGGGACCGAGATGCTTGCAAGCAGATGGCGGACGTCGGTGTCGCGCAGCGCTTCGAGAACGCCCGTCACAGCGCCTGGGCTGGAGGCGGCCCTCAGCAACCCAGCCCACCAGGCTCCGCCTGGCGGTCTCCGACGAGGCTTGGGGCAAAGGTCTCGATCTCGGCCGGTCCACCCCAGTTGGCGATCAGGCGTCGCTTCCAGAGGTCATATTGCTCGGCGGTCAAGGCGAAGGGGTAGTCCGGCGCATGGCTGCCTTTGGCCAGGGAGCCCCAGAGAACGAGCCCGACCAGGCGATCGGGACGGTCGACCGCAAAGCGTATGCAGCCGGGTCCGCCCTCTGAAGTCCCGATGAGCAGAGCGCGGCGGCTCCCGGCCGCATCCATCACCGCCAATATGTCCTTTGCGGTCGCATCGACGGTTGGACGCGCTCCGACGCGGTCGGAAAGGCCGACGCCGCGTCGGTCGAACAGGATCAGGCGGCCGATACGCGAAACCGCCGCGATCCATGAACGACAGCGGCTGTCTTCCCAGATACGCTCCACATGCGAAACGAAGCCCGGAACGAGCACGATGTCAGGCGGACCATTGCCGACGGTCTGGTAGGCGAGGTGGATACCTTCCACTTCGACATAGCGCGTTCGCGGCGTCTCAGTGGCTTTGCTCGGCTCCTGCAACAAGGCAACGGTAGCAGGGTCAAGGCGCACGCCAAGCTCATCTCGCAAGTGCTGGGCGCATCCTTCGAGCTGGCGCTCGGCTGCCGCCCTGTCGCCGGCCGCCAGGTTTGCGCGGATCAGATGGCGGTGCGCGCTTTCGCTTAACGGATCCAGTCCCACCAGACGCGTCGCATGCACAACCGCAGTGCGGGCCTCTCCGGCGGCAACCTGAGTTTCGATCAGGCGCTCCAACGCCTGTGTCAGGCGGCTACGCAAGGCCTCGCGCCTGAAGAACGCCCATTCCTCGAATTCCTGACAATCCGGTAGGGAGAAGCCCGCAAGAAAATCGCTCGTGTAAGTGTTGGTCGCCGTTTCAAGAGGGCCGCGGTCGCAGGCGTACTCGAAAGCCTTGGAGTCAATCTCGACCGAAAGCGCCGGGTGCAGGCTGAGGGAGCTTGCGTTGGCAGCGACGAGCTCGCTGCCAAAGGCGACTCGGATCTTGTAAAGGGTACGCCGCAGACGCGCCCGAGCAGTCTCTTCGTCGGCTTCGGGCCATAGCAGTGTGGCCGCAGTCTCGCGCGCGACGGGTCTACCGGCCTCGGCAAGAAAGATGAGGAGCGCGGCTGCCCTGCGCAGGCCAAGCTCCACCCGCCGCCCGTTTATACGGAACTCCGGAAAGCCCAAAAGCCGAAACGTCAATCGCTCCATCGATCCGCACGCAACAAATGTACAGGCAGGGGACGTTGAGGGGACGCCGGCCGCCTATTGCTTCGACACCGGGCCGGTCACGCCCGAAGAGTTTCTGGAGCGAGAAATGCCACGGGTCAATACTTCCACCTCTCACGGTCTTTCCGAGGCAGTTGCCGAGGACGGCGTCCCGATAGCTTATGAAGACCGCGGCCACGGCGAGCCGCTCGTGCTGCTACACGGCATGACCGAAAGCCATGAGTCCTGGCATGAGGCCGGTTATGTCGAGCAATTCCTGCAGCGCGAACGGCGGCTGATCCTCGTCGATTGCCGCGGCCATGGCCGGAGCGGGAAGCCACACGATCCGGCCGCCTATTCGGGCCGCAGGCGGGCGGCGGATATCGTTGCCGTCCTCGACCATGCCGGCATTCGCCGTGCCGCGCTTATGGGATATTCGATGGGCGGCGTCATCGCGCTGGCCACTGCCTCGTATCACCCGGACCGCGTTACCGCACTGATCGTCAACGGCGCACATCCCTTCGCGGAGGACTTGATCCCCTTGCGAGCCGCATTTGAGGATAACTTCGAGACGTGGCTCGCTCTCCTGAAGCAATTGGCCCCTGACCTTTCGCCGGACAGCTGCCGGCGCATCCGTGGCAATGATCTCGCCGCCGTTCAGGCAAGCCTTGCCAGGGACAGACCTGATTTCGCGGCAGCCTTTGCTAGATTTGGCATACCAGTGCTGGCGATCAGCGGCACGCTCGATCCCCGATGCGATGCCGCCCGTAAGTTCGCAGAACTGGCCGGAGGCGAATTCCTGCCGCTTGTGGGCAAGAACCATGTGACGGCCTTTCTCGATGCCGAGACGATCGGGCCGGTTGTCGACGAATTCCTCGGCCGTGTCAGCACTCGCAGTACAGGACGAGGAGGCTGAGCCATGTGCCGTTCCTGTCTCTCCTGGTACGGACGACGCATAGCTCCTTACGTCGTCAACGCCGGCTGTTCGGCGAACGCTTTTTCGCGCATGCGGCAGCGCATGGTGCCGCTGGCGAAGGGCGTTGTGGTGGAAGTCGGCTTCGGATCAGGCCTGAACCTGCCCTACTACGATACGGCCAAAGTACGGCGGCTCGTCGGCGTCGATCCCGACGGCGCCATGCTCGCCGCGGCGAAACGGCAGAACCACGCCTTGCCCTTCGAACTCGAATGCCTGCAGGCCTGCGGCGAAAGCATACCGTTGGCGGATGGTTTCGCCGACACGGTTGTCGTCGCTTATGCCTTCTGCACCATTCCACGCCCCGGAGCCGCGCTGGCGGAGATCCGGCGCATCTTGAAGCCTGGCGGGCGGCTGATCTTTCTCGAACACGGGCAGGCGAATGCCGGCTGGCGGAGAAGGCTGCAGGACCGGTCCAACCGGCTCTGGGGCGTTCTTGCCGGTGGCTGCAATCTCAACCGCAACCCGTTTCAGCTCGTCGCGAGTGCCCGTTTCGACGTTCGAGACGCTTTGCAGGAAGGGTTTCCGCCTGCCTTCTGGCTGTTGGGCAGCCATTACGCGGGCGTCGCCATAAGGCAGCCCGACTAGCCAGCCGTCATCCTCCAGCAGGTGCCGACTGTGCAGACAATATGACGGCCTGCGCGATCGGAACAGGTGTTCCGCACCGGATGCCGATTGTCAGATTTCGCCACTGGCCGACCTAAGCGAAGCCGAAGGCCCGCTGCTTTACTGGACGTAAGAATGTTTGAAGCGCCGATGAAGAAGCGAGGTTGACCTGGAGGCCTCGATCCCGATGATCGGGCCGCGCGGGTGGCGTCCATGGAAGGGACTGTAAATGACCCGCAAACTACCCTTATTCGCCGCGTTCGGTCTGGCGCTTGCTGCCCTGGCGGCGTGTGACCAAACTCAATCGGGAGGAACGCCGACGACGACCGCCGGCCAACTGCCGCCACCTCCAGCCGACACGATGACGCCGGCCCCCGCAACCCCGCCACCGGCTCAGCCCGCCCCCGTTCAGTAGCGGATCGTCGTTTTTACAAGGTCGGATCCTCGCCCTGAGGCGGGGGTTCGCTTTCGGCATCGCCAGAGACCACACGTTGTTGCGCCTGTCGTTCAGGGACCGAATACCACCAGCTCGGTGAACGTCAGATCGCCAAGCGAGGGTGGTCTGGGGCCCTTGAAATATTTCAGCCCGCTGTTGTGGCGGTACCGCCCGAACAGACCTGCAATCGGCTCCTTGGCGTCGACGACGCAAAGCAGGATGCCACTTCGCAAGAGAAAGCGCCCCACAGCACCGGCGCAACGGCTCAAATCCTCGAGGGAGCGGCAATAGATGACCTGATAGCACGGGACAAGACCGTGCAATATTCGGCGCGGCATCAACACGAAAGGGAACGCCACTCCGTCGCAAATGCAAATCAATGATAGGCAACCCAATGCGGAGTGTTCCGAAAGTATGTATCTCTCACTGTCGGGCAGCATCGCCATTTCCGCAAGATCGGGACGAACCTCGAGCACACGATATGACCGCGGCACCGAATTCAAAGCCGGCAAGAAGGCGAATTGTCCGGTGGAAAAGGGGCGAAAGCCGAGCGCCCAGTTAGCCTTCAATGTCGCGGGCGCCGGCGAAATGTTCGTGTAAGTCACGTCCCTTTGCTTGAGGATCGTCGTCACCAATTTGGCGCCATAGGGACGGGATTCCGCGTCGACGGACCAGCTTGACAGATTGCAGCGGATCTCGTCGCCTTCCTGCCCGCGATAACGGGTATAAAGGGTCAGCACAACGCCGACGATCCGACCAGCCTTCTCCAAAGCCAGGCCGTATTGTGGGAAATCGGCGACAGCAGGCCGTTGCGACAAACGGGTCAGCGCCTGTGTCCAGTAACTCCGGTCACGCTCCGGAAAGCCCCGGCAGAGGCAGTCGACCACTCCTTCCCAATCAGCTTCACGAATCGGTCGACAGAGAACGTCGGGAGGGAGGGCGCCAAGTACGGCCATAAATCGACTTCCAGGACACGATAGTTACTTAGATATGTCTCACGCGCCAACATGTTGGTGCACAACGATTAAGAGTCTGTGCTGCTTTTAAAAACGACTTTCTGCATTCGTGACGAAAACGCAGATCGCATTGGTCAGGATGCGTCGACGACCAGCCCGTCAGTTAAGGATTTGTTAACCAAAGCCCTATCTATTGGTCGGCAATTCACCTCCAGTTTCGTGACCACGGATGTACTGGCGCGCGTCGAGGTGGAAGGAAAGGTCGGCCATGCGCCGGCCTTTTTGCTTTCAAAGGCTGTCATTCTGGGAAACTGCGGCCTAATTTCGCGATTGTCAGCGGCATCAAGCTCTTGCGAAACATCAAGCTCTTGCAAAGTATCAAGCTCTTTCGAAACATGTTGTCATTGCCTGCATTGTCCGTACCATGTCGCGGTGCGGGCAAGCGGAAGGACGAAGACTTGCAATGAAACGCGCTGCAGGGAAACGCGCCGCAAGACTGTCGGCGATTGCGGGCGCAATATTGGCAGGCGTCACCTGTCAATCGAATGCCGCATCGCTCAACACCATGGACGATGTCGGAGCTGCGATCCAGGCGTGCTGGACCCCGCCGGCGGATGCCGGAAATGCAACCGTCACATTGAGCTTCAGCTTCAAACGCGACGGAACGCTGATTGGCCCGCCCAGCCGACTGCCATCCAGGTGACCGGCGACGCGAAGGCGCGGCAATCCTTTGTCGATGCCGCGATCGCCGCCGTGCAACGGTGCTTGCCACTGAGCTTTTCGCCGGCGCTCGCCCAAGGGATTGCGGGCAATGTCTTTACCCTGCGATTCGGCTCGCCCAAACAATAACCGGTGTCATTCCAAGCAAAAGCCACTCGGGCTGAGAACGATTCATCTCTTCCAGGAAACGCCGGACCGCTCTGTCCACTAGACCTCAGTGTTGCCCGCGTCTCGCATTGACATGGCGTGCCAACTCCGGCGTCTCAAAGACGTAGTCGCTCCAGGCCGATTCTGGAATCTGGCCGGCCAGATAGCATTCCAGCAAAAGACTTTGCTCGGGGCTGAGAGGCCCCGGCGCGCGCTCATGATCCAATCCAAGCGAATGAAAGAGATTTCTGGTCAGGCCCGAGACAGTGAAGTGAATCGACATGTGCGTCTCCTTTGACCATCCAGCGCATGACCCTGAAATCGGAACGAAATCATGCGCCAAATCAAAACGTTACAGTGTTCTTTGCGCGCCTAACGGCACACCCCGGCTAGTTTAACGCCGTAGAGGGGACAAAAGTTTCAGTGCGGAACTGCCGGTAACGCCGGATTGATCGGCGATTCACGGATCGGTCGGGATCCGAAACCCGCCATTCAGGTGAAACTTCCGGCAGCGGCGCGGGTGAGTTGGTGTTGCTTTTGGGTTCGTCTCAATCTTGAAACAAAAGTGCAATATTGAATTTACGAGAGTACATATAATACAGTAGTATTAAAGCTTCTGGAAACCGCTGTCTTGCTGGAATTAGGTAAACCTCATTTAGAGAATCCTTATTCATGATCAACAAAGAATGCGGCTCCAGGTTCTCGGCGGAGACAAGGGCAATGGTCGTTCCGGTGATACGCTTCTGGTCTGGCATGTTTCTTATGCTGGTGTTGGTGACGGCATTTATGCTAGGCACTTCCTCTTCATACGCGGATAGTTGCAGTGCGATCAGAAGCCAGATGCGTTCGGCCGATCGCGGCGGGTCGAGCCCGCAGCTTGCGCAGTTTCGCCGGCAGCTTGTTGCGATCCAGAGGTTGGAGAAACAGCGTCAATGCTCGGCCAAAAGTTCGCTGGTCGGATTCTTTTTCAACCCCTGTGCCGATCTCGTCAGGAGTAAGGCGGAGGTGCAACGCCGGATTGCGGCCGCATCGAATTCGGGCCGGAATACGTCCGGTCTGCGGGCCAGGTTCGTCGCCCTGGGCTGCACGACCGCCAAGAAGCAGGAGAGGCAGGAACGGGAAGAGCAAGCGCAACAGCGCTCGGCGCCCAAAAACCGGTCGGCTGGTGCGAACTATGCCGGCGGTTCGATGCTGTTTTGTGTGCGCCTTTCGGACGGATATTACTTCCCTGCACCAAAATCGCAGTTCGCCAAAAGAGACGATCTGAAGGAGACTGTCGATCAGTGCCGCTACATTTGCGAGGATGCCGGCGTCGACCTCTACACGCTGGAAGATCCCAGCCGTGAGACCGAAGAAATGGTCGCTATCGAAACGCGAAGACCCTATACGGAGCTTGCGACCGCTTTCAGGTACCGGGTCGACGCGAAATTCGAGGCATGTGACGTCAAGCGTTACAACAAGCGTGTCGCCGAACTCAGGGCACGGACGGTAACGCCGGCCAACATGGCCAACGCCATCATTCCATTGCCGACGATAAAGCCGGATGTGGCGGCCGTTGCGGAAATTCCGGGGCTCGAGGCCAAAGCTCCGGATGGCATGGCTCTCAATGTGGAGGCCAAAGGCGCCGCCCAACATCAGTCGATCGAAAGATTGACCGAAACGCGGCCGGTAAGGGTGGTCGGGCCGGCTTTTTTCCCAGAAAACTGACCCCGCTATTCGCAGACCATGCGGACGCGCTTTCCAGGTTGGCTGACGTTTTTGCAGGTGAGCGGTTTTGCTGGCTCGGATGACGGCGCTGGCCGATCGTTAGAGACCCTGGTAATGCGCCTTCTCGGCGCGGCGGGGGCGTTGGTTCTGCGGGTCGCCGCGCTTTCCGGCATTTCGGGCGCCACAGGAAACACATCGGTTTGCAGCTGCGGCTGTTCGGCTTGCGGCGGCCTGTCCCAGAACCGCCGGACATCGAGCGGCCTTGGAATGATGACGCTGCCGTCATAGCTGCGCGAACAGCCGCTCCCGAATGCCAGCATCGGGCACAGGAAAAAAGGCAGGATCCGTCCCAACATCGGCAATACTCCTACAGGATTTATAACGCGGCTTCGGTTCTGCCGACAACGTCGGAATACCGCGATAGGAATCCCGATCGTCGACGTCACCGCGCACGTACCGAAAGGAGCTTGCCAACGATGCCAGGATGCGGGCATGGACGGCTAGCTGCCCAAGCCCATCAGCCCTAGAGCCTTGCTCGAAATGTCGAGCGCGGGCTTGGTGCGGACGGAGAAATCCAGCGCAACGCGTATAGGAATCCCGTCAGGCTGTATAGTTCAGCCGGGATTCGGCGACGCGTCGGGGAGCAAGACTATGGTGCGATCGCACCATACCAAAGCGCGCGCCGGTTGGGACAATAGGCATATTCGAGTTCCGCTCCTCCAGTTACGGGCGGGAGCAGCGACCGCCGGCAAGAAACAGGGTCAGATTTACCCCAACGGACCTGTTTCGGCGATGGCGCGGCCCATGACCTCCTTTGGCCGCATGCAACGCGCTCCCGCCCGGATTTTCTTTTTCGACGCCATCTGCAGCGCCTGTCGAGGAGGGATGGCGGCTGGAAATCGTGCAAGCTGCTGATTCCAGCGGCAAACCACGGCTGCGTCAGCGAGACTCGCAACGCTACCTTTTCGGCATGGCCGTGCGGCGTTACCGGGCTGACATCAAACTGTCATGAGACTGTAATAATCGGGGGCTATTGGCCTCAGCGGGCGCCGAAGGAAGGCGCCGAGAGACCATCTTCCGAACAGGAGCAGGCCACATGAAGAAATTCCTCCTTACGGCGTCGGCCGCGGCGCTTGCGCTCGCCGCGTCGGCTGGTTATGCCGCCGCGCGCGACCAGATCCAAATCGTCGGTTCGTCCACAGTATTCCCCTTCACCACGGCTGTCGCCGAAAAGCTCGGCCAGAGCGGCCAGATCAAGACCCCAGTCGTTGAATCGACTGGCACCGGCGGTGGCATGAAGCTGTTTTGCCAGGGCGTCGGCGAAAATACCGCTGACTTCACCAATGCCTCGCGCGCCATCAAGGACAGCGAGCTTAAAACCTGCAAGGCAAACGGCGTGACGCCGGTCGAGATCAAGGTCGGCTTCGACGGCATCGTGCTCGCCAACTCGAAGGCAGGGACCGTCGTTGATCTGACCAAGGAACAGGTTTTCAAGGCGCTCGCCAAGAATGTCGCAGTTGACGGTAAGGTCGTCGCCAATCCTTACAAGAACTGGTCGGATGTCGATGCGTCGCTTCCCGCGACAAAGATCGAAGTGCTTGGCCCGCCGCCCACGTCCGGCACGCGCGACGCGTTCGTTGAACTCGTCATGGACGCGGCCTGCCAGGAAGAAGTGAAGGCGGCTAATGAAAAGGGCTGCGGCGAAATCCGCGAAGACGGCGCTTTTGTCGAGGCCGGCGAAAACGACAATCTGATTGTCCAGAAGCTGGAAGCAAACCCCAATGCCTTCGGCATCTTTGGTTTCTCGTTCCTTGACCAGAACGCGGACAAGCTGCAGGGCCACAAGGTCGACGGCGTCGAGCCGACCTTCGAGAACATCGCATCCGGCAAGTATGGCGTTTCCCGCTCGCTCTACATCTATGCCAAGAAAGAGCATGTCGGCGTCATCCCCGGCATGCAAGAGTTCATCGCCGAGTATACCTCCGAGGGTGCATGGGGTCCTGAGGGTTATCTGGCCGACAAGGGCCTGATCCCGCTGCCGGACGCCGAGCGCGCCACGTGGGCCGAAAACGCCAAGGCCCTGAAGGGCATGGGCTCCTGATTTTTTCGGGGTCCGGGCAAATATCCGCTCTGACCCTCATGCTCTAAAGCACAAAGCGCGGGACCAACGTCCCGTGCTTTGAGCCGGTGGATGGCCGGCGGTCGAGGGGACGTCCTGAATCATGGTCGGTTATCTCGTTGTTCTTCTGTTAGTTTTGGCTGCTGCGGCCTATTGGATAGGCCGCACACGCGCCATTGCCAGTGTCAATGGCGACGTCGCGCGGCTGCATTCGCTGCCTGGGCAGCATGGCATGTTTCTGGCGCTCTTTGCTGCCGGTCCCGCGCTGCTTGCGATCGTGTTGTGGTCGATGGTGACGCCGGGAATTGAATCGTCAATCATCGCCGACCGCTTCTCCGCCGAGTTGTCGGGAATGGGCATTCCGCAAGTCGAAGCTTTCATCCGCGACGCTCGTGCGATGGCCTTTGGCGGGCTTGTCGGCTTCGCCGATCCTACGAAAGAGGCAGCCGCGGCCGCCTACAAATCGATCCATGCGACCAGCGCCTGGATCATCTGGGCCGTCGCGCTTCTGCTTTCCGCGTCCGGATTTTACTGGGCCTATTCGCGCATCGCACAGGCCTACCGGGCGCGCCACGTGGTCGAGCGCGTTCTTCGAGCATTCTTGATCACCTGTTCGGCGGTCGCGATCCTGACGACGATCGGCATCGTCCTGTCGCTCATCTTCGAATCCTTGCGGTTCTTCCAACAGGTGCCGCTCTATAAATTCCTGTTCGGCACGCATTGGTCGCCACAGAGCGCCTTTACCGGCGCCGGAGCGGAAGCCGGGGCGGTCAACCAGGACATTTTTGGCATGGTGCCGCTGTTTGCCGGCACGTTGCTCATCACCTTCATTGCCATGCTGGTAGCTGCGCCCATCGGGCTGATGGCTGCGATCTATCTTTCGGATTACGCTTCCAAAAGCGTCCGCGCGGTCGCAAAGCCGGTGCTGGAAATCCTCGCCGGCATTCCGACCGTCGTCTATGGCTTCTTCGCCGCGCTGACGGTTGCACCCTACTTCCGTGGTCTCGGCGAAAGCCTGGGCCTCAACGTTGCGTCAGAATCCGCGCTCGCCGCAGGCGTGGTCATGGGCATCATGATCATTCCCTTCGTTTCCTCGCTTTCCGATGATGTGATCAACGCCGTTCCGCAATCGCTGAGGGACGGTTCCGCCGGCCTCGGCGCGACCAAGTCTGAAACCATCCGAAAGGTGATCCTTCCCGCGGCCCTTCCGGGCATCGTTTCGGCGATGCTGCTCGCCGTCAGCCGCGCAATCGGTGAAACCATGATCGTGGTCATGGCGGCGGGGCTGGCAGCTAATCTCACGGCGAACCCACTCGAAGCCGTCACCACCGTGACGGTGCAGATCGTGACGCTGCTTGTGGGCGATCAGGAGTTCGACAGCGCCAAGACGCTTGCAGCCTTTGCGCTCGGCCTGGTGCTGTTCTGCATCACGCTTTCCCTCAACATCGTCGCTTTGCGCGTCGTCCAGAAGTACCGAGAGCAATATGACTGATGCGATCTCGTCATTCGGCGTCGTCGGACGCCCCGTCAGCATTCATACCGACGATGCCGCGAAGGCGCGGCTGAAGGGCCGTTACCGAACGGAAACGTGGTTCAAATGGCTTGGCGCCGCAGCCGTCGCGTTGGCCGGCCTCTTCCTTGTGCTGCTCCTGTCGACGATCGTCACGCAGGCGATCCCGGCGCTGCGGCAGAATTATCTGACGCTGCCTATCGATCTTTCGGCGGCCAAGGTCGACCCGGCGAAACTCGATGCCGTCAACTACGACGCCATCGCCCAGGAAGCGCTTACGGCAAAATTTCCGGATGTGACGAGCCGTCAGGACAAGCGCCTGCTGCGCGGGCTGATTTCCACCGGCACAGGCGTCTTCCTGCGCAAAGATATCGCTGCTGATCCAGGGATGCTCGGAAAAACGGTGGACTATGCGGTCCCACTTGACGATTTCGCCGATCTTTATCTCAAGGGTCTGCTTGCCGACGTCGGTTCGGACGAAGCGATTTCGACAAGCGTCACACCTTCGCAAACCAGCGGCGACATCGATCTGACCTTCGGCGACGATGCCATGCTGGCGCTGGCGCGCGGCCATGGTGCGACCGAGGGCGAAAACGGCATGCTCACGCTGACGAGCGGCGCGTCGTCGCTGCTGGTCGCGTTCAATGGCGGCACGGTCAAGCTGACCGCGCTGTCGCCTGGGGCCAACGGGACGGCGATCGCAAAGGGCACGGTGATCGAGGCGCTCGACAGCACGACGCCCGCCGCGAGCGGCCAGGCATTCCTGCGCGTCATCAATACGCCGGAAGCATCGCGAAAGATTTCGGACAAGACGATCGTCTGGCTCGATACGCTGAAGAGCGCCGGCCTGATCGAAAGCCGGTTCAACTCGATCTTCTTCTTCACCGGCGCAAGCCGCGAGCCGGAACTGGCCGGTGTCTGGGGCGCGGTCGTCGGTTCGTTCCTGACCATGATCGTGACGCTCGCCATCGCATTCCCGATCGGCGTTTCGGCGGCGATCTATCTTGAGGAATTTGCACCCAAGAACCGGCTGACGACGATCATCGAAGTGAATATCAACAATCTGGCGGCGGTGCCCTCGATCGTCTTCGGCCTGCTTGGACTTGCCGTATTCCTGAATTTCTTCGGCCTGCCGCGCTCGGCCCCGGTGGTCGGCGGCATGGTGCTGGCATTGATGACGCTGCCGATCATCATTATCGCCTCACGCGCTTCGCTGCGCGCCGTGCCACCGTCGATCCGCGAGGCCGCACTTGGCATCGGAGCGTCCAAGGTCCAGACCGTATTCCATCACGTCCTGCCGCTGGCGATGCCGGGCATCATGACCGGCACCATCCTCGGCATGGCGCATGCGCTGGGTGAAACCGCGCCGTTGCTGATGATCGGCATGGTCGCGTTCATCGTCGACATTCCCGGCGGCTTCACCGATCCCGCGACGATCCTGCCGGTGCAGATATTCATGTGGGCCGATTTCCCGGAAGCTGGATTCCAGCAGAAGACTTCGGCGGCGATTTTGATTTTGCTAGTGTTTTTGGTCATCATGAATGCCATCGCGGTGATACTGCGCAGGCGCTTCGAGCGGCGCTGGTAAGGAGTTAGAGGATATGAACATCATGACGGAAGCCAGCGTCGAACAGAAACTGAATAGCGGAACCAACGAACCTTCGATCAAGATGAAGGGCGAAAAGGTCTCTGTTCATTATGGCGAGAAGCGCGCTCTGTTCGACGTGGATCTCGATGTCCGCGAGAACCAGGTGACGGCGTTGATCGGCCCGTCGGGTTGCGGCAAGTCGACCTTTCTGCGTTGCCTGAACCGAATGAACGACACGATCGACATCGCGCGAGTAAGTGGCAAGATCACGCTCGACAACGAGGATGTCTACGACCCGAAAATCGACGTCGTCGAGCTGCGGGCTCGCGTCGGCATGGTGTTCCAGAAGCCGAACCCGTTTCCGAAGTCGATCTACGAAAACGTCGCCTACGGTCCGCGCATTCACGGTCTGGCCAGAAGCAAGGCGGAGCTGGACGGCATCGTCGAATCGAGCCTGAAGAAGGCCGGCCTGTTCAACGAGGTCAAGGATCGCCTGCTCGAATCGGGCACCGGCCTTTCCGGCGGACAGCAGCAGCGCCTGTGCATCGCGCGCGCCATCGCGGTGTCGCCGGAAGTGATCCTGATGGACGAGCCCTGCTCAGCGCTCGATCCGATCGCCACCGCCCGCGTCGAGGAGCTGATCGACGAGCTGCGTCAGAACTACACGATCGTCATCGTCACCCATTCGATGCAGCAGGCAGCGCGCGTGTCGCAGCGAACGGCGATGTTCCATCTCGGCTATCTGGTCGAGGAAGGCGCGACCGACAAAATGTTCACCAACCCCGACGACAAGCGCACCCAGGACTACATCACCGGCCGGTTCGGCTGAGCGGTCCGGCGGCGAATTCGAACACGAGGACAGCATCATGGGTGAACATACCGTCGCCTCCTTCGACGAGGAATTGGAACACATCGACAGGCTGATCCGTGACATGGACGAGCTTGCCGCCGCGATGGTAGCTGCGTCGATCCGCGCATTGCTCGCGTCGGACAATGCCATGGCGCAGCGCGTCGTCTCTGACGATGCCATCATGGATGCCCGGCAGCGCGAGCTCGACGACAGCGCGATCACACTGATCGCCAAGCGGCAGCCGATGGCGCAAGACCTGCGCGCCGTGGTTGGCGCAATCCGGATGGCCGGCGATCTGGAGCGCATCGGCGACCTGGCCAAGAACATAGCCAAGCGGGTCAGCGCAGTCGGACAGAGCGCCACGCCGCGTAATCTCTCGCACGGTATCGACGCAATGGCGGATCTCGTTCTCGAACAGCTCCGTGGCGTGGTCGAGCACTACGTGTCGCGAGACGCCAACGCGTTGAAGGAACTACGCGCCGCCGACGAGAAGGTCGATGTCAAATACACGGCGGTTTTTCGCGAGCTCCTGACCTACATGATGGAGGACCCTCGTAACATCACCGCCTGCACGCATCTTCTGTTCTGCGCCAAGAATCTCGAGCGTATTGGCGATCATGTAACCAACATCGCCGAAAACGCCTACTATGTCGTGACCGGGCAGCAGTTGCCGGCGGATCGCCCGAAGCTCGACGAAACGACGACGGCGCCGGCGACATGACGGGGGTGACCGATCGATGATCGCGCCGCGCATCATGGTGGTGGAGGATGAAGAGCCGCTGGGCGTCCTCCTCCGCTACAATCTGGAATCCGAAGGCTATCAGGTCGAGGTGGTGACACGCGGCGACGAGGCCGAAATCCGGCTGCAGGAAAACGTGCCCGATCTTCTGGTGCTCGACTGGATGGTGCCGGCAGTTTCCGGCATCGAGCTTTGCCGGCGTCTTCGGGTGCGTCCCGAAACCGAGCGGTTGCCGATCATCATGCTGACCGCGCGCGGCGAGGAGAGCGACCGGGTGCGCGGCCTCTCGACCGGGGCCGACGACTATCTGGTCAAGCCGTTCTCGACACCGGAATTCATGGCCCGAGTCAAGGCGCTGCTGCGCCGCGCCAAGCCGGAAGTGCTGTCCAGCGTGCTGAAGGTCGGCGACATCATGCTCGATCGCGAATCGCACAGGGTCTACCGCAAGAAGAGCGAGATCCGGCTCGGGCCGACCGAATTCCGGCTGCTCGAATTCATGATGCGGCACCCCGGTCGCGTCTTCTCGCGCAGCCAGTTGCTCGACAATGTCTGGGGCGAGACGATTTACATCGATGAACGCACGGTGGACGTCCATGTCGGGCGGCTGCGCAAGGCGGTCAACAATGGTCGCATGCCCGATGTCATCCGTACCATCCGCGGCGCGGGCTATGCGATCAGGGAAGACTAGGCTGATACTCCAGGTGATGCCGGCCCGCGAATGGCGATTTCCTGCGTTTCCGGTACGTACTTAAACGTTACGCTCCGTTCCGGTTCTCGGAAGCCACCGGTTTGGTTGTTTCGCGCCCGTCTTCGACTCCGGCGTGGCCTGACCTGAATCTCAACACATCCAAGTCGCAATCCGCCTTTGTTCCTTGCCTTTCGAACTCAGGCCACGTCCTTCCTGATCGTGCCGGACTTTCCTTGCGCGCCCGGCGCGAAAATCTCCTGGTCGACGAAATTCAGCGCCTGCATGGCGCAGCCTTCGCGGATCAGCGGCAATTCGTTCGGCTCGGTGTCGAAGGAAATCGAACCCGAATGCTGGCCGCCGGCGGTCTGGGCGATGGCTTCGCGCAGGGCAGGCTCGATCAGGTCGAAAGCGGCAGCGCTGGCGCCGACCATGGCGACCGGCGCCGGATCGATCAGCGCGAACAGGCTGCCTAGGCCGAAGCCGAGCGCTTCGCCGGCCTTGCGGTAGGCTTCGCGCTCCGGTCCGTCCGTCTCGCGCGCCCGGGCCGCCAGTGCCCGCATGTCGGCATCGCTGACATCGGCAACCGGTTCGGCATTCTCGCTCAATTGCCTTGCATTGCGCCAGATGGCGTAGTTGCCGGCATAGGCTTCGACGCAGCCGCGCCGTCCGCAACGGCAAAGCGCGCCGCCCGGCCGATGGATCATGTGGCCGAATTCGCCGCCTGAGGAATGGGTGCCGGTGAACAGTTCGCCCTTCAGCACCAGCCCCATACCGATGCCGTGTGAGAGGAGAATAGCGATGAAATCGTTGCGGTAGCGATCCGGGTCGCGCCAGCGCAGCGCCACGGCCATCATGTTGCAGTCGTTTTCCATGATGGCCGGGATGCCGAATTCGCGTTCAAGAATGTCGGCGAAAGCGATGTTCGTTTGCGGCGTGATCGGCGACCACAACATGGCGCGCGCATGGGAATCCGTAATACCCTGGATCGCCAGTGCGATGCGGGCGACGCTTTGGACGTCGAGGTCGGGATCTTCGAGCCGTCGCCGGACGATGGCGACACATTCGCCGATCAGCTCGTCGCGCGACATGGTCAGCGTGTCCAGCCGGCGCTGTTCCTCGGCGACGACTTGTCCGGCATAATCGATGACGGCGACCGACAGGAAATTCAGCGACAACACGACGGCCAACACCGCTGCCGCTTCCGGATTGAGGCCGAGGCCGACCTGCGGCCGGCCGCGTTTCAGCGAAACGGCCTCGCTCGCCCTGCTCTCGGTCAGGATGCTTTCCTGGATCAGGTCTGAACAGATCGCCGATATGGTCGAATGGCTGAGGCCGGTGGTTGCCGCGATCTCGGTCCGCGATGGTTGGCCGGCCCGGCGTACGGCCGAAATCACCATCGCCCGGTTGCGGCGGCGCAAATCGTCATGACGGATTCCAACCGACATTCTGCTGCTTCCTCCCTGTCACCGCGGCGACTCATAAATCGGAAGCCGTCGATAATGTCGGACAAATAGTGGCAGAAGCAGAAGCCGCTGTCACGGTTTATTCCGAGGCTCGAAAAAAAGCCGGAAAGCCATCAAAATCCATCAGAATTGATGTTGACAGCGCTTCGGCGTTGGATCAGTGTTTTTTCGAGGCTCGAAAAAATAGAGCCTTTGTGCCGGCCCTCGGGTCAGTCTGGTCGCGCCGCACGCGGTGCAGGGAGGAATATCATGAAAAGATTCGCAGCCGCCATTCTGGCGGGGGTCGCCATGTCGCTGACGCTCGCATCGGTCGCACAGGCCAAGGACAAGGTCATTGGCGTTTCGTGGTCGAATTTCCAGGAAGAGCGCTGGAAGACCGACGAAGCCGCCATGAAGGCGGCGATCGAGGCCGCCGGCGACAAGTATATTTCAGCCGATGCGCAGTCCAATCCCGGTAAGCAGCTGACCGATGTCGAAAGCCTGATCTCGCAGGGCGCCAATGCACTGATCATCCTGGCGCAGGATGCCTCGGCCATCGGGCCGGCGGTGCAGAAGGCGCTGGACGAAGGCATTCCGGTCGTCGGCTATGACCGGCTGATCGAGAACAAGGACGTGTTCTATCTGACTTTCGACAACCAGGAAGTCGGCCGCATGCAGGCCCGCGAAGTGTTCAAGGTAAAGCCGGAGGGCAACTACGTCTTCATCAAGGGCTCCGGCGCCGATCCGAATGCCGATTTCCTGTTCGCCGGCTCCATGGAAGTGCTCAAGGACGCCATCGACAGCGGCAAGATCAAGAATGTCGGCGAGGCCTATACGGACGGCTGGCTTCCCGCCAATGCGCAGAAGAACATGGAACAGTTCCTGACCGCCAACGACAACAAGGTCGACGCGGTGGTTGCCGCCAATGACGGCACCGCCGGCGGCGTCGTCGCGGCACTAACGGCGCAAGGCCTGGCCGGATCCGTCCCGGTATCGGGTCAGGACGGCGATCATGCCGCGCTGAACCGCATCGCGCTCGGCACACAGACCGTATCGGTCTGGAAGGACGCGCGCGAGCTCGGCAAGAACGCTGCCGAGATCGCTTCGCAGCTGGCCGATGGCAAGCAGATGACCGACATTGCGGGCGTCAAGGATTTCACCACGCCGGGCGGCAATGCCGTCAAGTCGCTGTTCCTAACACCGATTGCCATCACCAAGGACAATCTCAACGTCGTCATCGACGCCGGCTGGATCAAGAAGGACGAAGTCTGTGCGGGCGTCGCCGCAGGCAGCGTTGCGGCCTGCAACTGATCTGGACAACTTCGCAGGGAAACGAACGCCGCGGCTGTCAGGCCGCGGCGTTTTTCGAGAGGCTTTCCACTTCAAATGACTTCCGCTTTAAATGACTGGGGAAAGCAAATAGCATCCTGTTCCGGCATCCGCGCCAGACGGCAACCCGGTCGGAGGACATCATGACCGACACGGCATCCAACTCACCGGTGGCCAACACGGCCGAAGACCGGGCGCGCGAATCCGAGCTCAGCGCAGTCGGGCGGTTCCTCAAGGCAACCGAGCTCGATATACGCATGCTCGGCATGGTCGGCGCGCTGCTGGTCATCTGGGTTGGAATTCACATCCTGTCGGGCGGGCTTTTCCTCACGCCGCGCAATCTCTGGAACTTGTCGGTGCAGACCTCCTCGGTCGCGATCATGGCGACCGGCATGGTTCTTGTCATCGTAATGCGCAACATCGATCTTTCGGTCGGCTCCGTCGAAGGCGTGATCGGCATGGTGATGGGCGTGGCCCAGGCCGAATTCCTCATCCGCGTCTTGGGATTTCAGGTTGGAAATCCCTGGATATGGATTATCGCACTTGCCGCCGGCGTGGTGCTCGGCCTCATGATCGGCGCGCTCCAGGGCTTCATCATCGCCTATCTCGAGGTTCCGGCTTTCATTGTGACGCTGGGCGGCTTGCTGATCTGGCGCGGCATGGCTTGGCTGATGACCAGCGGGCGCACCGTCGCGCCGCTCGACACCACCTTCCAGCTCATGGGGGGCGGGCCGCGTGGCTCGATCGGCGCAACCGCAAGCTGGATCGTCGGCATTCTGGCCTGTATGGCCGTCGCCTTCATGCTGCTCAACGGCCGGTCGCAGCGCAAGCGGTTCAAATTTCCACTGCGCCCCGTCTGGGCGGAGAGCTTGCTTGGTGTTGTTGCCTGCGCCGCCATCCTCGGCGCCGTCTGGATCGCCAATTCCTATCCTTGGCCGGTCGGCATCGTTCGCCAATACGCCCAACGGAACGGCATCACCGTCCCCGAAGGCGGGCTGTTCATCGCCCATGGCATCGCCATACCGGTGCTGATCGCGGTCGCAGTCGGCATCGTCATGACATTCATTACCAAGCGTACGCGTTTCGGCCGCTATGTCTTTGCCATCGGCGGCAATCCGGAAGCGGCGGAGCTCGCCGGCATCAACACGCGCTGGGTGACGATGAAGGTGTTCATGATCATGGGCGTGCTGGCCGCAATCAGCGCGGCGATTGCATCGGCCCGCCTCAATGCGTCGACCAATGCGCTGGGTACGCTGGACGAGTTGCTGGTCATCGCCGCAGCCGTCATCGGCGGTACATCGCTGGCCGGCGGCTCCGGCACAGTGCTCGGCGCCATGCTGGGCGCGCTTCTGATGCAGTCGCTGCAGTCCGGCATGGTGCTGCTCGGCATCGATTCACCGCTTCAGAGCGTCGTCGTCGGTGCCGTCCTGGTGATCGCGGTCTGGCTCGACACCGTCTACCGCAAGCGCGTTTAAGGAAAGGCGATTATGGCTGATACGACTGCTCCCACGCCACTGATAGATATGCGAAACATTTCGATTGCCTTCGGCGGCATTCGCGCCGTCGACGATGCGTCGATCGACCTTTTCCCGGGTGAGGTGGTGGCGCTGCTCGGTCACAACGGCGCCGGCAAGTCGACGCTGATCAAGATCCTGTCCGGCGCATATAAGCGCGATTCGGGCCAGATCTTCGTCAATGGTGAGGAGGCTTCGATCTCCAATCCGCGCGACGCCAAGAAATACGGCATCGAGACGATCTACCAGACGCTGGCGCTCGCCGACAATGTCGACGCCGCCGCCAACCTCTTCCTCGGCCGCGAACTGATGACCGGCTGGGGCACGCTCGACGATGGCGCCATGGAGGCCGAGGCGCGCAGGGTGATGGGCAGGCTCAATCCCCGCTTCCAGCGCTTCAAGGAACCGGTGGTCAAGCTTTCCGGGGGGCAGCGGCAGTCGGTGGCGATCGCACGCGCCATCCTGTTCAACGCCCGCATCCTGATCATGGATGAGCCGACGGCCGCACTGGGGCCGCAGGAAACCGCGCAGGTCGGCGAACTGGTGATGCAGCTCAAGGCCGATGGGATCGGCATCTTCCTGATCAGCCACGACATCCACGATGTTTTCGAGCTTGCCGACCGCGTCTGCGTGATGAAGAACGGTCAGGTGGTTGGCACCGCGCGGACGAGCGATGTGACCCAGGACGAGGTGCTCGGCATGATCATTCTGGGCAAGTGCCCGCCCGGTGCCATTCCGGGGCCTGGGGCGCTCAAGATCGCCGCCTAAAGCTCTCAAATAAGCCGGCTAAGTACCAGTCGTGTAGTATGCCAGCCGCCATGATGGCTTGGCCTCGCCATTGTGTTGGCGCAACGACTTGCGCATAAAGATGGGGAACCGCATGGGCCGCATCAGCAATTGAAGAAGTTCTTCCCGATCGTCGCTTTCATTGCCGTCGCGCTGATCAGCCTGACGATGGCAGGATTCGCCTATTTCGCGACGCAGGAAGCTGCGCGCATCAAATTCGAAGCGACGGCGGACGACGCGCTCAACCGGATCGATAGCCGCATCGACCTGCATCTGTCGCTGCTGCGATCGACCCAGGCGCTGTTCAACGCTCGCAATGGCGGGCTTTCGCGGGACCAATTCAAGGCGTTCTTCGACGCGCTCGATATTGACGACAATTTCGCCGGCCTGCGCGGCATCGGCTTTCTCCGGTTGGCGAGAGCCGGCGACGAGGCAGCGGTCGAGCGTGCCATCCTGCAAGACTATGGCGCCAGCCATCCCATCTATCCGGCTACGACGACGCTGCCATGGCGCACGCCGATCGTGATGTTCGAGCCGCTTGATCCTTCCAATCAATCCAGCATCGGCTATGACATGTTCACCGAACCGGTGCGGCGCGAGGCGATCGAAAGGGCGATGGCCGACGACCAGCAGCACGCCAGCGGGCGGGTGCAGCTAGGCCAGGAAACAGGTGCTGCGCAGACCTTCACCGGCTTCCTGGTTTTCGTGCGGCTCAACGTCGAAACCGCGCCGGACGGCATCGATGCGTCCCGATCCTCGACGTCAGGCTTTCTTTATGCAGCCTTCCGCGCCCGCGATCTGTTCCAGACAGCGCTCAGCCGGACGCCGCTGCTGCCGGTCAACATCGAAATCTATGACGGCAAGGTGGATGCCGACCATCTTTTGTTCCAGTCGGAAACGCCGCCGGTGTCGACTTTCGGCGACAGGCTGCTGGTTTCCCGTAAGGTCACCATCGCCGGGCGTCCGTGGACTGTCCTGTTCAGGCCGACAAGCGCCTTCTCGCAGCCGTCCTCGCGCGCCATTCCGGTGATGCTCGGCCTGTTCGGGCTGCTGCTCGCGGGAACGATCGCGCTGGTGGCACGCTATCAGGAGCGGGCCTACGACGCGGTCTCGCTGCTTCATGAAACGACGGAAAAAAGCCTGCTCGAAAAAGATCTGATGCTGCAGGAGATGAAGCACCGCATCAAGAACTCGATCACGCGGGTGCTGGCGATCGCGCGCCAGACGGCGTCGCACGCTACCGACGTTCAGGAGTTTTCGTCATCTTTTTCGGCCCGGCTGCAAGCGATGGCGGCCTCCCAGGACATGCTGACGCGTTCGCGCTGGCAGAAGGCCGATTTAGGCGATCTTTTGCGCATCGAGCTCGGCCAGGTGTTCGGCAAGGAGCTTCCCGAGGGGATATTGTCGGGGCCGGAGGTGCTGCTCGACGAGACGACGACGCAAGCGTTGGGCCTGACCTTTCACGAACTGGCGACGAACGCGCTGAAATATGGCGAAACCGGCAATTCGCCCAATGCTAAAAAGGGCGACTGGCCGCTCAAGGTTGACTGGTCGGTCGAGGGCCGCAGGCGAGACAGGACGCTGGTTCTCAACTGGCGCGAATTCGGCCAGAAGAAGCTTGAAGCGCCTGTTAAAACCGGTTTTGGCACCAAGCTGATCGATTTGAACGTGACACGCGAATTGCGCGGTACGATCAATCGCGATTTTCACGATGGCGGATTGAACGTGGAAATCAGGATTCCACTTTCAGGCTGAAAAGTTGCCGCAAGGCGACCGTTTTGGTGGGCACAAGCAGCGGACACCGGCCGAGCCGGTCTCCGCTTCTAGGGCGGTTCATCGTTTCACGGAAACGCCGAACCGCTCTATCTCTTTGGTTTTGCGCAATTCCGGACGGAAAACCGTTTCACACTTTTCCTGGAATTGCTCTATTGCTCATGCGTTTTGAAACGGATCAGCAGCGAGCCGTATAGAGACGGCCACGGTTGTCACGGTATTGGCAATAGCCATTGCGCAGGTTGCGCACCAGCAGGCCGGAACCGGCACCGATGGCTGCGCCCACCAGCGCACCCTTGCCGCCGTTGATCAGGCCGCCAGCCAGAGCGCCGACACCGGCGCCGACGCCGACATCCTGCTCGGTGGTACTGCAACCGCTGACCGCGACCACGGCAACCATGGCAATAATCATCTTCCGCATAGAGTTACTCCTCGCTTTTGTCCTCACTTGTAGCTCCACCCGTCACTTACCACGCGAAAAAGGGCTTTGCCTGTTCGATTTCGTTATTGGCTAAGAGAATCTTGTTCCTGGCTCGCGTCGTTCGAGGCAACCACAAGGCCGGAAATCTCCACGGAAGCGTCGAGGGTGCCGTCCGGGCGCACATTCCAGACGATCTGGTCGTAATCATCCTCCAGCGCCGGATCGACGGAAAGGCATTTGGCAATTATGCGCGGAGCCTGACCTTGCACGTCTTCCAACGCAAACGGACGTTCGGCGGTGCATTCCTGAGCGGTTTCGAAAACGCTCACCGATACCGGCAGTTCACGGCACTCGGTCATCGTGTTGGAACAGCCAATGACCAGCAGCAGGGCAGCGATATGTTCCATGGCGACAGTCCTCTCGCCATAAGAACGGCCATCATCCGCCAAAGTTCCTGCGATGCAGGCTG
The DNA here is from genome assembly GCF_040319125.1 of Mesorhizobium sp. M0938. Lineage (NCBI taxonomy): Bacteria > Pseudomonadati > Pseudomonadota > Alphaproteobacteria > Hyphomicrobiales > Phyllobacteriaceae > Mesorhizobium > Mesorhizobium sp. M0938. The sequence continues at coordinate 49,929 of NZ_JAMYNS010000002.1, read as the reverse complement.
GCGCGCGACTGATTGGAGAAACAGGCCGACATAAGGCAAGCAAAAGCCGCCGGCCACTTTGGGTCCGATGCTCTAGATCAACTGGAACGCGGCCGCCAGAACGACCGCCGCAGCCAGCGCGATTGCGGCGAAACCGGGCGTCGGCAGGGAAGTACGAGGCGACCGCATGGCTGATGCTTCGAGGTCCTGAAATCCTCCCATCGAAACGCGTGCGGCCTGTTCCAGCCTGTCGATGTCGGCTACCGTCAAAGCCATTCCTCCCTTGCTGCGCAGCAAAACTGCGATCGAATGCGGAGCGGTGTTTGGGAAAACAGCATCGGACGTTATGGTGAACAGGTGGTTAAAGCCGGCGCGGCCGGGTTCATCCTGAGCCGTGTCTGGCTGAACGTTGTCCGTTCAATCCATCTCGAAATTGCCGCGGGGAACGACAAGTCGATATTCGAGGCGGTCCCCGGTGATTTCAAATGTCGCCGTACCGTTCAACGACGCAGGCACGATGCGCTCGAGCGCGACGCTGCCAAAACGCTTCTCGTTGGGCTGATTGTCATTGGCTCCGATGGCTTCGGCCCATGTCAGCGAAAGGGCGGTCTCGCCAGCGGAAGCAGCCGTCAGATCAGCCGTCACCTCGACGAATCCGTCGGCTCGCGACAGAGCGCCGTAGCTGACCGAATTGACGGCCAGCTCGTGCATGGCCAAGCCGATATGCAGCGCGGCATTAGGGTTGAGGTATGGATTTGCACCCCGGAAACGCAGGCTGTGCGAGGGCTCGGCTCCATAGCGGCCGACTTGGCCAGACACGAGTTCGCGTAGTGCCGCCCCCCGCCAGTTGGAAGAGGTCACCAGATCCTGGGATGAGGCGAGCGACTGCAACCGGCCGCGAAAACGCGTCAAGAAATCACCGAGCGTGTCTGAATAACGGCTGGTCTGGGTGGCGATGCTCTGGATGATGGCCAAAAGGTTCTTCGAGCGGTGGCTTACCTCGCGCAGCAGCGTCTTCAAGGTCTGCTCGCGACGTTTCTGCTCGGTCGTTTCGACCATGGTGGTGACGACGCCCTGCACGGCGCCGCCGTCGTCGTGATCGGCGTCTACCCATATTTGGAACCAGCGTACGCCGTCGTCGGCGGGAATGCTGAGCTCGAGATGTTCCGGATTGCCTGATGCGACGACGTTGCGTTTGGCCGCGCCGATACGCTCCGCCTGCGCCACCGGCAGGATGCCGTCGCTGTCGGCCGCATCGGAAGCCCATGGCGGGCGCATGTTGCGGGCCCAGACAGTTTTCATCTCGCGATCCTGGTAGAGAACCGAGATGCCGGCATTGTGCAACGCGTGAAGAAGGGCCCGGCCAAGCTGCATTCCACTTTCCGCGGAACGCAAAGCGATGATCTCATCACTCCGTCCGTTGTCTTTCGTATCTCCGGGTCTGGATTGCATCGGCTCTTTATCCGCCCAATCCAGGCTGAACGGCTGACGAAAAAATGGGTTCCCAAAAAGCGGTCCGCCGAGCGACGTTCCGTTAAGAACACCGCTCGGCGGTAGCTGGAAACCGCTTGAGGGGTGCGGCTCCCAGTGTTCGATCGCATTAAGCGTTCACGACGCCCGTTTAAACAAGCCGGCGATAAGCGAGATGATCAGGAACGCGAGGAAGATGAAAAACAATATTTGCGCTATACCGGCCGAGGTGCCGGCGATGCCGCCGAAACCAAGAGCGCCTGCAATGATCGCGACAACGAGAAATACCAGCGCCCAGTAAAGCATGATCGATCTCCTTCAAATGGTACGGCAAAAACGTTGCTCGCTGCCGTTTGTTCCGCCATTTCCCGAAAAAGGCGTTCTTGGAAATCTTTCGGCCCGAGTGGAACGGTCATGCGCAGAGGAACTTCGACGCGCAAGCGACGTTTGCTCGCGCCAAGGCGCCAGCGTCACCCAACCTGTGGAAAACGGGGCGAAACGAGGCCTGCTGCGAGGTTAGGCCCAGTCGCTCCTAGGCAGCGGCCTTTGCATGCCGGTCGAAGAACAGCGCCTGGCTGATCAGCGCCTTGACCATGTCCGGATTGAATGGCTTGGTGACGAGGAAGGCCGGCTCAGGCCGCTCGCCGGTCAAGAGGCGCTCGGGAAAGGCGGTTATGAAGATCACCGGCACCGGCGTGGACGACAGGATCTCGTTCACCGCTTCGATGCCCGAGCTGCCGTCGGCAAGCTGGATGTCGGCCAGTACCATCTTTGGTCGCGTCTTTGCGAACATCGCCACCGCCTCGGCATGAGTGCGCGCGGTTCCGACGACGCGGTGGCCGAGGCTTTCGACCATTTGCTCGATGTCCATGGCGATCAGCGGCTCGTCCTCGATGATCAGAACATCGGTTGCCACCTGGCGGGAAATCTCGTTGCTGGCTTCGGCCAGAAGTTCGGAGAACTCCTGATCGTCAACGTCGAGAATCTCTGCCGCCTCGTCTTCGCTGAAACCTTCGACGGCGACCAGCAGGAAGGCCTGGCGGGGACGGGGTGAGATCGCGTTCAGATTGGCGGCGGCGCGCTGTTCCCACGCCGACTGCGGGTGTTCTTGCGGAACGCGGATGGCGACCGAGGTGAACAGCTTGGCGAAGACCTTGTAGAGCGCGATGCGGTCGCTCGACGCGTTCGGAAAGATGTCAACGTCGGCGATGATGGCTTCGAGCATCGCGGCGACCAGCGCGTCGCCACTCTCCTGCGATCCCGAAACGGCCCGCGAGAAGCGGCGCAGGAACGGCAGGTGCGGTGCGATGGTTGCGGATAGGCTCATGATGGACGTCTCCCTCTGACGTAATTGCATAAATTGCAGGCCAAGCCGATTACAAGCCCCGAAAATCGGCGCTAGAGATACAAACGCCGGCTTTCCGAAAAAGTTCCGATGCTTTGGAACTAATATAAGGGGAGGGCGTTTGAGATCGGATGGGCAACCAGACGAGGGGGTGCCGCTCGCTTTGCGCCGTGTATTGAAAGGCGGCAGGTACTGGAAATAAAGGGCAAAATGAAGACATGACGAAAGACACCACGGCTGGCGCTCCACCCAGGCGCCGGGCTGCTTCCGGCGACCCGCTCGGGCCAAACTCGGAAATCGGCCGAAAACTCAAACAATATTACGACGAGCTGGTCTCCGACAGTGTGCCGGATCGCTTCGCCCAATTGCTCAGCCAGTTGGAACAAGCCCAACCCGCACGAAAAAAGGACTGAGGCATGGCAGCCGTCTCCCAGAGCTTCAAGACGGATCTGCTCGGCTCGATTCCGAGCCTGCGAGCCTTTGCCGTATCGTTGACGCAAAACGCTGACAAGGCCGACGATCTGGTGCAGGAAACGCTGGTCAAGGCCTGGGACAAGCATGAAAGCTTCGAGCCAGGCACCAATCTCAAGGCATGGCTTTTCACTATCCTGCGCAATGAATTCTATTCGCAGATGCGCAAACGCGGCCGCGAGGTGCAGGACAGCGACGGCGTCATGACGGCCAGGCTTGCCGTCCATCCGGCCCAGCACGGCCAGCTCGATCTCAAGGACTTTCGTGGCGCGCTCGAGCAATTGCCCGAGGACCAGCGCGAAGCCATCATCCTCATCGGCGCTTCGGGCTTTTCGTACGAGGAAGCCGCCGAGATCTGCGGCTGTGCAGTCGGAACGATCAAGAGCCGCGTCAGCCGAGCCCGCACCCGATTGCAGGAAATCCTGAAGATTTCCGCCGATGACGAGTTTGGCCCGGATGCGATTTCGGCTCAGGTGACGGGGTCGAACGCCGCCTGAATACGGCCGCCGATTTTCCGCACCTCAGAGCTTCAAGATCAAGCAAGCTCGGGCATCAAGCAAGAGGTCCGCGCCCGCACGCTGCCGCCACCGCCTCCACCAGATCATCTCCCGAGTAGGGCTTGGTGACCAATCTGATATCGGGAAAGGACAGCTTGATTTCGTCGATGTCGGAATAGCCCGAGGCGAAGACGAAAGGCACGCCCGATTCGCGTAGCCGCGAAGCGAAATCGAGCGTCGAAGTGCCGCCTAGCATGAGATCGACGATGGCCGCATCGAATTGCGAGGCGATGCTCTTTCGATCGATTTCAGCCAGATCGCGGGCGATGATCACCTCGCCGGCGCCATAGTCGCGGCAAAGCTGCTCGACATCCATGGCGATCAGGAATTCATCCTCCAAAACAAGAATCCGCAATCCGTCAAGCAAGGGTGGCACGTGGCAGAGTCTCCGTGGCGCGTAGGAAAAGGGGAAACGCAGGGAACAGGGAGTCATGGTCTGTATTTGGGTTCCTGTCATCTAAAGTTATTTGCAAATCTGTCATTTAAAAAAGACATGCCGTCCCAGATGACGGAACCTCCGTGGCCACAGGGCGTTTGCTCTCGCCTCTTTGGAAGAGGGAGACGCTTTCGAAGGGGGGTTGATGCCTAGCCAGAACGGCCGTTCTTTTTCCACCCGCCGCTATTCATGTGACGACTGCCCATTGCGGCCGTTGCCGGCGTTTCGGGAGTTCGAGAAGGAGGAACTTGTCTTCGTCGACACGGTCAAGAAGGGCGAACTGGCCGTCGACAAGGGGGCTACGGTTCTGGTTGAGGGAAGCCGCAGCGCTCATCTTTACACAGTGCTTTCGGGCTGGGCATTCCGCTACAAGCTGCTGTCGGATGGCCGCCGTCAGATCATGAATTATTCCATGCCTGGTGACCTCATCGGCTTGCAGGGGAGCCTGATGGGCGAGATGCAACACTCCGTCGAAGCGCTGTCGCCGATGCTGCTCTGCGTCTTCGATCGAGAAGTCCTTCCCGAACTTTACCGCGGCCATCCGGGCCTCGCCTATGACATCACCTGGATCGCTTCGAGGGAGGAGCGCATGCTGGACGAAAACCTGCTCAGTATCGGCAGGCGCACCGCGCTTGAGCGTGCAGCCTATCTTATCGCCTTCATCTCCAGCCGCGCCAGGACGGTCGGGCTCAATGGCAGGACCCCCCTGCAGATTCCGATCACGCAGCAGCACGTTGCCGATACGCTCGGCCTGTCGCTGGTTCACACCAACAAGACGATCCGCAAACTAATGGATCGCGGGCTTATCCTCTGGCGCGACGGCGGCTGCGAGGTGGTCGACAGCGACGGGCTCAAGGAACTCGCACGCTGGGAAGGGCTGAACGAAGATCGCCGGCCATTGATCTGAGCGCCCGGCTGAAGACCAGCCGGCTGGACTTACCTTCGAAAACAACCTTTCATAGACCTTGTTCCTATTTCGGAACCTTGGGGGGGATTGAACGTTTCGACCCGAGCAAACGCAAGGAGTCAAGTAATGGCGACTGCCGCAGGAAAGTCCCCGAACGAAAGCCGGACGAATTCGGACCTTGAAGCCGACATCAGGCAGTTGAAAGCCGACATCCAGAAACTCACCGAACAGCTGGCCGAGACCGGCCAACATGGTTACGGAGCTGCTCGTCGCGCCGCTACCGAAGGCGTTGAACAATTGCGCGCCCAGGGCGAAGCGGCGTTCGACACCCTGCGCGGCAACGCCAAGGACATCGAAGCGCAAGTGGCGGCGAGCGTGCGCGAAAAGCCAGTGACGTCATTGGCGATTGCCGCAGGCGTCGGCTTTTTGTTCGCGCTTCTCGCGCGCCGTTAGCCTCAGCCAGATGGGAATGCTGGCATCGCTGATCTCGGGGTTCGCCGCGGGTGAAACCATGGCAGCCGTGCGACGCGCACGCACGGCTGCCATCGTCTATGCGCTCGCGGCACTTGCAGCGCTGTGCGGGGTTGGGTTCCTCATCGGAGCTGCCTACGTCTGGGTGGCGGGCCGTTACGGGCCGATAACAGCCTGCCTTGGTTTCGGCGCCGGCTTCCTGGTGATTGCAGGGCTCCTTCTGCTCATCCATAAGCTGTCGGCTGGCGCACGCACCCGACGCGGAGCGCGGAGGCGCAATGCCGACATGAAGGCGATCGGCATGACGGCCGCGCTTGCCGTGCTGCCGACGCTGCTCAAGCGGAAAGGCGGCCTTGGCACCATTCTCGGCCCGGCGATCGCACTCGCCGCCTACGCCATTTACCGCGAGAACACAAAGCCCGACGCCGACGATCCGGATGCCGGCGAAGCAAAATAATTCGCAGCGATTCAGGACCCTGTCCCATCCCGGGATGGGACTCTTGTCCGGCCTTATCCGAGAACCAAGCTGCACTCTTCGCCGACCCGGACCTCGGGTTCGGAAAAGAGTGCGTTGCGTCTGACAAGGTTCTTGCGGTCCACTTAGTTCTTTTTGTGCATTTCGCGTCCAGACAATCGCGGCAACGTCACTTCGACAGATCCTCCAGCGGCATCGATATCTCTGCGAACACGCCTTCCGGTCGGAATTCGTGGGTCACCTCGCTGGAGATGACCTTGGCCAGGCTGCGGCGGATCAGGATCGAGCCGAAGCCGTGGCGTTCGGGCGAGGCAACTTCGGGCCCGCCGCTTTCGCGCCAGGTCAGCACTAGGCGCCGTGCGCCTTTGCGGCCTTGTGCCTTCCATTCGAGGTCGACCTTGCCAGCAGCCGCCGACAATGATCCGTATTGCAGCGCATTACTGGCCAATTCATGCAGGATCAGGCCGAGCCCGACTGCCTGATCCGGCGAAAGCAGGAGATCGGCGCCCGAGATCGTCATGCGCGGCTGTGCGGCGGTGTCGAACGGCTTGACCTCGATCTGCACGAGTTCGCGAATACCGATGCCGCGCCACTCGCGGTCGGACAGCAGGCTGTGGGCAGCGCCCAACGCCTGAAGCCTGGCGCTGAACGCCTCAAGAAACTCGCTCGGCTGGTGGGCATGGCGAACGGTCTGCGTCGCCAGCGCCTGAACGGTGGCCAGCGTGTTCTTGACGCGATGGTTCAGCTCGCGCAGCAACAGTCGTTGCCGCTCGTCGCCGAGCTTGCGTTCGGTGACGTCATAATTGACGCCGAAGATCAGCGTCGGCTTGCCGTGGCTGTCGCGCTCGATGACACGACCGCGCGTAGCCACCCAGCGTGGCGGACTGAAGCCCTTGATGCGATATTCGCCAAAACAGTCGTCACCGCCGGCCAGCGCGTCGCGAAAGTGCGTCTCGGTCTGGTAGATATCGCGTGGGTCGATGGCGGCAAGGATATCGCGCGCCCTCAGCAGGGTCGAGCGCGGCAGGTCGAACAACTCGGACAGCCGGACATCGCATTCAATCATATCGGTGTGAATATCCCATGCCCAGCTGGCAAGCGAGGCGGCATCGAGCGCAATGCCGCGCCGTTTTTCCTCGCGCGCCAGCGCGGCTGCGGCGCTGGCGCCGTTGCGGGTGGCGTCCTTCAATGTCAACAGGCTGGCGGCGAGGCTGGCGAGCGTTGTCAACTGTTTGAGCTTGGCGGCAGACGGGGACGCGCGCGGCTTTCGGTCAAGCACGCAGAGCGTGCCGATCCGGGCGCCGGCCACTACAATCGCTGCACCCGCGTAAAAGCGGATATGGTGCTCGCCAGTGACCAGCGGACTGGCGTTGAAACGTGAATCCGTGGTCGCATCGGTCACCACCATCGGCTCGTCGGCGGCGGCAATGGCATGGGCGCTGAAAGATGTATCGATAGCAGCCTCGGTTTCATCCAGTCCGACACAGGATTTGAACCATTGCCGTTCGGCGTCGAGCAGTGTCACCAGCGCGATTGGCGCCTGCATCACCGCGGCGGCGAGTCGAGTGATATGATCGAAGTCAGGATCGGCCGCCGTGTCGAATGCGTCGAGACCGTGGAGTACGGCAAGTCGATCCTGGGCCCTTACGGCGCTAAGGACATTGGCCGGCAGATTCGGTTTTTTTTCTACCCTGCTATCCACAAGGCCCCCAGGTGCATCAGCTTGCAGCCATTCGCGCTAGGTCCGTTGCCTGGCTCCGAAACCGGAACCTTCGCCTTGAGGAACCGTTACCCAACCACGTTTGCCCAGCCGTGCCCGTCGGCGCCAAACGACATTTCCGCGCCAAACGACATGCCCGCACCAATCGATATGGAGGCCGATCATGCCCAAGACCGTTCCTGAAGACAAAGCCCGCCAGGGACGATGGGGGTGGCACACTTTCCGTATCCTGATCGCTGCGCTGCTTTTGGCATTTATCGCCTGGGGCATCGCGGAGATTTACGGCAACATGATAGACAAAACGCCGACCACCGAACAGGGCGAGCTTCCTGGGAATGAACAGCTTCCCAAAGGCTGATGCCTCCCTGTTGGCCGTGCGGGGGTGCATCACGCAGCCTTCGCTTGGGCAACGCGTGCCGGGACGAGAATCTTCAGCGCGCCAGGATGGATTTCGATCGTCGTTTCGCTGTCAAGCCTGACCAGTTCGCCATCCATGACGGCGCGAAGTCTCTTGGCCGTCGAGTGGACTTTCAAAACGACCCGGTCGGCCTGGTGGATTTCGACGTGCTCGCTGTCGCGCCATTTGCCCCGCGCCATGTCGAAGAGAAACCCGACCAGTTCGCCACGCCGCCGCGCCACCGTGATATAGATGCCGAGCACGCCGCCGGCGGGATTGTCGGCATAGGGCAGATGACCCTCACCAAACAGATTGTTGGTGATGCCGATGGCGGTGGTGCGCGTCACGATCTCGGCTTCGCCGATGGTCAGCGTCACCTTCATTGCCGACGGGTTGTTGATCGCCGCCCAGGCAGCCTTCACTGAAGCCCGCATCTTTCCCAATCGCGAGCCAAACTCCATGGTCTGGCGAAGCTGAACCATCTTGGCATGCATGCCGATCGAGAACTGATGAACGAACGGGCGACCGTTGGCGGTTGCAATATCGACTGCGATCACGTCGCCGTCGGCAAAGGATTCCACAGCCGCGTCAACCGTTTGTGGGATGCCCAGCCCGCGCGCAAACAGGTTCATCGTGCCGGCCGGCAAAATGGCAAGTGCCGTCTTCCTGCCCATCAACCGAGCCGCTGCTGCCGAAATGGTGCCGTCGCCGCCGCCGGCCAGCACAATGTCGATGCCCCGCTTCGACGTAACGCGGTCCAACGTCGCGACGATGTCCTTGCCGGCAACGACGTCGATATCGATAGAGTGACCTGCTGCCTCCAATTTCTGGCGCATTTGGTCTGTGAAGGCGGAAAGGTCAATTGTGCGCAAGGTGCCGCCCTCCTGGTTCAGCACCGCCGCAAATCGCATCCCCCCGCTCCGTTTTTTCTTGGCAACCATCTGGTATCATCGGCCAGGACAGACCCAGCCGCAGGCTAAAACGCGGCGACTGAAAAAAAGTTCCGCAGCTCTGGCAAAAATACAGCAGCAACCTCCTTGGCCGGCCGCATGATTGAGTACGATTCGGATGGTTTTTTCGCGCGGCTCGCCATGGTGTCGGAACAACGACGTGGTCACGACGTTGTGAATATGTGAAGACGCCGCGACCGATCTCCCACCCAGCGGGGCGTGGCGCGTACGAATAACGCACGAGGAGAGATTACGATGATCCGCACCCTTTTAACCACAACCGCACTCGCAGCGTTGCTTGCGACCGGTGCTTATGCGCAGTCGTCCACAACCCCGGCACCGTCGCAAGACCCGGCAGTTCAGGAGACCGCTCCGGCTGCACCCGTTCAACGTGCTGAAGGCAGCCTGGTAACCAATATTATCGGTGAATCGGTCTATAACGGGACAGGTGACGACGCCGAGAACATCGGCGATGTCAGTGATGTCGTTTTCGATGAAAATGGTCAGGTGAAGTCCGTCGTCATCGGCGTGGGCGGTTTCCTTGGCGTTGGCGCCAAGAATGTCGCTTTCGATTACAACAAGCTGCAATGGGCCGAACGGAATGGCGACCGCTGGCTGATCGCCCAAACGACAAAGGACGATTTGACTGCTCTGCCGGACTTCGACCGCAAACCCTATGATCCGGCTCCTGCGGCCAACGACACCACGGCTGCGGCTCCTGCCGCTCCTTCCGGCTCGACCGATACCACCGCGCAGAACGCTCCGGCGGCTCCGGCCGAACCCGTGAAACGCGCCGATGGGAACCTCGCCACCAATATCATTGGCGAAACCGTCTACAACGGCACTGGCGACGACGCTCAAAAGATCGGCGACGTGAACGACATCGTAATGGCCAAGGACGGCAAGGCCGAGTCGCTGGTCATTGGCGTCGGCGGCTTTCTTGAGGTTGGCGAAAAGAATGTGGCCTATCAGTTCGACAAGGCCAAATGGGCGGAGAGGGATGGCGATCGCTGGCTAGTGGCCGAGACGACCAAGGAGGATCTGGAGGCGTTGCCGGACTTCGACCGCAGGTCCTATGATCCCGCCCCGGCAACTACCGCATCCAATGATGCGGCGGCACCAGTAGCCACCACTCCTACCGTCACCGCGGCTCCAGCACCGGCAGAGAAGACGGCGCAAGCCCCAGCGGCAAAGCCCGATACCGCTGCTCCGGCGCCAATGGACCAGAAGGCCGAGGCTCCCGCTGCAACAGCGCCTGACGCGTCAGCTCCCGACCAGACCCAGACCGCGGCGATAGACAAGTCGGCGCTGACCGAAATGCCGGTCGACAAAATCCGGTCGGAGGATTTGGTTGGAACCACCGTCTATGGCGCCAATGATGTCAACGTCGGTGAGATTGGCGACGTCGTGCTGACGGGCGACAAGAAGGTCGATGCCGTCGTCATCGACGTTGGCGGTTTCCTTGGCGTCGGCGAGAAGGAGGTGGCGATCGGCATGGATAACCTGAAATTCATGACCGACAAGGATGGCAACCGCTATCTCTATACGAACTTCACCAAGGAGCAGCTCGAAGCGCAGGTCGCCTACGACAAGGGCACCTATGCTGAGAAGCGCGACGAGCAGCGCATGATCATGCGGTAGTTTGCTCCCACGATGAAAAGGCCCGTGCCGGCAACGGCGCGGGTCTTTCTCACGACTGGAAAGGTAGCAGACCTGCGACGTGGCCTGCAACGCCATCCCCGGTCAGTTCGGCAAGCGCCAGCGACTGGTCGAGATGTTCGGCCCGCCAGGCGAGCAATTTTTCGGCAAGCTCCAGCCGGACCGGCAGATAGGCCGGATCGGCAGCGACATTGGTTAATTCGTCTCGATCCTTCTCCAGATCGAACAGCAGCGGCGGCAGGCCGCCGAAATGTACATATTTGAATTTTTCCGTGCGGACGACTGCGAGATTGCACTGGCGTGGACCTATGCCGAAATGCTGTTCGGCATCGCCGTCGGCAACCGAGCGGAAGTCGAACTCCCAGTGGGCGGCCTCGCGCCAGTTGTCAGGCTCTCTGGCGTCCAGGAATGGCTTCAGCGAGCACCCATCGAGATGTGGCGGCGTTTCCTGGTCAAGCAGATCGAGCAATGTCGGAACTATGTCCACCGCCTCAGTAAAGCGGTCGATTCTGGCGCCGGCCGCTGTGCGGCGACGCGGGTCGCGTATGATCAGCGGAATGTGAAAGCTGCCGTCGAAGAAGCCGCCCTTGCCCAGCATGAAATGGTCGCCCATCATCTCGGCGTGGTCCGAGGTCAGCACGATTATGGTGTCATCCCATAAACCCGCCGCCTTGACCGCCTGCCAGATGCGGCCAAGCTGGGCGTCTACTTCCGAGATCATGCCGTAATAGAGCGCGCGGAGGCGGCGAAAATTGTCGTCGCCCCAATCGCGGACCTTGCCGTCGGCGCCGGGACGGAAGTTCGTCCGCTGCTGCCGGTCAAGATCATAGGCAAGATAGGGATGACTTTCTGCCTCGGCCTGCCAGTTCGCGGCGCGGCGGAAGGCTGTAGCGTCGTCCGGGTCGTACATGCTGTTGTAAGGCTCCGGCACGATGAAGGGTGGATGCGGGCTGAGGAAGGAAAGATGCGCGAACCACGGCGTATCGCGCTCCTGTTCGCCAAGCCAGCGGACGAACTCGCCGGTCAGGAATGCTGCTGGGGTCTCGTCCTTCGAGTAGATGGGCGGCGCGTTGGTCACCGTGCCTTCCACCCTGCCACCATGGATGTCGTCCGCAGGGCGATGAATGTCGGGAAAGCCGACAGCGGCATCGACGCCGCGCGTTTTGAGCCAGGACAGCCATGGTTTCTGGTGCTCCGGCAGGAGTTGGCGCGCGGTGAAGCCCGGCAGCACGCCTTCGTAGCTTTTCAGCCGCGGGTCGCCCGGCACCAGCATACGCGGATCGAGCGACACATCGGTATAGCCGAACAGCGTCGGATCATAGCCGAGACCGCGCAAGGAAAGCGCGATGTTGCCGTGGCGGCCATCGAGCGGCGTGCCGTTGCGACAGACGCGGTTGTTCATCTGGTAGAGGCCGGTGTAGAGACAGGCCCGCGCCGGCGAGCAGGGCGCGGCCCCGCCATAATGTTTTCTGAACAGTACGCCCTCGGCAGCAAGCGCGTCGACATTCGGGGTCCGCACCACCGGATGGCCGACAGCCGACAGGCAGTCACCGCGCCACTGGTCGCAGGTGATCAGGAGAATGTTCGGGCGTCTGCCTCTTTCGGCCATTCGCTGTATCTTTCAATGTGTAGCGTGCCGCTCATGGAGCCGAAATTTGGTGACGGCGCAAGCCTGACAGATTTTCTGAGAAGTGAACATAGTCGTAGGATTGTTCACTTTTACAGCACAGTCCATTCTGCGTTTGCGGCCTTTGTCGCTGACGGCTGTATCCTCATATTGGCGTGGACCGCGGCATGGGCCGCACGGAACAAGGGAAGGAGCAGGAAAATGCTCGACCAAATCAAGGGCCTGCATCACGTCACTTCGATGGCCAAGGATGCGCGCCAGAACAACGAATTCTTCACAAAAAAGCTCAGCCTGCGCCGGGTCAAGAAGACTGTCAATTTCGACGCGCCGGATGTCTACCACCTCTACTATGCCGACGAGGTCGGCACGCCCGGCTCGGTGATGACGTATTTCCCGTTCCCCAACATCGGCAAGGGCCGCCACGGGGTCGGCGAGGTCGGCACGACGGTCTATTCCGTGCCCGAAGGCACGCTCGCCTATTGGGAAAAGCGTTTTGCCGATGAGGGCGTCACGGGACTGTCGCGCGAAGAGATATTCGGCGAAAAACGGCTTGCCTTCGCCGGTCCCGATGGCGAAGGGTTTGCGCTGGTCGAAGACAAGGCGGACACCAGAGCGCCCTGGGTAAAAGCTGGCATTTCCGCCGACGAGGCGATCCGCGGTTTTCACTCAGTGTCGCTCAGGCTGAAGGATGGCGGCGCCACCGAAGAGCTGCTGAAATTCATGGGCTATGAGGAGATCGACAAGGCAGGCAATGTCAGACGGCTGGCGGTGAGGAACGGCAATGGCGCCGATGTCGTCGACATCGAGTCGCTGCCGGGCGCTGCTTTCGCCGATCTCGGCGCTGGCTCCGTTCACCATGTCGCCTTCGCCGTCGAAAACCGCGCCAAGCAGCTCGAAGTGCGCAAGGCGCTGATGGACACTGGTTACCAGGTGACGCCGGTGATCGACCGCGACTATTTCTGGGCGATCTATTTCCGCACGCCTGGTGGCGTGCTGTTCGAGGTCTCGACCAACGAGCCGGGCTTCGACCGCGACGAGGATACGGCCCATCTCGGCGAGGCGCTGAAGCTGCCGACGCAGCACCAGCATCTGAGGCCCTATCTCGAACAGCATTTGCAGAAGCTGGAAGACTGAGGACAAGGTCATGAGCAAGGACGCTTACATCCACAAGGTGCTGTCCGGTCCGCCGGGCAGTCCGCTGCTTTTCGTCTTCCACGGCACTGGGGCGGACGAGAGCCAGCTTCTATCGCTTGGGCGCGATCTCTCGCCGCAGGCGACCATCGTCTCGCCGCGCGGCGATGTCTCGGAACAAGGTGCTGCGCGCTTCTTCCGCCGCGCCGGCGAGGGTGTCTACGACATGGGCGACCTGGCTCGGGCGACCGACAAGATGGCTGGCTTCGTCAAGGCGCATGTCGAGGCGGCGAAACCCTCGTTGGTGCTTGGCCTCGGCTATTCCAACGGCGCCAACATCCTGGCCTCGGTGGTGTTTGCGGCACCGACGCTTTTCGATGCGGCGGTGCTGATGCATCCGCTGATCCCGTTCGAGCCGGAGATCGAGGGCAGCCTCGCCGGCCGCCGCATCCTGGTCACGGCAGGCAGGCGCGATCCCATCTGCCCGCCCAACCTGACGTCGCGGCTGGAGGCTTATTTGCGTGCCGATGGCGCCGATGTCACAGTGGAGTGGCACGACGGCGGCCATGAGGTGCAGTCGAACGAGATCGAGGCGGCACGGCGGTTCCTATCCGCTATGCCGGCTGAAGGAGCATAAGCAATGCCTGACCAACTGCCGGAGATCGAACTGGAGGATCGCGGCTCCAAGGGCCGCTATCTCTTGCGCGGCCCTGATGGCGCCGAGGCGGAGATGACGTTCACCAAGATCGGCGAGCACCAGATTATCATCGATCACACCGAGGTGCCGGATGCGTTTCGCGGCCAGGGTGCGGGGCTTCGCCTCGTCACCCGCGCCGTCGAGGATGCGCGTGCGGCGGGCAAGAAGATCATCCCGCTTTGTCCGTTCGCCAACGCCCAGTTCCGTCGCCACCAGGAATGGGCCGACGTGCTGAAGCGATAGCGTTGATCCTACCCACAGGCGTTGGCGCGCGATGATGGTCGGGGCAGGCGGCCAGAAGAGCATGCCCCGGCCGAGGCATTCGCGTAGGTCGCCGGTCTTGTGGGTATCGGTCTTGCCTAGTGGGTATCGTCTTGCCTAAGTAGGTGTATTGCCCGCCCGACCAATCGAAACGAATGATCCCCTGATGACCGAAACCGATCTCGTTCCCGTCTTCGACGGCCACAACGACACGCTGCTCAGGCTCTATCAGTCGAAGGACGCGGACGTCGAGAAGCTGTTCATCGAGGGGACGCAGGGGGGCCACATCGACCTGCCGCGGGCAAAGAAGGGCGGATTTGCCGGCGGCATGTTCGCGATCTTTCCACCGCCGGTCGAGAGAGCCAAACGCAGCGCGGTGCCGCCGGCGCCAAGAGACGACGAACCGTTGCCGCCGGAACTCCCCCGTGCCGATGCGCTCAATTCCACCATCGGCATGGCCTCGATCCTGTTCAGGCTGGAACGAGCATCGGCGCTTACCGTCTGCCGCAGCGCCGGCGACGTGCGAAACGCGATGGCGCAAGGTTCGATGGCGGCGGTGTTTCATATCGAAGGCGTCGAGGCGATCGACCCCGAACTGACGATGCTCGACGTGCTGCATGCGGCCGGCTTGCGCTCGCTCGGCATCGTCTGGAGCCGGCCGAACGCCTTCGGCCACGGCGTGCCGTTCCGCTTTCCGTCGACGCCCGATACGGGGCCGGGCCTGACCGATGCCGGCAAGGCGCTGGTCAAGGCCTGCAACCAACTCAAGATCATGGTCGATCTTTCGCACCTCAACGAAAAAGGGTTTCGCGACGTCGCCGAGATCAGCGACGCACCGCTGGTCGCGACCCATTCCAATGTGCATGCGATCTGCAGCCATTCCCGCAACCTCACCGACTGGCAGCTCGGCGCGATCCGCGAGTCGGGCGGCATGGTCGGGCTGAATTTCGCCACCGGGTTCTTGCGCGAAGACGGCAGGATGAATGCCGACACCAGTCTCGACATCATGGTGCGCCATGTCGATTCGCTGCTGCAGGCGCTGGGCGAAGACGGCGTCGGCCTCGGGTCCGATTTCGACGGCGCCATGATCCCGGCTGCAATCGGCGACGTCACCGGCCTGCCGAAGCTCATCGATGCGTTCGCCGCGCGCGGCTTCGGTCGGGCGCTGATCGAGAAGATCGCCTATCGCAACTGGATCAACATGCTGGAAAAAACGATTGGTTAAGTGCGTGAGGGCTTACTCGAAACCCATGCGCTTCAGCCAGTCCTGGCCGACGCGACGGTCGCGGATGATCGGCAGCGGATCCGTCGAATCCAGCCTTGCGCAGATGCGGTAGACTTCGAGCGTCTCGGCGCTCATCTCGCCGCGCTTATAGAAGAACATGGCGGCTGCGTAGCGGGTGCGACCCGACCATTTTTCGCCGAGCGGCGTGTTGATCAGCTGCCACTGCTCAGTGGCTTCCCCGTCGAATTCGCACCTCTCGCTTGTCATGGTCAGAAATCAGCCGGCGGAGTGGCGGTGCGGCGGTCGAGCTTGATGAAGGGACGCTGCACCACCTTGGCCCGCTTCATCAGCTTCTGGTACTGCAGTTCGCGCATGGCGTAGATCTCGACCCAGAGGTCGTCGACGGCCGTGTCGCCAAACGGCCGCGCCAATGAGGCGATGGCGATGTTGCGCTTGGCCATCGGCGACCACATGGCGGCGCTGATCAGCCCGACCTCCTGGCTTTTCCTATAGTAGACGATGGCGTGTTCGGCGGGAATGTTGCCCTCGATCTCCAGCCCGACCAGCACATGGCGCAGCTTGTGTTTGGCCCTTGCTTCGAGGATGGCACGGCGGCCGTTGAAATGGCCCTTTTCCATGTCGATCATGAAGCCGAGACCGATCTCGTCCGGCGTGCGCAAGCGGTCGGCGCGGATGGCATGCCCGGACGTGACGAAATCGGAATTGGCAACGATCAGCCCGGCTTCGAGCCGGGCGCGATTGAGTGCGGTATAGCCAATGGCGCGGATGCCGCGCAATTCGCCTGCTGTCATCAGCCGGTCCCAGAGGCTCAGGGCCTGCCCAGACTGCACGAACAACTCGTAGCCGAGATCGCCGGTGAAGCCGGTACGCGAGATGGTGACCGTGCCACCATCATGCTGGAACTCGGCTAGATCAAAAACCCTCAGCCTTTCGACGCCGGCGAAACCGGCATCGCGCAATACGGCGAACGAGGTCGGCCCCTGCAGCGCCAGACCGGCGACGGCCTCTGTTTCTTCCTCGACCGTCACGTCAAAACCCACGGCGCTATCCAGCAGCCAGGGCAGATGCCGCTCCTGCGAGCACAGCCGGAACCGCGTTGGCGACAGGCGGAACAGCGTGCCGTCGTCGAGGACGAAACCCTCGTCGTCGCACCAGGCGGTATAGTGAACACGGCCGGGCTTGAGTTTTGTTACGTCGCGCAACGTGACGCGATTGAGGAAGGCCTCGGCGTCCGGCCCGGCGATGCGGTACCTCGTCATCGGCGAGATATCGAACAGGGCCGCCTGGCTGCGGATGGCGAAATATTCGAGTTCCTCGTCCCACAGCGAATGTGGAGCGCGGTAGCCGGCCCAATTGGACCAGTCGTTGGTCCTGGCCAGCGCGTCGATGCGCGGCTGGAACGGCGTGCCGAGCCGCAGGGTACGGAAATGGGATTGTGCTGAGGTGCGGGCTGTCGAAGGATCGACGGTGGGTTGATGATTCATGACGGCGTTCCTTCGCGCCCCTCTCTGTCCTGCCGGACATCTCCCCCACGAGGGGGGAGATCGGCAGCTTGGGCGCCTCTGCTTATTCCTCGGGCGTTGGTAATTGGCGAAAGCCGGGACGACAGCCAATTTCCCCCCAAGTGGGGGAGATGTCCGGCAGGACAGAGGGGGGCGCCGTAGAGTTCGGCCTTGGCCGATTGAATATTCATGGCCTACCCCTTCATCGCAATGATGCGTTTGGCGGCATTCAAGCCGGGCGCGCCGGAAACGCCGCCGCCCGGATGCGATCCGGCGCCGGCGAGAAACAGCCCGTCGACCGGCGTGTCGTAGCCCGACCAGCCGGAGACGGGGCGCGACATCAGCATCTGGTCGGCCTGCAGTTCACCGTGATGCCAGTGACCGCCCGGCATCCGGTAGCGCGCCTCGATATCGGCCGGCGTCAGCAGCTCTGCATGGAGCACAGTCTTGCCGATTTCCGGCGCATAGGTCTCCAATTGAGCCATAATCGCCCTGAGGAATTTCGGCTTGCCGGCACTCCAGCCTTCTTTCAGCGCATAGGGCGCATACTGCACGATCGCAGACAGCACACAGGCGCCGTCCGGCGCCAGCGACGAGTCGGCAAGGCTGGGCAGCGTGATCTCCATCACCGGCTCGGGCGAGAACTCACCATATTTCGACGGATTGAAGGCGCGCTCGACGTGATCGGGCGAAGGCGCGATGACCAGCCGGCCCTTGTGGCCGGCGGCATCGACGCCGGCGAATTCAGGCTGCCGGTCGAGCGCCAGATGAAGCTTCGCTGCGTCGCCCTTCATGCGGATGTTTTTCACCTTGCGCACGAAGCCGGTGTCGATCTCGCGCGGTCCAACAAGATCGAGAAACGTGGTCGCCGGATTGATGGCCGAGACGATCGTCCTGGCACGGATCTCCTGGCCATTGTCGAGCGTAATGCCAACGGCACGGCCCTTCTCGACGATGATCTTCGCCACTGACGTCCCCGTGCGGATCGTCGCGCCGGCCTTTTCCGCCGCTGCGCGGATGGCTGAAATGACAGCACCCATGCCGCCCTTCGGCGATATTTGCGCGCCGGCAGTGCCGCCTGCCTCACCCGCCAGCCGATGATAGAGACCGAGCAGCGAGGTCGGCGAGCGCGGGCCGAGATGGCTGCCGAGCGTAGCATCGAAGGCGAGCAGCCCCTTCAGCCTAATATCGGCAAGCTGCTCGTCGAGCAGGTCGGCGACATTCATCAGCAGCACGCGCAGGAAGTCTCGCATGTCCTCCTTACCGAGCTTCTTCAACGCCATCGCAGCCTGGCCGAGCGACACCGTCTCAAGCAGTGACATCACGCCGAGATCGGGCGGCCGGCGCGCAAGGAACGGCTTCAGGATGCCGGCGTAGCGCAGCAGCTGCGCACGCAGTTCCGTCCAGGCGGTCTGCTCCGTGGAAGTGGCGCCGGTCAGCGTCTCGCCATAGGCGCCGTGCAGGACAAGCGGCGGGCCGTCTTTCGACAGCGCCACGGACGGCACGAGGTCGCCGCGCGCGAATTGCAGCCCGTGCTTCTCCAGCTCCAGCGTCTTCACTACTTCGGGGTGAAGACGGTTCAGCAGGTGGGCGATCGAGGAGACGCGAAAGCCCGGCGCGAATTCCTCGGTGCGCGCCGCGCCGCCGACGTCGCCGGCGGCTTCCAGCACCAGCACCTTGCGGCCGCTCTTCGCCAGAACCGCAGCTGAGACGAGCCCGTTATGGCCGCCGCCAACGACCGCGACATCCCATTTATCAAATGACGTCATGGGCCGGGCTCATATGCTTAGTCGGCTTGGCGAGGTCGCGCAGGATTTCGGCCGCTGCATTGCGACCGGGCGCGCCCATGACGCCGCCGCCGGGATGGGTTGAGGAGCCGCACATATAGAGCCCACCGACCGGCGAGCGGTATTGCGCGTAGCCCGGCACTGGGCGGTTGAACAGCAATTGATCGAAGGTCAGTTCGCCCTGGAAAATATTGCCTTCGGTGAGGCCGACCTCGGCCTCGATCTCCCGCGGCGTGCGCACCTCCATATGGATGATGCGGTCGCGAAAGCCGGGCGAATAATCCGATATCTGCGAAATCACGCTTTCGGCGAAGCCGTCGCGGTCGGCGTCGGTCCAGTCGCGACCGCTCACCTTCGGTGGCGCGTACTGCACAAAGCAGCTCATGAAGTGCTTGCCCGGCGGCGCCATGGTCGGGTCGAGTGTCGTCGGGATCACCATGTCGAGGAAAGGGTCTGATGACCAGCGCCCGGCCTTCCAGTCGTCATAGGCGCGCTCCATGCGCTCTATCGAATCGGTGAAATGCATGTCGCCGCGATAGACCGGCGAATCCTTCGGTAGCGCCGGAAACTCGGGCAGCGAATCCAGCGCGATGTTGACCTTGCCCGACGAGCCGCGAATCCTGAAGTTCCTGACCCGGCGCAGGAAGATGTCGGGCAGTTCCTTTTCCTCGACCAGCTTGAGGAAGGTGCGTTTCACGTCGGCGTTGGAAACGACGAGCTTGGCATAAATCTCCTCGCCGTCGGCAAGGACTACGCCTTTGGCCTTGCCGCGCTGGATCAGCACTTGGTCGACCTCGGCCCCGGTGCGGATAGTGCCGCCGGAGGCCTGGAGGCTCGCGGCCAGCGCGTTGGTGACCGCGCCCATGCCGCCGCGCGCATAGCCCCAGGCGCCGACGGAGCCGTCGACCTCGCCCATATAGTGGTGCAGCAGGACATAGGCGGTGCCGGGCGACATTGGCCCGAGCGCAGTGCCGATGATACCGGACAGCGCGAAATTCGCCTTGATGACGTCGGTCTCGAAATATTCGTCGAGGAAGTCCGCGATCGACATAGTCCAGAAGCGCAGCGTCAGCGCCATTTCCTCAGGCGTGAGCCCGCCGAACTTTTTTCCCAGATACAGAAGTTCGCCAAGGTCGCGTGGCCGGAAACTGGTCGGGTCGGGCGCCGTGCGCATCAGCAGCGGCTGGATGAAGCGGCACTGCCGCGTCACGTCACGGGAATAGCGGTCATAGGCTTCGGCGTCGCGCCTGGAGAAGCGGGCGAATTCGCGCCGGTGGGCATCGTGGTCGCGGTAGTTGGCGAGGTAGTCGCCGTCGCGGGTGAACACCGCGCCGCCCTCATAGGAGATCACCTGCAGGCCGAAGCGCGGCAGTTCGAGGTCGCGCATGATCTCGGGGCGAAACAGCGAGCAGACGTAGGAGCAGTTGGAATAGAGGAAGCCGGGCGTCAGTTCCCGGCTGGTGGCGGCGCCGCCGACCCAGTCGTTCTTCTCGATGACCAGCACGTCGAGGCCGGCACGCTGCAGGTAGCAAGCATTGACCAGACCGTTGTGCCCGCCGCCGATGACGATCGCATCCCAGGCTTTCATTGTGGCCCAATCCTCATCCCGCTCGCCCCGCCATTTTCGCGTGATCTGCTCCCGAATGCGCGGAATTTCGCATGACGACGGCCATTCTGTCCAGCCATTCTGAATGAATGTTCAACAAATGATGTTGCGTTTTCGGCGACATGCGCTAGGCTTTGCCGGCATTCGAGAGTGGACTGGGACTAGGTCTGATGATCGAAACGGCGGACGCCGAGCCGGAATATGACGATACCGCCATCCGCTTCCTCGAGGCGCTGTGGGGCGATGGCTACCTGTCGCCCGGCGGGCCCGATGAGGTCGACCGGATTGTCGAGGATCTTACGCTCAAGGGCAGGACGATCCTCGACATTGGCTGCGGCTCCGGCGGCATCACGCTGCATCTGCTCGAGCGCCATGGCGCTGCCCATGTCACCGGCTTCGATGTCGAGCGGCCGGTGATCGAGATGGCCAGGCAACGGGCCGCCGTACGAGGGCTTTCCGATCGCGCCAATTTCGTCCAGACGCCGCCCGGGCCGTTGCCGTTCACGGATGCTTGCTTTGACGTGGTGTTCTCCAAGGATGCGCTGCTGCATGTTTCTGACAAGGACGCCTTGTTTGCCGAGATCTTTCGCGTGCTGAAGCCGGGCGGGGTCTTCGCTGCCTCGAACCGGATGATTTCGCATGACGGCGAGCCGTCGCCGGAGATGAAGGCCTATGTCGCCGCAGAAGGCCTGTCCTTCGCCATGGCGTCGCCGGCCCGCTATGCCGCGGCGATGCGCCGGGCAGGCTTTGCCGATGTCACGGTGCGCGACCGCAATGCCTGGTATCGCGGGGTCGCACGAGAGGAATTGCACCGTCTCAAAGGGCCGCTCTACCCGGAAGCCGCGGCAGCCGTCGGAGCGGCCTATGTCGACAAGAACATACGAACCTGGGAAGCCATGCAGAAGGTTCTTGACAGCGGCGAGCACCGCCCCACTCATCTTCGCGGTCGAAAGCCGGTTGGATAGCCGGCGATGCTGGAGACCATCACGCCCATGAAGACAGCCGAGGCCAAGGAGGCCCTCCTCGAATCAACGCGCAAACACGAGCCCGAAAAGCGCGGTCGCAAGGCGTCGAAGGAGGTCAGGCAGTTGCAGCTGATCGAGGCGACAATCGATTCGCTGGCCAAGCGCGGCTATTCGGAGACGACGATGGCCGATGTCGCCGATGGCGCCGGCCTGTCGCGCGGCATCGTCAACTTCCATTTCGAGAGCAAGGAGAAGCTGCTCGTCGCCACATTAGCATACATGGCCGACGAATATGCCGCGCACTGGCGGGCTGCCCTCACCAGGGCCGGCGACGATCCTGCCCGCCAGTTGCAGGCCCTGGTTGCCGCGGATTTCGATCGCTCGATCTGCAACAAACGCAAGCTGGCCGCCTGGTGCGCCTTCTGGGGCGAGGCCAAGTCGCGCCCGACTTATCAGGCGCTGTGCGGCGCGCGCGACGCGGCCTATCAGAAAGTCTTCATCGACCTTTGCGCGACGCTCAAGCAAAGCGGCGGCTACGCCTTCGAGCCGCAAGTCATGGCGCTGGCGCTCAGTGCCATGCTGGAGGGTCTGTGGCTGCGCCTGATGATGGGAACAGAGGACGTCACCCGCGAAACCGCGCTGCAGGCGGCGAACGAGTTCCTGTCGGCGGCATTTTCAAAGCATTATCCGTGGCCAACAGCCGGCGGCGACAAGACCGCCTGAACAATCAAAAAAGAGGATGGAACAGCAATGAAGACAATGACCCGACGCCTGACACTGACATTGGCGCTGACCGGTGTGCTGGCGGCTTCGGCCGCCGCACTTGCGGTTGCCGCGGACAAGGATCTGATCGTGTTCGACTGGTCCGGCTACGAGGATCCCGGTTTCCACCAGAAATATGTCGAGAAGAACGGCGACTCACCAACCTTCACCTTTTTCGGCGACGAGGACGAGGCGTTCGAAAAAGCCCGTGCAGGCTTCAAGGCCGATCTAGGTCATCCCTGCTCGCAAAGCGTGGTGAAATGGCGCGAGGCGGGACTGCTGCAGCCGCTCGATACGTCGAAAATATCGGGCTGGAAAGACCTCAATCCCGGCATCATGGCGATGAAGGATCTCGCCACCACCGCCGATGGCAAGGTCTGGTTCATGCCCTGGGACTGGGGCAACTCGCAGCTGACCTATAATTCCGACAAGGTCGATGAGAAGGACGTCCAGTCGCTGAAGGCCTTGGCCGATCCCAAGTTCAAGGGCAGGGTTTCCATCGGTGACAATGTCGACGACGCCTATGCACTGGCCTCGCTGGCGATCGGTCTCAAAGACTGGACCAAGATGACCGACGACCAGTTCAAGCAGGCGTCGGACTTCCTGCGCGAGGTACATAAGAATGTCCGTTCCTACTGGACCGATTCCACCGATATCGTTCAGCTGTTGAGCGGCGGCGAGGTCGACCTTGCCTGGGCGTGGAACGACGCGACGGTGCAGTCGGTCGCCGCTGGCGTGCCGATCAAGGCCAAGAAGGACACCGACGAGGGCATTTCAACCTGGGTCTGCGGCTATGTGCTGTTCAAGGATGCGCCAGGGAATACCGACAAGGCGTATGACTATCTGAATGCCGTCAACGATCCGGAAGTCGCCAACATCCTGGTCAAGGACTGGGGCTATGGCCAGGCCAACGCCAAGGGCATGGCCGGTGTCGATCAGGCCGTGCTGAAGGAAAAGGGTTACGACGACGTGCAGAAGTTCGTCGACAAGACGCTGTTCCAGGCGCCGGTTCCCTCGGAAATCAAGCTCAAGATGATCGCCGAGTTCGAGAAGATCAAAGCCGGCTATTGAGCTTGTTTCACCTATCCCGTCTGCCCACCAAACCGGGGGGCAGACGGGCTCGCCAAGGTCACTGAAATTCCGTAACGTCGCTGCGCCGCTTCCCGCGATGAGGAGTTTCGCGCCATGGGTTCCATGCTTCGCCGCCTTGCCGTTGCTGCCGCATGCACGATCGGCGCAGGCGCTGCCCTCGCCGTTGCGGCGGACGGGGGCGATCTCGTTGTGTTCGACTGGTCCGGCTACGAGGATCCGCTGCTTCATCCGGCCTATGCCGTCAAATACGGGACTGAACCGACCTTTGCTTTCTTCGGCGACGAGGACGAGGCCTTCCAGAAAATGCGGGCCGGCTTCAAGGCCGATATTGCGCACCCATGTTCGCAAAGCATGGTGAAGTGGCGCGAGGCCGGCATGCTGCAGCCGCTCGACACCACCCGCATCGCCGGCTGGAATGACCTCAATCCCGGCATCATGGCGATGAAGGATCTTGCCACCACCGCCGACGGCAAGGCCTGGTTCATGCCTTTCGATTGGGGCAACACATCGCTGCTCTATCGCACCGACAATGTGACGGCGGAACAAGCGCAGTCACTGCGGATCTTCGCCGACCCGAAATTTAGGGGACGCGTTACCATCGGCGACAATGTCGACGACGCCTATGCACTGGCAAGCCTGGTCATCGGGTTGAAGGACTGGACCAAGATGACCGATGCACAGTTCAAGGAGGCGTCCGATTTCCTGCGCCAAGTGCACAAGAACATCCGCTTCTACTGGACCGACGATACCGACATCAATCAGGCCTTCTCCGGCAACGAGGTCGATCTGGCCTGGGGCTGGAACGAAACCTTCGTCACGCTCAAAGGCCAGGGTGTGCCGATCGCCATGAACCGCGGCACCAGGGAAGGCCTGTCGACCTGGGTGTGCGGCTATGTGCTGATGAAGGATGCGCCGGGCAATCTCGATCAGGCCTATGATTTCCTGAACGCGGTCAACACGCCTGATGTGTCAGGCTACATGGTCACGACCTTCGGCTATGGCCATGGCAACGGTGCCGGCATGGCGGCGATCGAGCCTAAGCTGCTGGCCGAACGAGGTTTTGACGATCTCGACAAATTCCTCGACAAGACCTTGTTCCAGCAGCCGGTGGCGCCGGAGCTCAAGCAGCGGATGGTCGAAGAGTTCGAGAAGATCAAGGCCGGCTATTGAAGAGCGGGACCGAAACAACCGACGTCGTCATCGTCGGCGCGGGGTTCACTGGCCTGTCGGCCGCGCATGAGTTGAAGAAAGCCGGCATCGATTTCCTGTTGCTCGAAGCGCGTGATCGTGTCGGCGGGCGCGTTGAAGCCAAGCGCAACGGGCTCGGCGAGCGGATCGACAGCGGCGGCCAGTTCCTGTGCGAGGATATGCCAGAACTGATGGCGCTGTTGCAGGCGCGAGGCAAGACGCTGGTCGAGACCTATGTCGAAGGAGAGTTCGTCACTCAGCCGCGGATGGGCGCGCGGCAGGCCGAGCGAACCTACGTTGCATCAACGGCTATCCGCGATCGCATGAATGCGATCGCGCCGGACGATCAAACGATTGCCGGATTGACTGTCGCCGCTTGGCTCGATCGCCAGCATGACACCAACGAAGCCAAGGCAGCCTTCCGTTCGATGATCGAGGGCTTGTGGTGCCAGGCGCTCGAAAAGCTGCCGCTGTGGCATCTGATCGACAATGACAGTCGCATTACCAACGAGGTTTCGGAACTGCAATATTTCGTGCGTGAAACCATGCAGTCGCTGGCCGACGATCTGGCCGGTGACCTCGGTGATCGTGTGCGGCTGGACACGCCGGTCGGAGCCATCGAGCACGGGCCGGAAGGGGTCCGTCTGGCCTCGGCGATGGCTGCGGTCGAAGCGCGGGCGGCCCTGATCGCGGTGCCGCCAATGACGGCCTCAAAGCTGGACTTTGTACCGCCGCTGCCGGCTGGCCTGAGAAGCGCGCTCGGTGCCTGGCAAAGCGGCGCGGTGATCAAGGTGCTGGTGCGCTATCCCAGTGCCTTCTGGCGTGCAAGAGGCTTGAGCGGCGTGGTGATGTGGCGCGATCCATCGGGTCTCTTTGCCTGCGACGCCAGCAAGGACAAAGACCATGCCGCGCTGGTCGTTTTCGTTGGCGGGCCGCTGGCCCTGCGCTGGCGTGAGCTCGGCGACGCATCATTGCGCGCCGAGGTGATGACGAGGCTCGAAGATGCGCTCGGCACGGAGGCCGCCGACATGCTCGATTTCAGCTATCGCGACTGGACGCATGATCGCTGGAGCGGCGGCGGCTACAGCGATCTCATCGTCGATGCGACGGCGACCGACGCCGAACGCATCATCCTGGCCGGCGCGCCGCCGCTGCACTTCGCCGCGTCCGAACTGTCGCCGTCATTCCCGGGTTACATTGAGGGCGCTGTTGTGGCCGGGCGCATCGCTGCACGAAAGATCATCTCGGGCCTTCAGTCTGCCATCGCCACCAGCGCCTCGGGATCGTAGGCGAGACGGATCGAGGTGCCGACCGGTATGTCGTCGGCGCCGAAATCGTTGGTTTCGGTCACCGAAAGCGGCTTTTCCAACCCCGGTATCTCGACGATCAGATGGGTGATCTCGCCAAAGTAATGGCGCTCCACCACCTTGCCGGCCACCTCGAATTTCGCCGTGGCATTGTCCCACAGCACGCGCAGACGCTCCGGTCGGATGCCGAGCGTTGCAGCCCCGCCATTGCGGACGAAAGCCCTGGGCTTGTCGGTCTTGACGCGGCCGAAGCCCAGCGTGTCGAGGACCAGCGAAGCGCTGTCCTCCTCAACGATTTCGGCCTTGACGAAGTTCATGCCGCCGAGGAAATCGGCAACCTGGCGATTGACCGGACGCTGGTAGATCTCCTTGGGCGAAGCGACCTGCGCGATCCTGCCGCCGAACATCACGGCGATGCGGTCCGACATCGCCAGCGCCTCATACTGGTCGTGCGTGACCAGTACGAAGGTGATGCCGACCGCCTGCTGCAAGCGACGCAGTTCGACTTGCATCTGCTCGCGCAGCTTCTTGTCCAGCGCCGACAGCGGCTCGTCGAGCAGAAGTACCTTGGGCCGCATCACCAGCGCACGGGCCAGCGCGACGCGCTGGCGTTGGCCGCCGGACAGCTCGGTGGCGAGGCGCTTGCCGAGGCCGGTCAGCGACACCTGGGCCAGCGCCTCTTCGACGCGGCGCTTTTCTTCCGAGCGTTCGAGCCTCAACCGCTTCAGCCCATAGGCGACGTTCTGCTCGACATTGAGATGCGGGAAAATCGCATAACTCTGGAACACCATGTTGGTTGGCCGGCGATTGGCCGGGATGCCCTCCATCGACTGACCGTCGACCGAGATCAAACCGCTGGTCGGATTGTCGAAGCCGGCGATCATGCGCAACAGCGTAGTCTTGCCGCAGCCGGACGGACCGAGCAACGAGAAGAATTCGCCCTCCTTGATGGTCAGCGAGGCGTCGTCCAGCGCCTTGAACGAACCGTAGCTGCGGGTGACGTTGCGAATCTCGATCATTGGTCGTTCGGTCTGATGGGGTCGTTCGGTTTGGAGCCGCTCAGCCATAGAGGCCTCCCTCGTTCTGGGTGCGTTTGGCCGCGCGGCGGCGCAGGATCTCGGCAACGGTCATCAGCAGGAAGGAGGCAGCCAGCAGGAGCGTGCCCAGGGCCAGCACGCCAGGCAGCTTGGAGGCGAAGCGCAACTGGCCCCAGATGTAGATCGGCAGCGTCGCCTCGGTGCCGGTCAGGAAGAAGGCGATGATGAACTCGTCGAGTGAAATGGTGAAGCAGACGAGCAGGCTCGAAATGATGGCCGGCGCCACCATCGGCAGCGTCACCCGCCGAAAGGTGCCGAAGGCGCTCTCGCCGAGATCGGCGGAGGCCTCCTCCAGGCTGCGGTCGAAGCCCTCGAAGCCGGCGGTCAGCACGGTCATCGAATAGGGAACGCAGATCAAGACATGGCCGAGCACGATGGTGAGCAGCGACAGGCTCAAACCCAGTTGCAGTATTACCAGGAGCATGGAGATGGCGATGATGATTTCGGGCAGCACCAGCGGCGCCATAATCAGGCCATTGATGGCGCGGCGGCCGGGATAACGGTAGCGGGTGATCGAGCGGGCGGCGAGAATGCCGAGCACGGTAGAGAGGATGGAAGCCGACATGCCGACGACCAGGCTGTTCCACGCGGCGTCAAGCAGCGCCGGGGTGCGCGGCAGATCCTCATACCATTTGAGCGTGAAGCCGGAGAGCGGGAATTTCGGCGTCGCGGCGGTGTTGACCGAGAAGATCGGCAGGAAGATGACCGGCAGATAGAGGAACACGACATAGAGAAACGCATAGGTCGACAGCCAGCTGCTGGCCAGGAAGCGCCGCATCGTCGTCATCGCGCCAGCCTCATCGTGCCAGCCCTCATCGTGCCATCCTCTGGGCGGCGCGGATGATCAGCACGGTGGCGCCGGCCATCAGCGTCACGATCAGCATTGTGGTGACCGAGAGTGCCGCGCCAAGCGGCCAGTTGGAGGCCTTGCCGAATTGCGCCTGGATGGCGTTGGCAATCATGACGCCATCCTTGCCGCCGACGAGCTTCGGGGTGACATAGTCGCCGACGGTCGGGATCATGACGATGAGCGCCGCCGAGATGATGCCGGGCGCTGACAGCGGCAGTGTCACGCGCAGAAAGGAACGGATGGGACCGTCGCCGAGGTCCTTGGCCGCCTCGACCAGGGTACGATCGATTTTTTCCAGCGAGACGAAGATCGGCAGGATGGCGAAGGCCGCCCAGGCGTGAGTCAGGGTGATGATGACGGCGCTTGAGTTGTAAAGCAAAGCGGTCGACGGCTCGTCGATGATGCCAAGGCCGAGCAAGCCGGAATTGAGCACGCCATTGTAGCCGAGGATGACCTTCCACGACATCACCCGCAGCAGGTAGCTGGTCCAGAACGGGATGGTGATGAGGAACAGCCACAGGCTCTTGTGGCGGCCGCCATGGAACGAAATGAAGTAGGCAATCGGGTAGGCGAGGACGACTGTGAAGAAGCTCACCATCAGCGAAATGTAGAGCGAGCGCCAGAGCAGGTCGCGATAGATCGGCTCGGTCAGCGCGATGCGGTAGTTTTCCAGGG
Organism: Mesorhizobium sp. M0938; assembly: GCF_040319125.1. Classification (NCBI taxonomy): domain Bacteria; kingdom Pseudomonadati; phylum Pseudomonadota; class Alphaproteobacteria; order Hyphomicrobiales; family Phyllobacteriaceae; genus Mesorhizobium; species Mesorhizobium sp. M0938. Next base: position 21,299 of record NZ_JAMYNS010000002.1, on the reverse strand, counting down.
TGAAGGTACGATCGATGGTCAGATAGTTCTGCGTCCAGAAAGAGTGCGCGACGACCACCAGGATCGGCAGGACCAGAAGTATGAGCGCGTAGAGAAAGGTCGGGCTGATCAGGGCAAAGCCCTGGACGGGTTCGGACTGCAGAAGGGCATTTCGCCTGGCCCGCGTCATGCCAAACGCGGGCGACCCTTCCGCGGCCGCCGTCATTGCAAGCCCTCGGGCAGGGCTCCAGGCGCGATTTCGGTTTCTGGCTCGGACTGTCCTGCCATTCGCCATCCCATTGGTTCCGGCGGCTTGTTCCCAATTATGTGCCTGGAGCGCGATCGATAAGCAAAACCGGTAACCATTTTGCTGGTCGCGCTCCGAGCTTGCCGGCTTTCTTTCATCATGCGCGCATCCGCCGATTGAAATCAAGCGCTATTTCTGCAATATTGATTGAACGGACATTCAGAATGTGACGAAGAAGACTAGTTTTTCCGGTGCTTGGCGCCGGGCTTCGTGTCAGATGGTATTTGCGACGAAACAATGCGAGGCGACGGATGGCGGCTGCAAGAGATTTGAGGGCGACTGAAACGGCTGGGCCCGCCGATGCCGTCGAGCTAGCCAAGCGCCACCTCGTGCAGCCCTGGCCGTTCGCCGGCTCGGTCGGCGCAGAGGCGCGCGCCCTGATCGGTGAGGGCGACGGCATCCACATCACCGATAGCACCGGCAAAAAGCTGATCGACGGGCCGGCCGGCATGTGGTGCATCAATATCGGCCACCGCCGTGAGGAGCTCGCGAAGGTGATGTACGACCAGGCGATGGCGCTGTCCTACAACACGCCGTGGTACACGATGAACGCGCCGTCTGCGGAACTCGCCATGCGCATCGCCGGTCATGCGCCCGGCGATCTCAGCCATGTCTTCTTCACCACCGGCGGCTCTTCGGCCGTTGAGACGGCGCTGCGCTTCATGCAGTTTTACAACAATGTCCGCGGCCGTCCGGAAAAGAAGCTGATCCTGAGCCGGGGCGGCGCCTATCATGGTTCGACCTATCTGTCGGCCTCGCTCAACGGGCGCCCGCGCGATCGCGACTGGATGGACGGCGCCGACGATCTGGTCGTCAAACTGACGTCGCCCGATCCGTTCCGCCGCCCGCGCGGCATGAGCATTTCAGCCTTCACCGATGTCCTGGTCGACGAATTCCGCGATACTGTCGCCCGTGTCGGAGCCGACAGGATCGGCGCTTTCGTCGGCGAGCCGGTGCAGGCGTCGGGTGGCGTCGTCGTGCCTCCAGACGGCTATCTCAAGCGCATCCGCGAGATCTGCCGCGACAACGACATTCTCTATGTTTCCGATGAGGTGGTGACCGCCTTCGGCCGGCTTGGCCATGTCTTTGCTTCCGGCGATATGTTCGGCATCGACCCTGATATGATCACCTTTGCCAAGGGCGTCACGTCAGGCTATTTCCCGCTTGGCGGCGTCATCATCTCGGAACGGTTTCTCGAGGAGCTGCGCCGCTCAAACCATCCGGACGCCATGTTCGGCCATGGGTTGACCTACACCAGCCATCCGGTCGGCTGCGCGGTGGCGCTGAAGAACCTCGATATCCTGGAAGAAAGCGTGCTGACGCACGCGCGTGAGGTTGCGCCCTATTTCCAGGCGCAACTGAAGACGCTGGAAGAGCTGCCGCTGGTCGGCGAAGTGCGCGGCCTCGGGCTGATGGCTTGCGTCGAGTGCGTCGCCGATCGCGAAAGCAAGGATCCGCTGCAGCTCGACAAGGATGTCGGCAAGCGCATCGATGCGCATTGCCATGAACTTGGCCTGCTGGTCCGGCCGCTGATCAACATGTGCGTGATGTCGCCGCCGCTGATCATTACGCGAGAGCAGATCGATGACATGGTGTCGATCCTGCGCGAGGGCATTTCGCGCACGATGGACGATTTGCGGAGCGAAGGGGCGTGGCAGGGGTGAGAGCCGATCTCCCCCTTGAGGGGGAGATGTCGCCAAAGGCGACAGAGGGGGTCGGCCCGACCGGGCGAGACTACTGCGGTAGATCGAGGTTGGCGTTCTATGTGAAGCGACCCCCTCTGGCCTGCCGGCCATCTCCCCCTCAAGAGGGGAGATGGCAGCTTCGGCGCCTCGCCTTATACTTGCGACCTCAATGCGTCGTTGAGCGCCCACATATCCTTTTCCTCCGGCGCCGTTTCTAGCCCGAGCACCGGGATTTGCTTGCGCAGATGATCGTGGTGGGTGCGCACGCCATATTCGAGGTCGGAGAGATAAAAGCCGCCGAACGCTTCCGACAGCATGGATTCGTTCGACCAGACGGAAAGCTGCACGTCCTCGTTCATGGTGTCGCGATCGATGCGGTAGGCGAGATAACGCGCCGCTGCCTGCTCCCTGGTCTCGTCGGGATAGCGGTAGATGGCGCCGCGCAGCAGCGTCTCGCCCGTCGACAGGGGGAATTCCTGGTAGAACTGCACGGATTCCGGCATGATCGACAGCGCGTTGTTGGGGAAGATGCCGTAGTAGATCCAGGCCTTGCGCAGATGCTCTGGCAGATGCGTCGCCTCTGGCGCGATCTTGAGGTATTGCGCGACGCTCCAGCGCCGTCCGGCATGCGGATTGTAGGTGGCGAAGGAGCGTGACACGCCGTTGATGAACGGCTCGTCGAAATAAGTCGCGCCGTAAAGATCCTGCAATGCGGGATGCGCCATGGCGACATGGTAGCCCTCATTGTCGACATCGCGCACCGACTTCCAGTTGACCGGGCTCTTCTGAGTCCAGATACCCCAGGACGGCACCATCTCGGCGACACCGTAATGGGCGATCTCGGCCTCGATCGGCTTCAGCATCTCGGCCACCGGCGGCTGCGGGCCACCCTTGCGAAAGCGGATGAAGATGAGGCCCATCCAGATCTCGAGATCGAGCGGCATCAGGCCGAATTCGGTCTTGTCGAGATCCGGGAAAGAGCGCGGACGGGCAGCGCCCCGCAGCGTGCCATCGAGATTATAGACCCAGCCATGGAAAGGGCAGACCAGAGCATTCTTGCAGGTGCCCTGGCTGTCGGCGACGACGCGGCTGCCGCGATGGCGGCACATATTGTTGAAGGCGCGCACCACGCCGTCCTTGCCACGCACGATCAGCGCCCGCTCGCCGACCACGTCCATGGTCAGATAATCGCCGGCGTTCGGCACGTCGCTGATGTGGCCGGCGATCTGCCAATGGTTGCGGAAGACGTACTCTTTCTCGAGTTCGAGAAGGGCGTTGGAATGATAGCTCCAGCCCGGCAGACCCCGCCGGTCCCAATTGTTGGGGATCGCCACGTCACGGAGGTGCGGGTTCATAAAAGGCTCTTCTTTTGTTGAATACTCATTCAATAAAATCATATTTTTCTTTGAAATGCAACGGGTTGAGTAAGTTGATGATTTTCCTGGTGCCAGCCCCCTTCGGCTTTCCAGGCCGAGATCGAAATGCTCAAGGCTGTGGAAATCCCCAAGAAATCCGGGTGTTAGCCAAGGTTCGAATAGTCGTGCCCGTCTCGGCTTGAGCTGTGAAAACGGCGTGGAAAAATAGAGCTCCAGACGGTGGAAAAGGCCACTCAGGGGTTTGCCCCGTCCGATGCTCAAATGGCGCGCTTCCCGACTGCAATCAGCAAGACTTGAAGCGTCACCGCTCTGCGGTTTGTGACCGGTTTTCCGGGACGTGTCCGAAACATCGGTTTCGCGCCCGTTACAATGCCGAATACGCATCATCGTTGGCCTGTTACAAAGCGCGACTAGGTTCGTTTCATCAAAAAAAGAAAGTCAACGAAGGGAACGGCGATGTATACGAAAATCCAGACTGCCTATCGTGATCTCCGTCTGCAAGCTCCGGAGCGCAACGATCGGCGGCCGAGACTGGCGCTGCGTCAGCGCGCCAACGATCATCCGATGGCGCTGTTCGTGGTGCTGGCCGCTGCCGCATTTGCCGGCATGGCGTTCGCGCCGACGGTTGGTCCAGCCTTCGCGTCGCTGAACCCGCCGGCAAACATCGTCGACGGTGCGCCGACCACAACAAAGACCTCGCGCCTGCCGATGCCGGAGATCGATTTTGTCTGCAAGGGGCAGGCCTGGGGCGCCGAGAGTGCGGACTGCCTGCGCGTCATCGCCGAGCAGTCCGGTATCCACAAGGCTCGCGCGGTCCGCGTGATCGCCAATGCCGCGCCAGCCACCGGTACGCCGAACGTTTTTTGAGGCCCCGAGCGACCTCCAGCGCTCCAGGCAAGCTCCCGCCGCATCGCCGGTCGGGAGCTTTCTTTTAGGGTTCTACAATCCAACCTTAGCTGCCTAGGGCGACCTGCTCGGCAATGGCAGAGAGCACGCCGCGCACGTCCAGCGTGCTGAACGGCTTTTCCAAGATCTGCGGCCGCTGCGGCGCAGGCAACGCCTCGATTTCGGCTTTCGCACCGATCAGATCGCCGGTGACCAGCACGAAGCGCCGCGCCAGATCAGGCATTTCGGCGAGCAGTTCGCGATAGATCGATATGCCGCTGATGCCGGGCATGCGCAGATCGGAAAAGACGATGTCCGGCGGCATATGGCCGGTCAAGGTCGCGGCGGCCGATGCCCAGGCCGGCACGATCCGCGACTTGATGCCCATCAACTCCAGAATGTCGGACAATGAGGCGGCGACATCCGGCTCATCGTCGATGATCAGAGCATGGCGCAATCCGCTCGATCGCACCGGGCCTTCGCCGGCAGTGGCCGCACCGGCGGAGATCGCCGGCAGCTGGACGACGAAACGCGCGCCCCTCGGCAGAACTTCCTCGAACCAGACATTGCCACTGTGCCGTTCGATGATCGATTTCGAGATCGACAGGCCAATACCGGTGCCGACGCCGACCGGTTTGGTGGTGAAGTAGGATTCGAAGATGCGGGAGCGTATCGCTTCCGGCACGCCCAGCCCGTTGTCCTCAACGGAGAAACAGGGATTGCCGCGGTCGCTGCGAAACGTGCGGACCTTGATCAGCCGGTCGCCGGCAATGCCGGCCAAAGCATGCTGGCTGTTGATGAGGAAGTTGGCGACCACTTGCGTCACATGGTCGGCGTCGGCCATGGCCAGCAGCGGGCCGCTGGCGAAATCGGTGTCGATGATGATGCCGCTGGACCTGGCGCCGTAGGCGGTCACTTCGAGCGCAGCGCGAACGACCTGGTTAAGGTCGGTCTCGGCCTGTGACGCGGGGTGCAGGCGAACCATCGACAGGAAGCTCTTGACGATGCGGCCGCAACGTTCGGCGGCGGCGCGCACCTTCTCGGCCCGCACCTTGGTCTGTGGGTCTGAGGCGAATTCGTGCAGCAGCGTCGATTGGGCGACGACTACGGCAAGCGGGTTGTTGAGTTCGTGTGAGACGCCGGCCAGCAGCGAACCCATCGCCGCCATCTTCTCGTTCTGGTGCAGTTTTTCACGCTGCCGGCCGATTTCCTCCTCGGCACGCAATTTGTCGCGCAGATCGCGGATCGAGCCGAAGATCAGGCGCCGGTCGGCAACCCGCATCTCGGTCGCCGTCAGCTCGATCGGAAAGACCTCGCCGGCCGCATTCTGGGTGACGGTCTCGATCCGCTGGCCGACCATCGGCGCGCCGCGGCCCGACATATATTCGGCGCCCGACACATAGCCCTTGCGATAATATTCCGGAACGACGGTGTCGAGCAGGTCCTTGCCGAGGATGTCGCTGCGCTGGTAGCCGAACATCTTTTCAGCGGCGGGATTGAATTCGATGATCGAACCGGTTTCGTCGATGACGATGATGGCGTCGAGCGAAGCCTGCAGCATGGTGCGGCGGATGACTTCGCTGGCATGGGCATCGGAAAGCGATCGTTCGATGGCGTCGCCTATGGCCAGTGCCACGATGTGCAGCGTTGCCTCTTCCTCGTCGGTCCATTCGCGCTCGTTCACGCAATCGTTGACAGCCAGCGTGCCCCACAGATGGCCATGCGCAAAGACGGACACCGACAGGAACGACTTGATGTGCTGCTTTTCGAAATCGGCTCTCAGAAAACCTTCGAGGTTGCGCGTGTGTCCAGCGAAGATCTTGCCTTGCCGCTCGTCCTCGGCCAGCCGCTCCAGCAGTGGGTCCGAATTGACCACCGACTGCACGATCACGGTCGGCGATGCCAGTTCGCCGCCAAATCGGGGGTTGATCCAGTAGGCCGCGACCGACTGGGCAAAACCCTGGCCGGGCAGCTCGCGCAGACGAAACAGGATCCCGCGCTGGCAATCCATGGGCCCGCAGAGCGTTTCAAGAATGTTCTCGATCTCGCGCTGCCAGTCGCCAGCTTCGCGAAGCCGGCGAACGATATGGACAGCAGCCATCGCCGCGCCCTGCTTGACGCCTTGCATATCGGTGCGTGTTGCCTCAACCGTCATGGTCAATCGTCATTCAGAATCATGCCTGCCCAGAGCCACGTCAGGCCAGAGTCACGTCAGGCCGGAGTGACGCCAGGCCAGAGTGGTGCCAGTGGTGGCGCCGCTCAGTTGCTTTCGCCGGTCGGCAGCGAGAAGATATAGCCTTCGCCGCGGACCGTGCGAAGGAATTTCGGATTGGCCGGGTCCGCCTCGATCTTTTTCCTCAGCCGCATGATGCGGATGTCTACCGCGCGCGACGATTCAGTATCTTCCAAGAAGCCGATCGCCTCGGAGATCGCCGCACGCGTCAATAATCGGTTGGCGCGTGTCAGGAAGACCTCCAGCACGTCGAACTCGCTCTTGGCCATGTCGATGACCGTCCCATTGGCGCCGGTGACAAACCTGCCGTCGAGATCGGCATGGAAGGAGCCAAAGCTCATGAAACGGCGGTTGGCAGTTGCTTCGGCCTTGGCGCCCTGCGGCTCGGTCGGCTGCGGAACGCGGCGCAGCACGCTGCGCACCCTCGCCAGCACTTCGCGTAACTCGTAAGGCTTGACGATATAGTCGTCGGCGCCGAGTTCCAGCCCAACGATGCGGTCGAGCGCGGTGCCGGCGGCGGTGGCATAGATGATGCCGATCGGCATTTTCGAGCGCAGCCAGCGGCCGAGCGAAAGGCCGTCCTCGCCGGGCATGGCGATATCGAGGATGGCCAAATGGAACGACTGCGTCTCCAGCAAGGTTCGCGCGGCGCTGGCACTCTCGGCCGTGGCGACATCGTAGCCGCTGGCGCCGAGATACTCGGCGACCGCGTCCCTCAGATCGGGCTCGTCCTCGACGATGACAATTCGTGCCCGCACTATGCTCTCGCTCCCGCTTTCAGCGGAAAGTAGATTGGGTATAAACATCATGTCCAGCGCTCATCTTGGGTTGCCGGTTGCAGGGTCGCAAAAAATGGCTGCACGATCGATCATCGCGCTTGTTTCCGTCGCCGAAGTGGTCGCGACCGATCTCGCCGACCATCTCAAGCGGCGCGGTCACGACGTGCGGGCGGTGCGGCAGCCGTGGGAGGCCGAATCCTTGCTTTCCGGAAAGGACATCGATGTCGTCGTCGTCGGCGACAGCCTCAGCCAAGCGGAAGGGCGTGATCTGCTCAGACGCCATGGCGGCGAGGGCGGTCCGGATTTCATCCTGATCTGCCGGCCGGCCGATCTCGTCGACAAAGTGCTGGCGCTCGAACTTGGTGCTGCCGACGTTGTCGAAAGCCCACTCAACGTCAGGGAACTCGCAGCCCGTATCGGCGGCTTGCTGGCGCGGCGCGGCAGGAATGCCGGGGAACTGGTGGTGCTGGAGAACGCGACGGTCGACCTCCGGTCGGCCATGGTCATGCATCGCTCCGGCACCGAAGAACAATTGTCGCCGGGTCAGGTGGCGCTGCTCAGGCTGTTCCTGGCCAGCCCGCGCAAGGTCTTGACGCGGGACGACATCATCGCCGCCGCGCCCGCCGAGAATGCTGATGCCTTCGATCGCTCGATCGATTCGCGGATCGTGCGGCTGCGCCGCAAGCTCGACACCGAAACCATCACTACCATACGTGGTGCGGGCTACCGGTTCGATCCGCCGACGCAGTTCGCCGACTAACGGCTGGGCTGACTCACAAAGGCTGCTGCAGCCCTTCAATTCTGCGCATGATTCCCAGCGAAAATCGTCTCCGATTTCGGGGTCATGCGCTTCCACTCAGCGCACCACGAGGAGCGACGGACCTGACGGTATCTCGTTGGCCGTGCCGAGTTCACTGGCATGGGCCCGATCTTTCAGGAGCACGGTGGCGAGGCCGGCAAAGCCGAGCAGGCCCTGCGCGTAAAGCAGTGCGGAAAGCACCGTAGCAGCAAATTTCGTGTTCATCTCTTCATTCCCAAATTCGGTTTCAGGCTCACTTCAGGGAAACCCCCGAAGCGCCCGCGCCGCCAGCGGAGCCCCCCGTCGCGGCGCGGGCCTTCGGTCCTCTCGGCTGCAAGTTGCCGGAGGGGCCGCGCATCTTCTTCAGCCCAAAACCGACCCGCCAGAGGGCCTTGAGCCGGTTAATGCGCAGGCTGGATACGATCCAGACCGTGGCGAAAAACAGTGCGGCATGCAGCGTCGAAACTTCGCCTGAAGTCATCCCCGCAAGCTTCGTCGTCGGGCCGCCGGCTAGGGTGCCGACGCCGCCAACGATCGCTGTGGCTATGCTTATCCCGAAAAGCCAGGATGTTGCGTTCGATTGCAGGTTCATCTTCGTTTGTGCCGGCTGTTCTCGTTGGGTCAACTCTGCGTGTGGCCTGTATCCAGATCATGCCGCCAGCTCGCGCGCTTGGTTGCAAATTGGTTTCGAAGCAGGTCAAATTTCTTTCATATGAGGGAAGACCGCGCTTTCGTTTGGCGATGACTGTATCTTTTCGCTGGTCCGAGCTGGCCAGCCGACGGCGTTGTCCTTGGTTCCAGCTTGGGATGCGCCTCGGGACAGGATTCCCGGCTGTTAACCAGAGGAAACAGATCCGAAACACAAATGGCTGCGATACGAAATCAATTCGAAACATCACCAAACGATAAGCCGGTCATCGAATTGGAGCCGGCCACGTCCGGTAGACAGGGGGATCTCATGTACACTGCCATTTCCGCCAAGCTCATCAACATCGCTGCCGTTGCCGTCACAGGTGCGGTTCTTCTGCTCGGCGCAGGCAACAGCGTTGCCCATGCGACCAGTCGGGCCGCCAATCAGATCGTGGCGCGAATTTCGCTTTCGCAGCAGACGATGGAAGTCCTGGTCGACGGGCGGCCGACTTTCGCGTGGAAGGTCTCGACCGGCGGCAAGGGGTATGTCACCCCGACTGGCTCGTTCAAGCCGACGCGCATGCACCAAATGTGGTATTCGAGGAAATACGACAATGCGCCGATGCCGCATTCGGTCTTCTTCAAGGGCGGCTACGCTGTCCATGCGACCAATTTCGTCAAGCGCCTGGGACAGCCGGCCTCGCATGGCTGCGTGCGGCTGCACCCGGCCAATGCCGCCGATTTCTACCAGCTTGTCGAGATTTTCGGCCCGGCCAACACCCGGATCGTCATCATCAAATAAATAGCCAAAGACGATCCGCCCGCCGGTGCAAGCACATGCCGGGTCGGACATCGCTCACGAAAAAGGCCGGAATTTCCGGCCTTTTTCGTTAATCAATCAATTGGCACCGGCATCAGCTTCGGGTCCGGCTTCTCGGCGTGATGCGGCAAGTCCTTGCTGGCGATAAAGGTGTAGAACATCGGCACCACGAACAGGGTGAACATGGTTCCGACCAGAATGCCGGTGAAGATCACCAGGCCCATCGAATAGCGTGCCGCAGCACCCGCGCCGCTGGAGATGATCAGCGGCACCACGCCGAGCGCCATCGCCGCCGTCGTCATCAGGATCGGCCGCAGACGCACCTTGGCCGAGGCGATGATCGCATCGCGCCGCCGCATCCCGTGCAGTTCGCGCTGCTGGTTGGCGAACTCGACCAGAAGAATGCCGTGCTTGGTGATCAGACCGATCAGCGTGATCAGGCCGACCTGCGTGTAGATGTTGAGCGTTCCCAGCCCCAGATTGAGCGGCACGATCGCGCCGAAGATCGACAGCGGTACCGACATCATGATGATCAACGGATCGCGGAAGCTTTCGAACTGCGCCGCCAGCACCAGATAGATGACGAGAACGGCTGCCGCGAAGGCGATGATGATTGTGTAGCCCTGTTCCTTCTCCTGCCGCGACTGGCCGGTATAGTCGATGAAGAAGGTGTCGGGCAGGCTTTCCCTGGCGATGTCCTCGATGGTTCTCAGCCCGTCGCCGGTGGTGACGGTGGGCAATGGCAGAGCGGAAATCGTGGCGGAGTTCAACTGGTTGAACTGCTCGATCACCGCCGGCGAGGCGTTGTTCGAAATCTTCACCACCGCCGAGAGCGGCACCATCTCGCCGGACGCACTGCGCACGAAATACTCGGCCAGCTTTTCGGGGTTGTCGCGGAAGTTCTGCGGCACCTGCGGGATGATGTCGTAGCTGTTGGATTCGCGGTCGAATTGCGCCACTTCGGCGCCACCGACCAGGAGCGTCAGCGTCCGGCCGATGTCGGCGATCGGCAAGTTGAGCGCCGCGGCGCGGTCGCGGTCGATCGTCACCGTCACTTGCGGCGCATCGAAAGTCATCGAATTCTGCACCACCAGGAAGCGGCCGGAGGCCTGTGCCTTGTTCTTGATGTCCTCGGCCGCCTCGTAAACCTGGGAGGCCTCGCCGGTCGAGCGCACCACCATCGTGATCGGCAGGCCGCCGCCGGAGCCGGGCAGCGTCGGCGGTGCGAAGACGAAAGCTTCGACGCCCGCCACTTTTCCGAGCCGGCCCGTGATGTCTTCCTGGAGTTCCTTCGAGCTGCGCGTACGCTCGGCCCAGTCCTTGAACGCAAAACCGACGAAAGCGCTGTTCGTCTGGCCGCCGCCGAAGGCGACTGCCGAGAACCGTGCCCGCGTCTCAGGCAGGTCGTCGACCAGGCCGAGGATCTGATTGACGTAGCTCTCGGTATAGTCCGACGTCGCGTAGCGCGGTGCGGTCACCAGCGAAAGCAGAAAGCCCTGGTCTTCCTCCGGCGCCAGTTCGCTCGCGGTCTTGGTAAACATGAAGCCGGTCGTGGCGACCAGGGCGACGACGATCATCAGCGTCACCGGGCGATATTTCAACGAGCCGCTGACCAGCCGCTCATAGATGTTCTCGACGCGTCCGAACGTGCTGTCGACAATGCGCTGGAAGCGGCTGTGCGAGCCGGCCCTCAGGATGCGTGCCGACATCATCGGCGTGATGGTGAGCGCGACGATACCCGAAATCACCACCGAGCCGGCAAGCGTCACCGCGAACTCGCGAAATAACGCGCCGGTCAGGCCGCCGGTGAAGGCCAGCGGCGCGAACACGGCGGCGAGCGTTATCGTCATGGCGATGACGGCGGACGAGATCTCCCGCATGCCGTTGAAGGCCGCCTGCATCGGCGACATGTTGTCTTCTTCCATGTGGCGGTGAATGTTTTCCACGACCACGATGGCATCGTCGACGACGAGGCCGATCGCCAGCACCATAGCCAGCAACGACAAAAGGTTGATCGAGTAACCCAGCGTAAACAGCAGGAAGCAGACGCCGATCAGCGACAGCGGAATGGTCACGATCGGCATCAGCACCGACCGGAACGAGCCGAGGAAGAGCAGGATGACGACGATGACGATGATGACCGCCTCGCCGATGGTCTTGAACACCTCCTCGATCGAGGCGCTGATCTGCTCGGTCGAATCGTAGACGATCTCGATCGTCATGCCGAGCGGCAGCGTCTCCTGGATCGTCGGCACAATTTCGTGGATAGCCCCTGCTGTCGTCAGCGGATTGGCGGCCGGCGTCGGGAAGATGGCCAGAAAGATACCGGGCTTGCCGTTGAAGCTGACCCTGGTGTCGGTGTTTGCAGCGGCGAGCTCGACGCGCGCGACGTCGCGCAGCCTCACCACATTGCCGTTGTTGGAGCGGAGCGGAAGGGCGGCGAAGGCCTCCGGCGTCTGCAGCGTCGAGCGGACGGTGATCGAGGAAGCCACATACTCGTTTTCGGTATTGCCGGGCGCGGAGAGAAAATTCGATTCGTTGATGGCGGTCAGCACTTCCGACGCCGTCACGCCGCGCGCCGCCAGTTTTATCGGGTCGATCCAGACGCGCATCGAATATTCGGCGGCCCCGAAGATCTGCACGTCGGCGACACCCTCAACCGTCGACATGCGCGGCCGCACGACGCGCTCGATATATTCGGTGAGCTGTTCGGGCGTCATGTTCGGATTCTGCATCGAGATATACATCATCGCGAACTGCTCGCCGGTGCCCTTGACAATCACCGGGTCCTCGGCCTCGTCAGGCAGATCGCCGCGCACGCCTTGCACCTTCGACAAGACTTCGTTCAGCGCGATGTCGGGGTTGGAACCGAGTTTCATCTGCACCGTCACGGTGCTGGAGGACGGCCGGCTCGCCGACGTGACGTAATCGATGTTTTCGGTCGAAGCGACGGCACGGGCGATCGGCGCGGAAATGAACCCCTGGATCAGGTCGGCGCTGGCGCCGGGATAGGCCGTGGTGATCGTGATGGCCGTTTCTTCAACCTCAGGATACTGCCGGATCGAAAGATTGAAGATGCCCTGGAAACCCAAAAGCAGGATCATCAAGGCGAGCACGGTCGAAAGGACCGGGCGGCGGATGAAGAGGTCGGAAAAGCTCATTGCTGGGCCTGCTGGTTTGCCGGCTTGGTCGGGTCGATCGTGTTGTCGACGGCAACGGACATGCCGTTGGAGAGCCGGTTCTGGCCAGCGGTAACGACTTCGTCGCCGGGCTGGATGCCTTCCAGGATTTCAACCAGGCCGGCGTTGCGGCGGCCGGGCTTGACGAACACCTGGGCGAGCACGAGCTGCGGCTTCTGTTCTTCCGCCGTCGGTTCGGCCGCGGTAGCCGCCGGTTTTTCCTCGGGTTTTGCCGCGGGCGCTTCGGCCGCTGGCTTCGCAGTATCCGCGGCGGGCTTTTCCTCCGGCTTCGCAGCAGCAGGGGCGGCGCCATTGGTCGCGGCCGGCTTCGCCGGACGCACCACAAAGACAAAGTCACCGTACAGGCTTGAAGTCAGCGCGGTTTGCGGCACCGTCAGTACGTTGTTTTCCTCGGGCAGTTCGACGCGCACCTGCACGAACTGGCCAGGCGTCAGCTTGCCTTCAGGGTTGGCGACCTCGGCCCTGACCGTCACCAGCCGGCTGGCCGGGTCGATCTTGGGGTCGATACCGCGGATGGTGCCGGTGAACGGCAACTCGCCGTCACCAACGCCCAGCCGCACCGTCTGGCCGATCTTCAGCAGCGGAAGCTGCTGTTCGGGAACGGAGAAATCGGCCCGCATCGTCTCCAGATCCTGCAGCGTCGCTACGGAAGTGCCGGGGGAGAGATACTGGCCGAGATCGATCCTTGGAATACCAACGGTGCCGCTGAAGGGCGCGGTCAGCAGCTTCTGCTCGAGCACCGCCTGCAGCCTGTTGACCTGCGAAGTGGAAGCCGATGCGGCGGCCCGCGCCGAGTCGAGCGTCGATTCCGAGCCGACACCGCGTTTTTGCAATTCAAGGGCACGCGTCAACGCCGTCTGGTCTAGCGCTGCTTGTGCCTTCGTCGCATCGAGATCGGCGCGTTCGGCGGCATCGTCGAGCTGAAGGAGAACCGCATTGGCTTCAACCTTCTGATTGGCGTGAAACAGGATGTCCTTGACGATGCCGGCGGTCTCGACGGTCAAGTCGACGCCCCGTACAGCACTGACCGTGCCGATCGCCTCGACGCCCGGCATCCAGTTCGTCGGCTTGACGATTGTCGTCGACACGGTCGCGGCCGGCGGTTTCATCGTGGCGAAGAATTGCTGCATTGCATTGTCGCGGAACAAATTGAAGCCGACGATGCCGCCGCACACCAGCACGAGCAGAATGAAGGCGATGATGAAGCGCTTGATCACGAACAGTCCCCTTGGCCACGGCCCGGTATAACGGTCGGATGACCGGAACACATAGCTGTGACTGGTCCCGATTTCAAATGATGGCGCTCTTACTGTACCGTCTGGACGGTCTTGTCAATTCCGCGTAAGCTAATGTATGGGGAGCGATTGATGAAAGCCCGCAGAGTAAATTCGCGTGAGAAGATTCTCGCCGCTGCCGCTGATGTGGCGCGCGAGTCGGGCCCTGGCAGCCTGTCGCTGGATGCGGTTGCCAGCCGAGCCGGCGTATCGAAAGGCGGCTTGCTGTACAATTTCCCGACCAAGGCGAAACTGATGCAGGCGCTGGTGGAAGATTATCTGCGCGCCTTCGAGCGGGCGCTGGAATCCGCCCGCACGGCCGGCGCCACCGGTGAAAGCCCGCTTGCGACTTACATCAAGCTTTCGGCCGAACATGCCGAGGAGTCGAAACCGTCGGCCTCCTGGATCTTTTCGGCAATCGCCGAAGATCCCGATTTTCTGACCCCGATAAAATCGTTCAGACGGCAGGTTTTCGAGCGGCTCAAGGGAGAGACACCGGATCTCAAGGCGCTCCTTGTCTGCTACCTCGCTATCGAAGGGCTTCGCAGCATGAACCTCTTCGACTCGGACGTCCTTTCACATGACGAACGTCGGTTGCTGGTATCCTCCCTGCTGGAGATTGCGGGATAGGTCGAGGATGCCATCAGAGCCGGTCCGGCCGACGGTTTCTCGTCCGATGCGGGCCAGCGCATCCTTCCGGCCTATCCAAAATCGGTGCGCACCCTCGGGTCAACTCGAGAGCAGGTTTGAGTGACACGCATCATGTCGGATCGTCGCGGTGCAAATCGTAGATGGCGACGCCCTCGATATTGGTCGGCAGGACCAGCCATTGGCGATGGCGTAGCGTCCGCTGCGTATCCTCGAGCCCCATCTCCCAGTGCTCGCGCATCGAAGTGCCAGAGAATTCGTAGTCCTTGGCGTGCCCCTCGTAGCCCTTGTGCTGATAGATCAGGTGTATGATGTTGACCACGCCGGCATCCGAATAGTCCGCGATCAGCTCTTTCTCTCCTTCCTTCAGCAATTCGGCCGGGACGCGTTTCAGCGCATCGAGGAGCTTCATCTTCAGAGCGTGGATGCGCTGGAAATTGTCGGTGTTCTGCCGCGTGCGGCTCGAATACATGATGTCCTTGTGCCGCGACAAAACATCGGCCATGCCGCGCGGCAAGGCGCCGCGCGCGCTGAACAGGTCGACCTGGAACACCAGCGAGCTGCGGTCCTCTTCCTGATCGAGAAGATATTGCAGCGGCGTGTTGGAAACGATGCCGCCATCCCAGTAATACTCGCCCTCGATGCGGACCGGCGGGAAAGCCGGCGGCAGTGCTCCGCTCGCCATTATGTGCTCGGGCCCGATGCGTACATTCTCGGTGTCGAAATAGACGAAGTTGCCTGTTCTGACGTTGACCGCACCGACGCTGAGCCGCTTCTTGCCGTCGTTGAGGATGTCGAAATCGATCAGCCCTTCCAAAGTCTCCTTCAACTCGGCCGTGTCATAAAAGCTGGTGGCGCCTTCGGCACCCGGCTGCTCGAACCACGGGTTGGGGTGGCGCGGCTTGAAGAAGCCAGGCTGGCCCAGGGTCATCGTCATCCATGAGCTGGTACGGTTGCGGATATCGCGGTAAATGTCGCCCTCGGGCGTATAGGCCCAGATCTTGCGCCCCGAAATCGTCTGCCAGAATTGCTCGAGCCGCTCCAGCCGGCGGCTTGGCTCGTTGCCGGCGATGATCGATGCGTTGATCGCGCCGATCGACACGCCGGAGAGCCAGGTCGGCTCGCAGCCGGCTTGGGCAAGCGCCTGGTAGACACCGGCCTGATAGGCGCCGAGTGCACCGCCGCCCTGAAACACCAGCGCTACACGGTCGTATTGCGCCGAGATTTCCTCGATGGTGGCGGCGATTGCCTTCTTGCGGTTGCGTTCAAGCACGGCTTTGCCTCCGAATGGTTTCTGCGGTCAGGTGCGGTCGGCGAGATAGTCATGAACCACCTCGCCTAGCCCAAGCGTCAGATCGGCGGTGAAGTGAACGGCCGAGACGATGTCGAGCACGGGCAGGCGCGCCACGTCGGCCATGACGTGCGGCCGGAGATCGAGCGCCGCCGGTGCCGTCCAGGCCTCCTTCAACGTCACCTCGGTGAGATGATAGCGCACCAGTTCGAAGATACGCGGCGTGCCGTCGACATGCGGGATGATCTTGATGAGGAAGTTGGGCTGGGCAAGCGAGGCGAGGATCTGGTCATGATCGGCCGGCCGGTGCTTATAGCCCATCGTGCCGGTGGCGCACAGAACGCTGCCATAATGCAGCGTACCGACCACCACCTCGCCCTCATGCACAAGCTTCGGGTTGGCGAGCTTCTTCGGAAAACCCCAGAGCTCGCGCCCGCCGGCGATGGGCGCGTCGTCGTCGAGAAACATGGAATGGACGTAGGCGCCGTGTTCACCCTTGTAGCGCACGGGGATGACCTGGCCGGTCTCGGTGTAGTCACCGAAGCCGGTTGAATCGGGCATGCGGATGAATTCGTATTTGACCAGCGGCTCATCGATCTCCAGTGGCGCCGGCACCACCGCCTCCAAGGCTTCGCGCGTCGTGCGATAGGTGATGATAACGTATTCGCGGTCGAAGAAACGATAGGGCCCGGGCGGGAAGGACGGGTTGGTGAGCGGCATCGCATAGGCGCGCTTCATGACATCGGCGATTTCCAAGCTATAGCCCCATCCATTCTGGAACGACCGCGCGAGTGCGCAGGGGATTATGTTGCACGGCGCCATGACACTGCCGTGTCAGCCTGACGACCGTGGCTCCAGAGGGCTAAGGGCGCGTCGCATCGCTGTAATCGCGCCGACACATGGCCGTGGCACTGTCCGGCTGCGACGCACAAAGTCTGTCCTGTTTCCTCTCTTTCCCGCGAGATCATCATGGGTTTCCTGTCTTCGAAGAACGCGCTCGTCACCGGCTCGACCAGCGGCATTGGGCTTGGCATCGCCCGTGCCTTCGCCGCCGAAGGCGCCAACGTCACCATCAACGGCCTGGGCGACGCAGCCGCCATCGAGCAGGAGCGCGCCGGCATCGAAACGGATTTCGGCGTCAAATGCCGTTATTCGGGAGCCAACATGATGGACGGGGCAGCGGTGAGCGCCATGGTACGCGAGGCCGAGGAGGCCTTCGGCAGTCTCGACATCCTGGTCAACAATGCGGGCATCCAGCATGTCGCGCCGATCGAGGAATTCCCTGATGACAAATGGGAAGCCATCATCCGTATCAATTTGCTCGCCGCCTTCTATGCGATCAAGGCGGTGCTGCCCGGTATGAAGGCGCGCAAATGGGGTCGCATCATCAACACTGCGTCGGCGCACGCGTTGGTCGCCTCGCCGTTCAAATCAGCCTATGTGTCGGCCAAGCACGGCATAGCAGGCCTGACCAAGACGGTGGCGCTGGAGGCGGCACTCGACGGCATCACCGTCAATGCGATCGCGCCCGGCTACGTCTGGACGCCGCTGGTCGAAAGGCAGATTCCCGACACGATGAAAGCGCGCGGCATGACCGAGGAGCAGGTCAAGCACGATGTGCTGCTCGCGGCACAGCCGACCAAGGAGTTCGTCACCGTCGAGGAGCTTGCTGCACTGGCGCTGTTCCTGTGCTCGGATTCAGCCAAGCAGATCACTGGAACGACCTTGCCGATGGATGGCGGCTGGACGGCGCAGTAAGCACGGGCGTCAGTTCCGCCGTCATTGTCAGGGTCGAATTTCCAACGTATTGCCCACCTTAAAGCGCGTCGCGTTGATGAGATTCACGCGACGCGCTTTAAGGTCTTTTTGTATGCATTTCGTTATCGCAAAACCGCTGCGCACCTTTGCGCGACATGCATTGGGCCGCTCTGGTTGCGGAACAACGGGCGCGCGGCGCAGTGATACGCCAATGGGTAAAGCATGAGCGAAATCAAGGTGGAGCGTCTCAGCAAGCGGTTCAACGAAACCGCAGCACTTGACGCCGTTTCGCTGGACTTCGCGGCGGGCTCCTTCACCGCGCTGCTCGGCCCCTCCGGGTGCGGCAAGACCACGATGCTGAGGCTGATCGCCGGCTTCGAGGCGCCCAGCGAGGGCAGCGTCTTCTTCGGCAAGGAATTGATGGCCGATCCGCAGCGGCAGGTGCCGCCGGAAGCGCGCGGCGTCGGGGTCGTCTTCCAGTCCTATGCGCTGTGGCCCCATATGGATGTCGCGGCAAACGTCGCCTATCCGCTGAAAGCCCGGCACGTCGAACGGGGCGCAATCGCCGGCCGTGTCGGCGCTGTTCTCGACATCGTCGGGCTCAACGGATTTGAAGGCCGCCGCATCGAGGAACTGTCCGGCGGCCAGCGTCAGCGCGTCGCGCTGGCGCGCTGCCTGGTTGCCGACGCCAGGATCATCCTGTTCGACGAACCGCTCGCCAATCTCGACATGCATCTGCGCGCATCGATGGTCGACGCGTTTCGCGACATCCATCGCCGCACCGGCGCCACCATCGTCTATGTCACCCACGACCAGGCCGAGGCCCTGGCGCTGGCCGATCGCGTTGCCATTATGAGCCGAGGCAAGGTGCTGCAGGCGGCGGCGCCTCGGGAGGTCTACCGCGCGCCGGCCAATGCCACGATTGCCGGCTTTGTCGGGCGCGGTTCCATCGTTGCGGGGACAGTGATCGATCATGCCGAGGGAATCGCAACGGTCGACGTTGCAGGATATCGCTTTGCGGCGCGAAGCGCCGGGATATCGTCCGGACCGGTCAATATCCTGCTGCGGCCGGAAGCGCTGCGGATTTCACCTGAGGGCATGCCGGCGACGGTGCTCGACAGCATCTATAGAGGCCCGGTTCATGAGGTGCGGCTGGCGCTGTCGGCGCCGGAAGGGGGGCCGGGGCATGAACTGCTGATCGAAAGCGCCGAGGTTTTGGCAACCGGCAAGAAGGTGCACATAGCGGTCTCGGATGCGTGGATCATCCCCGACACCTGAGGTGGCTCAAGCTACGTCACCAGATAGCAAAGCGCCGAAATCAGGCTGTTGTATCGCACCTATGAAGCCAGGACGTTTCGGCTACGATCGCAGAAGAGGTGGGCGAATGGGGTGCCTGAACTCGTAGATCGCAGACGGCGGCGTCGCCAAATCGTATTATCCGAGATGACGAGTCTGTTGGGCGCCAATCGCAACGAGCGCGTCAGCAAGAGGCGCGCCGACGCAAGGACGCTGCATGAGGCCCGATTTCTAACGCGTGCCGTTACTTCATGCGGACCTCTGCCACGCTGTCTTTGTAGTCTTCTTTCGGGTCGCCCATCCCCAGGAAAAGCTTTGCCCCGGCGACGATGCTGGATGCATCCTTCCAGATTTCGGCGTCCGCAGGATCGAACCTGAGCAAGCAGAGCTTCGGATCCTCTTTGCCTCCCTCGAACCAAGCGGCGACGAAGCGGTTCCACAAGCGGTCGATGACCGCCCGATCGTTGTCGATCCTCAGTGTGCCTTCGACAGTGGCGAACAGGTCATGTCCCTTGGCGGCATAGACTAGTGTCGCTTCTTTTCCATCTGCGGTGGCTTCGGCCAGGTCGGTGTCCTTCGCAGTGAAGAAATAGATGACGTTGCGGTCACCATCGAATTGCGCTGTCATTGGTCGAGGGCGGACGCCTGGAACGCCGATCATTGCCGTCATGTCAGAACGGATCGAGTCCCAAAACTTGCTTTTGAAGTTCTGATCGTTGTCGCGCATGGCTTTTCTCCTGTGAGAACGGCAAACGCCGCGGGTTGACCCTGGTTCCAAGCGCTCGCTCAGAAGGCAGAGTCCCGCCCGCGCCTGTATCAGGACGGCCGAGAGTGCGCGATTGACGCGCACCTGAAATCAGGCCCCAATCGGGCGATGTTTGTCTGGGGATTCGCATGAACCGATTTCTCTATGTGATTGCGGACTTTCTGTCTCGTCCCCCCGGCTTCTATATGCTGATCGCCGTCATGATAGCGTGCACGGCGATGGTTCCTTTCGGGCTGACAAATGTAATCACCTTTGCGCTTTCGGTAGCTGCGATATTGATCACGGGCGTCGTCCTGATCCAGGGCTATCGCGACACTGCTGCCATCCATGCGAAGCTCGATGAAATCATCGTCGGATTGAACGAAACGAGGAATAATGTCGTCGGGCTCGAGCATGCCGAGCCCGAAGAGATCAGGGCCCATTTGGAGCGGCTTGAACTGGAAGCAGCGGCGGCTGAGCAAGAAGCTGAGGAGGAGGGCGGCTCCGGCGCCTAGTTACCCCAGCGGCGGCCAAGCGCAACGAGATGCGCCGGCAGCGGCAGGCTCTCTCAAAGTCGGGACTGAGCGAGAGGATTTTGCCTCCCTGCCCGCACATTGGCGGTATGCGTCACCGCCAGGGCAAGACGCCTGATGGAAGTCGCCGCCCGAACCGGTCGAGCACAAGCAGCAGGACGACGACAACGGCAATTGTGGAAACGGCGATCGCGGCTGCCTGCGTTCCCAAACCTGCTTCCTCGAGGCTGAACAGCACCACGCCAAGCGTCTCGTTGCCGCTCGACCAGAGCAGGGCCGAGACCGTCAGCTCATTGAAGGCGCTCATGAAGACGAGCAGCCCGCCGGCCACGGCTGCGGGTGCCGCAAGCGGAGCGGTTATCGTCACTAGCCGGCGAAGGGTTCCGGCTCCCGACACCGCCGCCGCCTCGTCGAGATCGCGTGAAATCTGTCCGACCGCGGTCGCCACCGGTTTCAAGGCAAGCGTGAAAAACCGCATCGCATAGGCGACAACGATGATCGATGCCGTTGCATAGAGGCTGCCGATCAGCGGCAGCGGGCGCAGGAACAAGAGGATGCAGGCTATCGCAAGCACGACGCCGGGGACGGCATAGGGCAGGTCGACGACGCCGCCGAGGAGGCGCTGCCAGCGCCGGCCGAGCCGTTCGAGCACCGCGGTCACCGGTATGACGCCGATGGCGAGGATCAGTGCGGCACTACCGGCAAAAAGAAGGGAATTGCGGAAGGCGCGAACGGTCGAAGCCTGGCGGACCAGAACCTCGGCATAGTTGGACGCGGTCATCGTCTCCCAGCCAAGCGGCACGCCGAACGACGGGACGAGCGACGTCGCCAGTAGCGCGCAAGCCGGAAGCACAAGGATGAAACCGATCACCAGCCAGCCAAGGCCGGCGAGCGGCAGTCGGTAGCGCCCAAGCTCGAAACGTGCCGGCGCGCCTGAAGTGAAGCGGTGGGCGGGGCCCCGCCCGGCCCACCCAAGGGAGGCGCCCCCCGCCCCCCCCCCCACGCCGCCCCCCCCCCACACCCCCCGGGGCTTCGGCCGCCCCCCCCGGGCCCACCGCGCC